>JBDTKM010000033.1:0-4126 GCA_039935315.1 Rhodanobacter sp. | reverse complement strand
GCGCTGACCATGGTGTTGTTGCCGCGGCTGGCCGCGCGAACGGGGGCAACAGTGTTGTTCGCCTTTGCCGAGCGCCTGCCGGCGGGCGCCGGTTATCGCGTCCATCTGCTGCCGGCGCCGGAGGGTATCGACGATCCCGACGCGGCAGTCGCCTGCGCGGCGCTGAATCGTGGCGTGCAGGACTGTGTCGAGCTGGCGTTCACCCAATACCAATGGCAATACAAGCGCTGGTCGGCGCATGGCTTGGTCAGTCCGTATGACAACGAGGGCGAACGGACTGACGTGTTCCACAACGACTCCCCTTGATTGCAGGAGCTCCCTGGCGGGCGATGCTTCTGCTCTGGTGCGGGCGGTTCTGATGCCCGATCGGCAGATCGAGGCAAGCGCAGCGCCCGCGAGCGGGCTACGAGCGAAGAGATCCCCCGGGTCAGGACGGCAGGTGTTTCTCCAGCCGCCGCAGGAACACCGTCATCTCCTTCTCGGCCTGCTTGTCGCCGCGCTGGCCGGCTGCGGCAATGCCCCGATGCCAGGCATCGGCAGCCGCCTCGCGCCGACCCGCGTCGAGACAAGCCTTGCCCAGCAGCTTCCACGCTGCCGAATAGGCCGGATCGAATGCCAGTGAGCGCTCCAGTTGGATGATCGCCGCCGCGGCGTCGCCCTCGGCCAGCAGCGCGTTGCCCAGCGAGAAGCGCAGCAAGGCGCCGTCGCGTGCGCCATCGCATTGCTGGCGCAAGTTGTCGATCAGGGCGTTCATTTCGACATCGTCATTGCCGCGCGCGGTTGCGCCAGGCATCGGTTGAATAAACCTGGGTGGGCTGGGCGGGTTCGGGCGGCGTCAGTCCGGCGCGCAGCTCGGCCAGCGAGGTAGCCGGCCAGATCACCACCCAGGACGAGCGGAACGGTTGGGCCAACAAGGCGTAGCGCAGGTCCGCCGCCGTCAGCGTGCCCGGGTGCGCCACGATCAGCGCATCCGGGTGGGCGTGGGCGTAGTCCTCGATCGCCTTGTCACCGTACAGCTCGGTGATCGGATGGGTCAGCCGGCCGGCAAAATGGAACTCGCCTTCGTAATTGCCCAGGTTGGCGAGCGGGTGACCGGTTTGCTCGGCGGTCCGCAACAGGGCGGCGGCGGGGCGCAGGTCCCAGCGCGGCCAGATCGTCAGGGTGAACAGGGCATTCAGCGCGAACACGCCGGCCAACCCGGCCACCGCCAGTCGGCGCAGTTCGCCGCGACCGCGCAACAGCAACAGAATCCCCAGCAACAGGAAGATCACGCTGAAATAGCGGCTTTGCGGTGCGATGGCATAGGCCCAGTCCCAGTCCGGCTGCACCAGGTGGTGATCGACCAGCATGGGCAGGATGAACAACAACACGGCAAACACGATACCGCCGACCCCCAGCGGCCAGCTGCCGAACCGGCGGTAGGCGGCCAGCGCAGGCTGGCGCTCGCGCAGTACGGCCATGGCCGCACCCATCAGCAAGGCACCGCCGGCCAGTTCCGGCAACAGGTAGTAGAGCTGCTTGCCACTGATCAGCGAGAACACCCCGAAGGTGGGTACCAGCCAGCACAGCAGGAAGCGCAGCCCGGACTCCAGCGGTCGACGCAGGCTGGCCACGGCTATCCACATCCGCGGCCAGCCACTGAACGGGAACAACAGCACCGGTAGCCACAACAAGTAGAACCAGAAGGGGTGGGCATGGTTCTGCAGGTTCTTGCCCTGGGACAATTTGTCGACGACGCGGCCTGCGGTCTGGGTGAAGAACAGCCGGTCGCGATAGGTATCCCCGCCAGCGAATCCGGCCGGCAGCGCCCACGCCAGCAGCATCACGCCGCCGAGCAGCAACGAGGCGCCGCCGGCGCCGTACCAGCGCCTGCGGTGCTCGCGCGCCCAGTCGCTCCACAGCGGGCCGAGCAGCCACGGGAAGACAACGTGCAGCAGCATCACCGGCCCCTTGGTCAGCAAGCCCAGTCCGATGCACAGCCCGAACAGCAGCCAGCGCGGCTCCACCCGCCGGCGCGTCGGCGTCAGGCACAGCAAGGCGGCCAGCGCCCATACCGAAAGCAGCACGTCGTACATGATCTGCAGGCCGAACAGGAACGCGTAGCCGAACGCCAGCAGCATCCACGGCGCCGCCTTGGACATCCACGGCCGCTGCGGGAACAGGCGCCGTGCCAGCAGCGAGACCAGCATCAGCTGCGCGCCACCGAACAACACTTCCAGCACGCGCGGCCAGATGTCGCTGACCCCGAACGCAAACCAGCCCGCCTGGATCAGCCAGAACAGCAGCGGTGCCTTCTCGCTGTAAGGCTGGCCGTTGATGTGCGGTACCAGCCACTGGCCGTGATTGAACATGTCCCACGCCACCGCCAGTGTGCGAGTGGAATACAGCGGCATCGGCCCGTGCGCGAAGATCGCCAGCAGCGCGACCAGCGACCACAGTGGTAACCAGGGCCAGACGGCACGCAGGTGTTCGGAGCGCTTGAGGGGACTCGACGGCACTTCGCAAGCTCTTGGCGGGATCGGGGAGATTCTAGCGTGTGCCGGTGTTGCCCATCGCGCGGTGGCGTCCTGTCACGCCGGTCCCCAGTAGCCGATGCGGCGACGCAGTTTCAGCTTGCGCCACAGATTCAGCGGTTTGCGCCTGCGATTGCGGCCGCCGCGAGCGATGAACGCATCGATCGCATCGAGCACGCGTTCGCTGGAGCGCCCGTCGCGGCGCGGGTGAATCGCATCGGCGTACGCGCGAATGGCCTGCATCAGTTCCGGTGGCCGCGCCAGCGCACGCTCGATGGCACCCTCGAATTGCGCCGCATCGTCGATGTCGATCAGCTGCGGGCCGGGCCGGCGGTTCTTGAACGTCACCACCGGCTTGCCAGTGAGCAGGAATTCGCTGAGCGCGGAAGAAGTATCCGAGCACATCATGTCGACCTGCGGAAACAGGTCGAGGATGTTGTCGTTGTCGGCGAACACGAGGTGCTCGTTCTGCAGCGCCCTGAACTTCGCCGTGGTTTCCGCACCCATTTTCGGGTGAAACGTAATGATCCAGCGCCAGCGGCCATCGCGCGAGAGGCGCTTGACCTCTTCGTACAGCGTTTCGGCGGCGCTCCAGGAAGGAGAGAAGGTGGAGTGGTACAGGATCACCGGCGGCTGGCGCACCGCTGGCAACGGGCCGGCAATTTCGCGCATGAACGGGTCGAGTTTGGGCCAGCCCGTTTCGGTCACGGCGAAATGGCCGAGCTCGTCCGCCAGCGCCTGGAACTGCGCGGTGTCGCGTGGTCCGGTGGTGCAGTACAGGTCGAAGAAGCCGCGAATATAGATATGCCGCGGTTTGCCCGCGTCGAAACCGTGGAATACCTCGACCTTTACGCCGGGGAAGAAATGCGGCAAATGATTGCCGGGTGTGAGTACGGCGTCGGGTTTCCACGCGCGTGCCTCGGCCACGCTCAGCAAACGCTCAGCGTCCACCAGATCCTCGGCGCCGGGACCGTCAAAAAACCATGCGGTTTCATCGCCGCGAGCTCGGATGGCAGCTTGTACCGGCCGCAGGATCGCCAGCGTGTAACGCTCGGAACCGTAGAGGAGGTAGTGCTTTTTGGCGGGAGGCATGGTCGGCGTTGGGCGCGGTTCGAGAGGGATAGGTTAACGCGGGCGCATGGATTCCGGCTTGGCCCTCACTCTCGCACCCGGTGCGTGGGTGGCGTCGGCACTTCAATCCGCAGATCCTTTCCCCTCCGGCGACCTTGGGAGTTCCTTTGCGGGTGAGCAGGTGGCACGTAGCGCCGGATGAGGGCAGGGGCGAAGCGCGGGTTCCACCTGGTGGGAAGAGTGAGGCGAGGGTGGGGAGCGTCGGGTCGGGTGGAGCGGGCAAGTCCCGCACCCGCTCCTCAATCCTCTCACCCGCAAGGAGACTCCCGTGGGTCGCCGGGAGGGGGAGGAAGCCAAGCCGGGAAGCGCGTGATTTGATTGGAGCGGCGGGTTGTGCGCATCAATCCAAATAGTGTCTTCGCAGTTGATCAGTCGCGTCGGCGACCGACTTCGGATTGTTGACCATTTCGTAGTAGCGCATGCGCTTGTAGAGCGCGTAACTGGCTGCCGTGTGGGCGATCATGAAACCGCGCCAGCCATCC
>JBDTKM010000032.1:0-11902 GCA_039935315.1 Rhodanobacter sp. | reverse complement strand
GCGAACTCTTGAAGCCGGTGGTGTTGGCATTGGCCAGGTTGTTGGAGATGACGTCCATGCGCGTCTGCTGCGCATCGAGGCCGGTCTTGGCAATCCAGAGGGAAGAAAGCATGAGTCACTCCTGATACGTGGAATCGTGACCTGCCAGTCAATTCGACTGCAGCAGTTTGAGAGAGGAGTCGGCGTTGTCTTCGCCGGCCTTGATCGATTTGATCTGCATGTCGTACTGGCGCGACAAGGCGATCATCTTGACCAGCTCCGCCGAGGGGTTGACGTTGCTGCTCTCCAGCGCGCCGGAGGTGACCGTCACCTGCGGATCGGTGCCCGCGGGCGCGCCGTCGGTCGTGTGCATCAGGCCATCGCCGGCCTGGACCAGGCTGGCCGGATCAGGGTTGACCAGCTTGAGCCGGTCCAGTACGGCGATCGAACTGGGCGCGGCACCGGCGCCCACGGTGGAGATCGTGCCGTCCTCGCCGATGCTGATCTGGCCGCTGTCGGGCAGGTTGATCGGGCCGGAATTGCCAATCACCGGATCGCCCCTGGCATCGGTCAACTGACCACTGGCGGTCAGCTGCAAATCGCCGGCGCGGGTATACGCTTCGGAGCCATCCGGCGCCTGCACGGCAATCCAGCCGGGGCCCTTGATGGCCACGTCCAGCGCGCGCCCGGTGCTGATGCTCGCGCCCTGACCCTGGTCCTGGCCGACGCCCTGGGCCACCGCATTGATCCGCGTCGCCAGACCACTGCCCTGCACCGGCAGACTGTGGAACGCGGTGAGCTCGCTCTTGAAGCCCACCGTGCTGGCATTGGCCAGGTTGTTGCTGACCGTCGCCTGGCTGCGCATGATCTGCGTGGCTCCGGTCATCGCGACATAGAGGGAACGGTCCATGGCAGTCGATTACCTCGAAACCGCGTTGAACAGCGCGGTGGTCAAGGTGCTATCGGTGCCAAGCACCTGGGCATTGGCCTGGTAGTCGCGCTGCGCCTGGATCATCGCCACCAGTTGGGCGGTGGTGTCGGCGGTGTTGGAATTTTCCAGTGCACCGGCTTGCACCACACCAAACTGCCCGGTGCCAGCCGTTCCCCTCACCGCCGAACCGGAGTCACCGCTGGCCGCCCAGTTGGTATTGCCGAGCTGGCGCAGGCCTTGCAGATTGGCGAAGTTCGCCAACGCCAGCTGGCCGACCTGGGCGCTCTGGTTGTTGGAATAATTTGCCGTCACCACTCCCTTGCTGTCGATGTCGATCGAGGTGAAGGTGCCTGCCGCGAACCCGTTCTGGTTGATCGAACCGGTGGAATAGTCCGTGCCGAACTGGGTGGTGTTGGAGAAGTTGACGGAAAGCGACAGCGGGTTGGCGCCGCTACCACCGCTGACCGGGTTGAACGCGAGGTTGCCGTTGGCCGGCGTGACCAGCTTGCCGCTCGTGCTGAACGTCATCGGCTGGGTACCGGCACTGGCGCCATCCACGTAAAGGTTGGCGTTCCAGCTGTTGGTGCCCGTCTTGACGTAATACAAGGTGGCTTGGTGGGTGCCGCCCTGGGAGTCGTAGACGGTGACGGGCGTGGACGCGTTGTAGCTGGTGCCATCGGTGGGGTCGAACGAATTGGCCGGCACGCTGGCATCCGCCGGCAGATTGGCACTCAGCGTCACCTGCGAGGTGGGCGTGGCCTGGCTCTGCGCGGACAGCAGTTGCAGCGGCACCAGCGTGCTGGTGTCGAAGCCGCCCGCCCCGGTGGGTGGATACACCTGCAACTTCGCGCCATCGGGATTGATCACGAAGTTGTTCGGATCGGTCTGGAAGTTGCCCGCCCGGCTGTAACTGACCCCGTTGCCGTTGTCGAGAGTGAAAAAGCCGTTGCCGCTGATGGCCAGATCCAGACTGTTGCTGGTGGTGGCGATGTCGCCTTGCGAGAACTGCTGCGCCACATCCTGCAGCCGCGCACCACTGCCGACCGCGGTCGAATTCAGATTCAGTCCGGTCACCGCGAAAACTTCCGAGAATTCCGCGCGCGAACCCTTGAAGCCCGTGGTATTGGCGTTCGCAATGTTGTTGGAAATCACGTTGAGGTCTGATTGCGCCGCGTTGATCCCGCTCAGTGCCGTGTTCAAAGCCATGTTCTATTCCTCGAATGGATGGATGAGTGTGCGTACGCCGTGCTTCAGAGAATCTGCGCCACCTGACTGAGCGGGACGCCGCCGACGCCGGCCACCTGCAGATAGGTACCGATCGTGCCGCCGCCGTAACCGACCGAGGTGACCGTGCCGGCAACATAGGTGTCCAGCGCGCTGCCGTTGTTGTTGGCCGCGATGCTGTACGTGCCTGACGCCAGAGGGTTGCCGTTGTTGTCCTTGCCATCCCAGCTGAACTGGGCCAGGCCGCCGCCCTGGGCGCTGAGGTTGATCGTGCGCACGGACTTGCCGGAGGCGTCGAGAATGTTGACCGTGGCGTTGGTTGCGCCACCCGCGTTGACGGCGCCAGTCACGCTGCTGCCCGCATAGTCGACGGTGGACGAAGGCACCATCACCTGCCGGTTGATCAGGTTTGATGAGCCGACTACCTGCGAGGACTGCAGCGCACTGCCCACGGTGCTGCTCAGACCATTGACCGAGGTGAGCAGATCCTGGGTCGCCGAGAGCTGGCTGAACTGCGCCATCTGCGACACGAACTGCGAGTTGTCCACCGGGTTGGTCGGGTCCTGCGCCTTCAACTGCGCTGTCATCAGCTGCAGGAAGTCACTCTGACTCATGCCGCCGGCCATGGCGGCGGCGCTGGACGAAGTGGCCGGCGGACTCGCCGCCGTATTGTTGTTGGTATTGATCGTGGTCATCGGTGACTCCGTATTGGTTATTGACCGAGATTGAGGGTCTTGACCAGCAGCTGCTTGGTGGTGTTCATCACTTCGACGTTCTGCTGGTACGAGCGCGAGGCAGAAATCATGTTGACCAGCTCATCAACCGGGTTGACGTTGCTGGCATACACATGGCCGCTGGCATCGGCCATCGGATTGCCCGGTTCGTAGCGGCTGGGGATGGCCGCCTGACTCTCGGAAATGCCGAGCACCTGCACGCCTTCGGCCTGCGCAGCGTTTTCGCCGCCGGCGTTGTTGCCACCAGCAAACTGCCCCTTCACCGCGCTGAACAGCGGCTCGCGTGCGCGATAGGCGCCCTCAGGCGTGCTGGACACGCTGTCGGCGTTGGCCAGGTTGCTGGCCACCGTGTTCAGCCGCGTCGACTGCGCTGCCATGCCGGAACCAGCCACATTGAAAACAGAAAAGAGTGACATCAGCCCTGACCTCCGGTGATGGCGGTGCGCAACATGCGGATCTGCGCGGTGATGAAGGCCAGGCTGGCCTGGTAATGCACGCCGTTGGCGGCAAACGCCGCCTGCTCGACCTGACTGTCAACGGTGTTGCCATCCATGCTTGGCTGGTTCGGCACGCGGTAGGCCAGCGCTCCGGTCGCCTGACTGGCGTTGTTGATCTGGCCTGGCGCATCGGTGTCCAGGGTTGAGGCGCCGGACTGGCTACTGGCTGAGGCCAGCGCCTTGCGAAAATCGATGTCACGGGCCAGAAAGCCGGGGGTGTCGGCATTGGCCAAGTTGTTGGCCAGCACTTCGGTACGGTGCTGCCATAGCTCGAGCGCCTTGGTGTGGATGCCAAACAGATTGTCAGGGGCTGGAATCATTGCGTCGCTCCGCATGCGGTTGCTGCACGGTAGCGAAAGGCAATTTACATGCCATTGTTCACAAGTTATTGTATTAATTATATTTAATCACCAGACGCCACGGTCTATCGCCATCTCCCGGCAGCGGAAGACGGTTTGTTGACGGCGACGCCGCGACCGGGGTCGGGACCGGGATCGGCGTCAGCTTGCCGACACCACCGCAGCCTGCGGCAACCACTCCACCCACGCCTGCGCCCGCAAGGTCGGGCTGGTGCCTGAGGTAAGGAACGGTGGGCGGCGATACCCTTGAGCATCACCTCATGGAACACACCGCCGAGCGCGCGTGGGGGGGCGCGTCCAGCATCCTGATATGCAAGGACGGCAACAGCCGAATGGCGGATCCATCGTGACCGGGTGGATCAAGAATCAGTGCCGAGTGGCCCGCACAGGCGGATTCGCAGACCGGCCAGCCAGCGTGCGGCACACACCCTGCTGCCGCCCCGGCTTGCGGCGGCTCGAGATTCGACACTGGCATGTCGCTTGCTTGTTCAAGCTCCGAGCGTTGCGGACGATGCAGCGACGCCACCTGTCCCGACTTGAGATGATGCCCGCGCCATGAGTTTTATCTGGAAACAGCATATCGCCGCGCTGGTAGGGGCCGCCGTCCACGGCGACGCTGCCGAGCTGACGGTGCTGCGACGCAAGCACCCGCGTGCAGCGCAGATCCTGGAACCCTTGCTCGCCCGGGTCGTCAGCCGGCCGCCGGCTCCGGTGGCGCTGCAGACACTGGAACAACAAAGCATGGTGCTCGGCGCGGTCAGGCAGCTGTCCCGTGAACAGGCCGCGCTGGAACAGGCCGCCACCGACAGCCGCACCAGCGTCGATCGCTTGACGGATGGAAGCGCCGGGATTTCGACGGCACTGCAACAAGTCGATGCGTATCTCAATCAGGCCAGCCAGGCCGGCGCCGCCGGGAGCACCGGGGTCCGCGAACTGGATGGCCAATTGCGACTGCTGCGCACGGCGCTGACGGCGATCAATCGCAACCAAGGCAATCTCGCCGAACAGGTGGCGCAGATTCGCAAACTGACCAGTACGGTGCAGGAGATCGCGCATCAGACCAACCTGGTCGCGCTGAACGCCGCGATCGAGGCCGCCCGCGCGGGCGACGCCGGGCGCGGTTTCGCGGTGGTCGCCGATGAGGTCAAGCAACTGGCCGAGAAAACCACCCTGACCACCACCGAGATCGAAGCCGTCACCGGCTCGATCGGCGACTTTTCAGTGCAGCTTGATGCCGAGGTGAACGACAGCATGGATCAGCTGGAGCGTGCCCAAGCCGTGACCAGCCGATCGGGCAACCTGCTGGAAGAGGGCAGCATCACCCTGCGCACCGCCAGTGATCGCATCCACGCGTTGCAAAAAAGCCACGACATCCAGCATGCGTGCGCCACCGCGAACCAGGCTGCGCTGGGCGCGCTGCAGCGTCGCAGCACCGAGGCGCGACGGGAGTCCCAGACACTGCGCCGCGCCGCGCTGCTGGCCCATCGATTGGGACTGGAATGGCTGGAAGGCGAGAGCGGCAACGACGCGGCCAGCCTCAGCTTGACCGTACGCGAAGCGTCCTTGAACCTGCGCCAGGCCATGGCGGTGGCGCTGCTCGAACCCGCTGCGCTGGACCGGCGCTGGTTCGACACCCGCACCCTGGTGCGCAGCATCGACCGGCTCGCGCTGCTGCGTGGCGGGTCAGGCGACGCCGCCGCGCTCAGCAACGCCGGCATGCAGCTGGGCGAACAAGGCCATCATTTCATCACGTTGCTGGGCGATGGCCAGCTCGAACAGGCCAGCGCGCTTGCGCAGCAACTCGAAATCAGCCGCGAAGCTCTGCTGGCTCAGCTCGACGCCGCACTGGCCGCCGCATGAACACACGGCCGCGTGCCGCCGGTGCCGGACTGGTCCTTGCACTGGTGCTGACACTGGCCTGCCCGGTGGCCGCCAGCAACGCGTCCGGCACCGTGCAATCGCTGGACAGCGTGCGTGCAGCAGCCGTACAGGCCATCCGCAGCCACTACGCGCAGCCCGGTAGTCGCAGCGTGGTCACGGCGGAGCCATTGGACTTGCGCCTGCAGCTGGCAGCGTGCCAACAGCCCTTGCGCGTGATCATTCCAGACCAGCTCCAGGCGCGCTCGCGCATGTCCGTTGCGGTGCGCTGCCCCCAACCCGAGGGCTGGACCGTGCGCGTGCCGATCCAGCTGCAGCTGTTCCGCTCGGTATTGGTGACCAGCCGCGCCCTGCTGCGCGGCGACGGCATTGGCGCCGCGGACGTCCATGCCGAGCAACGCGACGTCACCCGACTGGGCTACGGTTACATCGATAACTTCCAGCAAATCGCCGGACGGTCGCTGGCCCGGGCAATGGCTCCTGGCACCCCGCTCAACCCCGGCGCACTGGGTGGGCGACACATGGTGCGCGCTGGCGACCATGTCCAGATGGTGGCGCAACTGGGTGGCATCGAGGTCCGTGCCGAGGGCCTGGCCCTGGGCAGCGGCGACAACGGCGCCCGCCTGCGGGTACGCAACGCCAGCTCGGGCCGGGTCGTCGACGCCATCGTCAGCGCACCGGGCCTCGTAACGGTGTTGCCGTGAAACCAGCTGCCCCAAGATAGCGGTCCGTCGACCTGTTGAAACGGCCCTAAAGTTTCCGCCAAAGCGGCCGATCAACCAGCAACAGAGCACAGCCCCGCGGAAGTGGATCCATGCATACGACGATCACCAACAACGGTTTGCCCAAGTTTCCGCAAGCCACCAACAACCCGGCAAGCAGTTCCCCGGCCAGCGCGGTCGCGTCGGCAGAAAGCGCTGCGGCGACGCCGCGCAACGGCGACCAACTGAAGTTGACCGATTCAGCGCAGGCACTGCAGATGGCGGCACGACAGCAAGACGCTTCGCCGATCGATACCAAACGCGTGGAGCAGTTGCGCCGCGCCCTGGCCGACGGCAGCTACACGATCGATGCCAGCCGGATCGCCGATCGCATGGTCGCCATGGACCACCAGCTCGGCGACGCGGAGAAGGCGTGAAGGCATCCCTGCAGCACGAACTGAACGACGCACTGGCTTCCGTGCTGGGCGACATGCAGCAGGTTAGCGACCAATTGCTGAGCGTGCTGGAAGCCGAACGCGTCGCACTGGACAACGCCAGCGTCGAAGCACTGGACCGCGCCAGCACACAGAAGCAGGCACGCATGCAGCAACTGGAACAGCTCGATGCCGAGCGCCAGTTGCTGTGCCGCGAACAACCGGTCAGGCAAGCCGCACTGACTTCGGAGTGGCAGCATGTACTGCAGTCGCTGCGACAATGCCACATGCTCAACCTGCGCAACGGCCGAGCCGTGAACCAGCGTCTGACGCAGGTGCGCCAGGCGCTCGCGATCCTCACCGGTCACGCCGGCGACGGCGAAATTTATGGTCGCTCCGGCGAACTGCACGGCAGCCTGCGCTCGCAGGTACGCGCCGCGGCATGACCCCCTCGTCCATCACGACTGCGCCAGCTGCGCCCAGGCGCTGCACCCACTGACAGCGAAGCAGCCGCGGGCTTGCCTTCGCGCCGACCACGACGATCGATCATGAGCACCTCCAAAACTTCCGCTTTCACCTCCTCCATCCAGTCGTCACCGCCCGAACAGAACGTCGCACCCGCGTCCACTCCCCTTCCGGTACTGCGCACGCCGATGCTCGATCGCGAGCGCAACCTGTTCTCGTACGAGATCGTGTTCCACCTGGAGCCCGGTGACGAGGAACAGCTGCTGCGCAGCGCGCTCTCGACGATTACCGACGGCGCGCTGACCCGCCTGGTTCGCGGCAACCGGGCCTTTCTCAATCTGCCGCCCGAATTGCTTCCCGAAGACTCCGACGTATTGCTGCACCAACCTCGCCTCGGCGTCGTGCTGCAGCCATCGGTCGCCGACGATCAGCCGCTGATGAAACGCCTGCAAAAGATGGCTGAGCGCGGCTGTCAGCTGCTGCTCGAAGCGGGCGACGTCGACGTGGCCGCCAGCCACTCGCTGCAACCACTGCTGCAGATAGCACAGCTGGTGCGGCTGGACGCAAGCCGGCTGACTCCGGATGTCCTGAAAGAACGTGCCGAGGCACTGCACGCGCGTGGCTTGCGCGTGATCGCCGGCCACGTCAACGACCATCCCACCTATGAACGGTGCCTCGAATTGCCGGTCCAGGCGATCCAGGGCCGCTACCTGCTGATGCCCCAGGTGGTCGCGCTGCCCGTGCTGACCGGCAATCGCATGAGCATGTTGCGACTGATGGGCGCGTTGCAACAAGACAACCCGGGCCCGGTGGAACTGGGCAATATCATCCGTGACGATGCCGTGCTCAGCTACAAGCTGCTCAGTTGCGTCAACTCCGCCTACTTCGCCCTGCCACGCCAGCTGAAATCGGTACAGCAGGCGGCGATCTTCTTCGGCGTGAAACGGATGCGCAACTGGATCGAAACCATGTCTTTGTGCAGCATGGACGACAAGCCGCCCGAACTCCTGCGAGCCGCTCTGATCCGCGCCCACATGTGCGAGAAGCTGGCCGCCGGCATGCCCAACGGGGCGTCGGAGACGGCGTTCACGGTGGGCCTGTTCTCACTGCTGGACACCTTGATGTGCGCGCCGATGGACTTCCTGCTGAGCCAATTGAGATTGGTCCCCGAAGTCAGCGAGGCATTGACCGACCGCAGTGGTCCGTTCGGCTCCCTGCTCAAACAGATCATCGCCTGGGAAGACGGCGAAATGACCAGCGCGTCCGCCACCCCCCAGCGCATCCAGCACATGGCCGCGGTATATCTGGGTGCGACCCAATGGGCCGACCAGGTCTATGCGATCGCCAATGGGCAACAAGCGGCAGCCTGAAGCGCGCGCTGACGTTCCCCGAACCATCACCGACACGCGCAGAGCGTGCCGGGTGCCCCACATTGCGCCCCGCGCAAGCCGCCAAGACAGGGCATGCCGCGACGACGGCCACGACCCGTCCCGCGTCGCGCCATCGACCGGATGCGCCACATCGTCGATAATCCGTTGACGCATCGTCGCCGTGATACGTTCGATGGTCGCCCGCATGCCCCTTGCTGCAGATCAGCGACGCCGAGCGGACCGCTGCCGCACACTCTTGGGCCGCCGAAGGTCGAGACGCGTCCACCCGGGTCGCACAGGAACCAGATCATGAGTCGCATCATCCATTGCAGCAAGCTCGACATCGACGCCGAAGGTCTCGACTTCGCCCCCTGGCCCGGCCCGCTCGGCCAGCGTATCTACACCGAAATTTCCAGGCCGGCCTGGCAACAGTGGCTGACCCACCAGACCACCCTGATCAACGAATACCGGCTCAACCCGCTCGACGCGAAATCGCGCAAATACCTCGCCGAGCAGATGGAGAATTTCCTGTTCGGCGGCGAATTCGACATGGCCGCCGGCTTCACCCCGCCCAGTGGCGCGGCTTGACGAAACCGCGCGCATTCAGTCTAATACGCGGCTCCACGCAACGTTGATCAATCACGCGATTGTCCGTGGCAGCCAGTTTCCGGCCGGGTAGCTCAGTTGGTAGAGCAGGGGATTGAAAATCCCCGTGTCGGCGGTTCGATTCCGTCCCCGGCCACCATGAAATCAAGAGCCTGCAGCAATGCGGGCCTTTTTCGTTGTCGGGTTAGGCCGGAAAATCCCTACACAGTCCCTACGCGGTACAGTTTCGAGACATCGCGTGCCCGGTGCGTCAGTCTGCGCCTGACTACCATTGTGCGCTTGCGACTGACGCCCGTCGGCGGATTGCCAGACTAGCGGGCAGTGTCAGCATGCAGTTACCACGCTGACGAGAAAAGCAATCGTCGCTACATCGCGTCGGCGAGAGATTGTTGCGTCTTGAAATTGTGGCAAAACGCCAACGCTCTCCCATTCTCACCACGTCAGCCAGCCAGCTTCGCCAGCGAAACTGACCACGGCCGGCGACTCTATTTCTGCCGGTGGCGAGTGTCAGCTTTACGGGAGCGAAGGAACGCCTGAATTGAGCCGAGCCGCGAAGTGGCTTCGGTTTGAATGAATTGCCAGGCAACAGTGAGCGTGCGTCAGGCGTTTCGTGACACGTGGCGCGAAGCTGAGCTGAGCTGAGCTGAGCTGAATCCGCGAGTTAGGCCCAAGCCCAGGATGAGGATTAGACCAAGCGCGAATATCGGGATTTCAGGGGGTTCAGGGACCGAGTAAAAGACCCAGCGACCTGTAGCTCCCGAACAAAGAGGCGGGCTAGATGAGCAACCCTCGGTAGGGATATCGGTTACGTAAGAGGTGATAGTCCAGAGACCGTCGCTTCCGGTGCTCATGGATAGGTCGGTATCGAACGTAGCGGCCGTCAAATCGCCAAGCATGAAACCAGTTTCTTGATCGAACGTCAGAGACGCTGCAAGCGACCAACCCTCGTAGGGATACAAATTCTGCCTCGGCGTGATCGGGAAGCCGCTGTACGCGTTGAACAGGATGATCGGGCTACTCGGGAAGTATCCGTAAGAATTCGGATCCTCATAACTCACCGTTTCATCAAAAGTGAGAAACCCGTTGCGCCATGCGGCATCATCAATCGTAATCGTGCCAACGTCATACGAGCCATTGAACTCTGGTGGGGCGGAGATTGGCTGCCAATGATATGTCACCGTGGCGCTGGCAACTCCGGCTGACAATATCCCGAGGATCAATACCAACGCGATTCCCATTCGTTTCATCAACGTGTTCATGAAATCTCCCTATCCTGTTGCAACGGCCTGACGTCACACCTGCATCTTTCACTCCAAACAATTAATTTCAATACATTCATTAGGTTACGCGTTTTACTAATAGTTGGGATATCGCAAAAATGTAAAGGTTACCGACACTCCGAGTCGGGAAAATCCTAGTTTTTAGGCGGCAACCCGCACCGTGCATCACTTTTCGTCCGAATCGTAAACTGTAAAGCTTTCCGACGCAGTGTCACCCCATTCTCGGGACAGCAAACGCATTCGTGTCACAGCTGCTGCCAAAGCGTCAGCGACAGGGCAATCCCGCTCGCCCAGCCGTGAATCGATCAAACGCTGGTAGACCGATGCGTTCGAGGTCAGCGACGATCGCGCGCACTTTGTGCAGCTTGTCGCAGGCTGTGCAACAGGGCGGCCGGATCTTCAATTTCGAGGCGTAACAGGTATCCATCTTTCCGCTGTGGCCAATCGGCCTTCTTGGCTGCCGGTGTGATGGCCTTCGCTTTGCTCTCGGCCGTGCCGTCGCTGCACGCCTCTACGAGGCCGAGCACGTCCGGCCCGAATTTGCCTGCGATCTTGGGAGCATAGGCGCTACCGCCGTCCTTGCTGGCATCGTGCAACAGACCGGCTATCGCCTGGTTCTCTATGC
Source organism: Rhodanobacter sp. (assembly GCA_039935315.1). GTDB lineage: Bacteria > Pseudomonadota > Gammaproteobacteria > Xanthomonadales > Rhodanobacteraceae > Rhodanobacter. The sequence continues at coordinate 819 of JBDTKM010000032.1, read as the reverse complement.
CTTCGTATTCCAGCACCAGCGCGGAGACTGCCAGGGGGTGAGAGAGATAAGGGTAGTCGTGCCCTTGAGGACTTGGCCATGGTGAGCTTCGATGGCAAGTGGGAGCACGCCGTCGAAGCGAGTGGAGATAGTCATGAGGCCCCCGGTTGAGGTCAGTTCCAAGTGGGCTTGAACTCATCTTGGATGAACCTCTGAGCAAGGAACCGCTCGCGGGTTTTATGAGTCGCCGCGCAAGGCGTTCCGGAAATCTGCGACACCAGCCAAGATCTCATGGAGGAGACACGCAGCCGCCAGACAAAAGCCACCTGTATCCGGTGGCTTTTCGTTGTGCGTGGTACTCGGACTGTTGTGCAAGGCGCGCACGCCGCCGGACACCTGCGGTTGTGGATCGGAACGGTCAAGCCTTGCCAACTCGGGGAGCGCCCGGACGTGCCGGCAGCGGCGCCCTCAACCGTCGGCCTTCAACAACTTGCGTTCCCACGCGAGCGAGGTGCGCGCGATGAAATCGAGGTCGTTGTGGCGCGGCTGCCAACCCAGCGTGCTTTTGATGCGGTCGGATGCGGCAATCAGCGACGGCGGATCGCCCGCACGTCGCGGTTCTTCCTTGTATGGCACCGGCGCGCCGTGGGCGCGACCTACCGCCGCCAGTACCTCGCGCACCGAATAGCCGTGCCCGTAGCCACAGTTCAGCGTGGTCGAAGCGCCGCCATCACGCAGATAGCGCAACGCATCAAGATGCGCCCGCGCCAGATCGACGACGTGGATATAGTCACGAATGCCGGTGCCATCCGGCGTCGGGTAATCGGTGCCGAATATCGA
>JBDTKM010000031.1:0-21187 GCA_039935315.1 Rhodanobacter sp. | reverse complement strand
GTACCGTTGGTGCTGTTGTTCGCAATGCTCTTGTCCGGGTAGGTATCCAGTGCGTTGTCTGCGCCCAGCGTGAACATCCAGTTGTTCAGGTGGTAGTTCGCGGCCAGGTCGAGGACCCACTTCGGCGTGAAGGTCTGGTCGACGACGCCGGTCGCCGGCTTGTAGTTGGCGAGGCTGCTGACATAGCTCGTATAGCGGCCGTAGCGAGTCAGCGTGCCCGTGAATCCCCAGTTGCCGACGCTGTACTGCTCGCTCAGGATCAGCTTGCTGCGCGGCGTGGAGTTGGCCAGGTAGCCCTGGATGTCCTGTCGGTTCAGACGTACGAAATTGACGCCGAGATTGGTCAGCACGGCCGGGTTCGGCTTGATGTTGGTGGCAACGTTCTGGTTGTAGTTGGCACTCAGCGTGGTGCTGAGGGTACCGGCGTTGCCGAGGTCTGCCAGGTAGGTGCTGACGAAATCCACGCCGCGGGTGCGGGTGGTCGCGGCGTTGGTGAAGTAGTTGAGGCTACGGAAGTTGAGGTTGCCAATGCCGTTGGCCGCCAGGTAAGCCTGCACCGTCGGCGAGGTGGTCGCAATCGCACCGGACAAGGCGATGCGATCCTGGATCCTGATCTGGTACACGTCGAAGCTGAGCGAAAGTGCCGCAGTGGGGTTCCAGACGGTGCCCAGGGTAACGTTCCTCGACTTCTCCGGCTTCAGCGGTTCGGAGCCGAGCAGCTGCGCGATCTTGCTGCCCACGGGCACCAGGCCGGCGTTGTAGATGCCGGCGGGCAGCCCCGTCGAATTGCCGTTGGCGAAGAACAGCGAGGAGGTCTGCGAAAAATATTCCTGACCCAGCGCTGGCGCGCGGAATCCGGTCGACGCGCTGCCGCGGATGGCGAACGTGTCGGTGAAGTCGAAACGACCGGACAGCGAACCCGATGTGGTGTTGCCGAAGTCGTTGTAGTGCTCGTGCCGCGCGGCGGCGGCCACGGCAAACTTGTCGGTGAGATTGGTTTCCAGGTCGATGTATTCGGCCACGTCCTGGCGCGCTGCGTCCACCGCGTTGGATGGCTGCCAACCGCCAAAGCCCTGCGCACCGCCACCTGGGACGACAGGGTTTCCCTTGCTGTCAAAGGCTCCGGGGATCGGGTTCTGGGATGTGTAATAGGAGGTGAGATCACCGGCACCGATGGCGTACGTCTGACGCAGGTATTGCGCGCCAAAGGCCACCGTGACCGGGTTTGGCATCCAGCTGACGGAGACGTCCTTGGCGATGTCGAGGTCGACGCTTTGCTGCTTGGCACTGAGGATGCCGTCGTGAAAGACGCTCGGCGTGCTGCCAAAGTCATTCAAATAGGCGTAGTTGAGACTGTTGATCGTTTCGTACGAGACACGGTTTTGGCCGAAGTTGCCGCTCAGATCCCAACGCCACCCGTTGAGCTTTCCGCGCAGGCCAGCCACCAGCGACTGATCGGTGGAGTCGGCATGCTCCAGCGGCAGGAAGCCGTCGGGATACACCTGGCCAATCAGCGGACTGTTCGGTATTGGCGAGTTGATGCCGTAGCGGAAAAACGCCGGCGACGTGCTCTGGCGGCGGCCATAGTGGCCAAACGCATAGAGCTGCACGTCGGGCGTGATGTCGTACTGTGTGTTGAGCAGCACGTTGTTGTCGCGCACATCCGGGTCGCCCTGGCGGAAGTTCACGCCAAGTGCGGGGAAGCCGGCGCGGTTGTCCACGCCAGCGCGGTTGGTGTGATCCTCATTGCCGCTCTGCACGGACAGGCGCAGCCAGCCCTTGTCGTCGCTCAGCGGGATGCCAAAGTTGGCCGAGCCTTGCCATTGCCGGCCATCGCCCGCGGAATACTGACCTCCGGTCACCTCGACGTCGCCACCTTTTGCGCCGGTCTTGAGGATGATGTTGATGACGCCGGCGATAGCGTCGGAACCGTATTGCGCCGAGGCGCCGTCGCGCAGCACTTCGATATGGTCGATGGCCGACATCGGAATGGTATTGAGATCCACCGACTGCGCACCGCGCCCGATCACGCCATTGTTCAGCAGGATCGCGCCGGGATGCCAGCGCTTGCCGTCCACCAGCACCAGCACCTGGTCGGGCGAGAGTCCGCGCAATTGCGCCGGTCGCTGGGTATCGGCGGTGTCGGCGGCCGCCGGGCGTGGGAAATTGAGCGAAGGAATGATGCGGGCGAGCGCCGTGGGCAGGTCGGTGGTGCCGGTCTGCCGCAGTACCTTGGCCGAGACCACGTCAATCGGTGTCAGCGAGCTGCTCACGGTGCGATCGCTCGCGCGCGTACCGGTCACGATCACGGCGCTGAGATCCTTGGTCTTGGGGATGGGTGGCGGCGCGGCCGTATCCTGCGCGATAGCTGTGCCGGAGAGTGCGAGCAGCACAGCGACAGCCAGGCTGGTCGGGACGAAGTGGTCGAGACGCTTTCTCATGGGAATCTCCGGAACAGGGATTGCTGCATTGCAACACTTGGATCGTATAGGCAGTGGTGCGTTTCGTCAACACGTCATATAGACGTCCATTTCTCAGGGCCTTCGCAACGCGGCTCGGATTTTCCCTGACGGTGACCCTGCAAGCCTCGGCGCAGGCCACTCTGCCTCCGGCGCGGCGCCTACGTGCGGCCGGCGCATTGAAATCGCCACAAACAGCACGATAATGGGAGGCTGTCAGATCCGGTTGACAGCCATTGCGGAGTTTTCATGCCCATTTACGAATTTGAGTGCAGCAGTTGCGGGCATCGTTTCGATCACCTGCAGAGGCTTTCCGACGCCGATCCCACGGTCTGCCCGGCGTGCCAGGCAGCTCAATTGCACCGTCGCGTCACTGCTCCGTTCTTCCGTCTGGCCGGCAGCGGCTGGTACGAGACGGACTTCAAGGGCAGCGGCGAGAAGAAACATCATCTGGCCGATGGCGGCAGGGCGCCCACGCCGGCCGCTGAAAGCGCCGGTGGCGATGCCTCGACATCTTCTTCGGCAACATCTTCTTCTTCGTCGACGCCTGCTGCCGCAGTGGCTCCGAGCAAGGCTGCCGCCGGTGAAGCGGCGCCCTGATCGAGCCGCTTCCGTTCGTTCGCCTCGTTGACCAGACGGCCGCCGCAGCGACGAAAACAGACAGCAACCAAGCCCCCGGCACGCGCATCGACCCGATCCGGTCGGGGCCGCTTGCCGCGTGTGGACGTCACCGTATCAACGCGATTGGCCGCGCAAGCCGGCTTGTTTCCAGCCGATACGCTGGTCCTGCTGCGCGGCATCGACCTCTCGTTGACCCCGCGGCAATGCTAAACTTGCAGGTCTTTTTACTCGTTTACGCCGCCCCGCGGCCCGGAGTTTCCAGCGCATGCGCACGCATTACTGCGGCCTCATCGATGAGACCCTGATCGACCAGACCGTCACCCTGTGCGGTTGGGTCAACACGATCCGCCTGCAGGCGCATGTGGCCTTCGTCGACCTGCGCGACCACGAGGGCCTGGCCCAGGTCGTGATCGAACGCGAGAACGCGGCAGCTTTTGCGGTCGCCGGCGAGCTCGGCAACGAATATTGCCTGCGCGTCACCGGCACGCTGCGCCGCCGCCTGGCGGTGAACGACAAGCTGAAGACCGGCACCGTGGAGCTGCTGGCGGACACGGTCGAGATCCTCAACACGGCGAAGGACTTGCCGTTTGCGCTGCACGAGAACCCGAACGAGGACATGCGGATGACCTACCGCTACCTCGACCTGCGCCGCCCCGAGATGCAGGCCATGATGCGCAAGCGGATCCGTCTGGTGCAGCTGTTGCGGCGCTATCTGGACGAGCGCGGCTTCCAGGATGTGGAGACGCCGATCCTGACCAAGGCAACCCCCGAGGGCGCGCGCGACTACCTGGTGCCCAGTCGTGTGCACCCGGGCCAGTTCTATGCGCTGCCGCAGTCGCCGCAGCTGTTCAAGCAGATCCTGATGGTGGCTGGCTTCGACCGTTACTACCAGATTGCGCGCTGCTTCCGCGACGAGGATCTGCGCGCCGATCGCCAGCCGGAATTCACCCAGCTCGACATGGAGTTTGCCTTCGTCGAGGAAAAGGATGTGCAGGACTTCGTGGAGGAGCTGATCCGCCATGTGTTCCGTGAAGTGCAGGGGGTGGAGCTCGCTACTCCGTTTCCGCGCATCACTTGGGCCGAGGCGATGCGTCGCTTCGGCTCGGACAAGCCGGATCTGCGCATGCCACTGGAGCTGGTCGACGTGGCTGAGTTCGTGAAGCACATCGAATTCAGTGTATTCGCCGGGCCGGCCAACGATCCAGCGGGTCGGGTAGCGGCGTTGCGTGTCCCGGGTGGTGCGGTGCTGTCACGCAAGGATATCGATGGCTTGACTGAGTACGCCGCGCGCTACGGCGCCAAGGGGCTGGCCTGGCTCAAGGTCGAGGACCTGACGCAGGGGCGCGAGGGCATCAAGTCACCGGTGGCGAAGTTCCTCGACGACGCCGCGCTGGAAGGCGTGCTCAAGGCCACCGCGGCGCAAACCGGCGACATCGTGTTTTTTGGCGCCGGCGCCTGGAAGACGGTCAGCGAGTTCATGGGTGCGGTGCGCCTGAAGGTCGGCAAGGACCGCAGCCTGCTCGAAGCCGGTTGGAAGCCGTTGTGGGTCACCGATTTCCCGATGTTCGAATACGACGATGCGGCGCAGCGTTACGTGGCCTTGCATCATCCGTTCACCGCGCCGAAGATCGACGACATCGCCGACCTGCGCGCACATGCCGCGACCGCAGTGAGCCGCGGCTATGACATGGTGCTCAACGGCAACGAGATCGGCGGCGGCTCCATTCGTATTCATCGCCCCGACATGCAAAGTGCCGTGTTTGAGTTGCTTGGCATCGGCCCGGAGGAGGCCGAGGCGAAGTTCGGTTTTCTGCTGAAGGCGCTGAAGTTCGGTGCGCCACCGCACGGCGGGGTCGCGTTCGGCATCGACCGTATTGCCGCCTTGATGGCCGGCACCGAATCCATCCGCGACGTCATAGCGTTCCCCAAGACCACCAGCGCGCAGGATCTGATGACCGATGCGCCCTCGACGATCGCCGTATCGCAGCTGAAAGAGCTGCATGTGCAGGTGGCGGATGAGGTTCCCCGGGGCTGAACCTCGGCGGTGTCAGCGCGCGTTCGGCGGTCTCCACCGCCGATGCCGGTTGCGTGCCGGATGCGGTCGCGGTGGAATACAGCTTTGGGATGCTGGCGTCCGTTCGATGTCGCTTCAGGCGGGTTTCCACGATGTCTGAACATGTGATCCTGCTGCATGGCCTGTGGATGCGCGGTTTTGCGCTGTCCATGCTGCACCATCGTTTGATGGACGCAGGGTTTCGCGTGCACCGCTTTGATTACCTGAGCATTGCGGCAAGCCAGCAACGTATCCTCGAGCGCCTGCATGCGCGCATGGCTGGCCTGGCGGACGAGGCCGACGCCGTGCATCTGGTCGGGCACAGCCTGGGAGGATTGCTGGCATTGCGCGCGTGCAGTGGCGCGGACGTGTTGCCAGCGGGGCGTATCGTCTGCCTGGGCTCGCCGCTGCGCGGCAGCGCGGCGGCCCGTGGCATGGCGCGATGGGGCCGTGGCGGCGAGATCCTGCTGGGCAACAACCGGCAACTGATGGAGCAGGGTTTCAAGCGCTGGGACGGCGCGCGCGAGGTGGGCATGATCGCCGGCCGCATGCCGCTTGGCCTGGGCGCGGTGCTGGGCCATTTCGAGGGCGAGCACGATGGCACGGTAGCCGTGGCGGAAACCCGCCTGCCCGGTCTTTCCGACCACCGCGTGGTGGAGTCCAACCACACCAGCTTGTTGTTTTCGCCGGAAGTGGCACGGCTGGTCGCCGGGTTCCTGCGTGCCGGCCATTTCCCGGCATCCCTGGGTTGAGCGGGCGCCGCCGTGGTGCCGGCACGCCAGCCGATTTCAGGTAAAATCAGCGGCTTGTCCAGTCGCGTCATGCAGGAATCACCATGGGTAGAGGCCCGACCGTTGAAGGTCGCAAGAATGCCGAGGACGCCAAGCGCGCCAAGGTATTCACCAAGCTGATCCGCGAAATCACGGTGGCCACCCGTGCCGGCGTGGCCGACCCGGCCGGCAACCCGCGCTTGCGGGCGGCGGTCGACAAGGCACTGTCGGCGAACATGAGCAGGGAGACTATCGATCGCGCGGTCAAGCGCGGCTCCGGCACCGACGGCGGCGCGGTCATGCAGGAAATGCGCTACGAAGGCTACGGTCCGGCCGGCATTGCGTTGATCATCGATTGCTTTACCGACAATCCCACCCGCACCGTGGCGGATGTGCGCTATGCGTTGTCCAAGCACGGCGGCAACCTGGGCACGTCCGGCTCGGTGGCGTTCCAGTTCACTCGCTGTGGCGAGCTGGTGTTCGCCACAGCGGACAAGGCCAGTGCCGAGGAGTTCGTGCTGGAGTCGGCACTTGAAGCGGGGGCCGAGGATGTCATCAACGAACATGGCGAAAGTATTGTGTTGTGCGCGCCGGAGAATTTTGAAGCGGTGCAGCAGTCGTTGATCGATGCGGGCCTTGGTGCCGAGCATGCGGGCGTGGTGATGCGCCCGAATAATCGGATCGAAGTGCCGCAGGATGCGCGTGAATCCCTGCACGATCTGCTTGCCAATCTCGATGCGCTGGATGACGTGAGCGAGGTGTCACACAACGCCTTGCTGCCAACCGATGGCTAGCAGCAAGGACGGGGATGGGGAATCGGGAACAGCTAGTGGGGCCCGCCTCGATGCATTGCCCGACCCCCGGTCCTCTGTTCCCGACGACCGCAAGGAAGTCCTGTTGCGGGATTCCCGCTCGGTGAGAATCATCGGTATCGACCCGGGCAGCCAGCGTACCGGCGTCGGCATCATCGACGTGGATGACAAAGGCAAGCTTGTCCATGTCTTTCACGGCGCGTTGGTCGTGGCGGGTGAGGCCAGCTTTCCGCTGCGCCTGAAACGCATCTTTGACGAACTGTGTGACATCATCGCCGCGCACCGGCCGGCCGAGTGCGGGATTGAGCGCGTGTTCATGGCGCGCAATCCGGATTCGGCGCTGAAGCTGGGGCAGGCACGTGGCGCCGCGATCTGCGCGGTGGTCAGTCGGGGGATCGAGGTGCACGAATACGCCGCAACCGAAGTCAAGCAGGCCGTGGTCGGCAGTGGCCGCAGCGACAAGACCCAGGTGCAGCACATGGTGAGCGCGCTGCTCGGCCTGAAGGGGCCGCTGCAGGCTGACGCCGCCGACGCGCTGGCGATTGCGGTAACCCATGCGCATACGCGCGCCAGCCTGGTCCGGGTCGGCATACCGCGCATGGCCTGGCGTCGGCGCCGATGAAGGCACTGATCCATACTCGTTGGAGGCGACACCCATGATCGGGCGATTGCGCGGCATCCTCGTTTCCAAGCATCCGCCGTCGTTGCTGGTCGAGGTCGGTGGCATCGGCTACGAAGTCGAGGCGCCGATGTCCACGATCTACGACCTGCCCGGGCTGGGCAAGGAGGTGATTCTGCTCACTCATCACGCGGTGAAAGAGGACAGCGTCACTCTGTACGGCTTCCTGCATGAGAGTGAGCGATCACTGTTCCGCAACCTGCTCAAGGTCAGCGGGATTGGGGCGAAGATCGCGCTGTCCGTGCTTTCGGGTGTTTCCACCGACCATTTCGCGCGATTGGTGCATGCCGGCGATGTGGTCGCCCTGACCAAGATTCCCGGCATCGGCAAGAAGACCGCCGAGCGCATCGTGGTCGAGCTGCGTGATCGTCTCGACGGTACCTCCACGGTGAGCGGTGTATCACTGCGCGGTGCTGCAGTTCCGCTGGATGCATCGGGCGAAGCTACCGTGGCGCTGCAGCAACTGGGCTACAAGCCCGCCGAAGTGAGTCGGCTGGTGCAGAAGGTTGCTGCCGAAGGCGACGATGCCGAATCCATCATCCGCAAGGCGCTGCGCGCCGCGCTGGGCAATTAGGTCGCCAGGAATTCCATGAGCGAACGAGAGCACGATCAGGCGGAGGCGTCCTCCGCCGACGACACCGGCCACGGCCGTGGCGCCAAGTCGGCGCTGATCGTCGGTGCGATCGGCGTGGTGTTCGGCGACCTCGGCACCAGTCCGCTGTACACGATGCACGAGACGTTCCTGCCCGGGCACGGCCTGCACCCACTGCACAGCACCATTTTGGGCATCCTGTCGCTGATCACATGGACGCTGATCATGGTGGTGGCGGTGAAATACGTCAGCCTGGTGATGCGTGCGGACAACAAGGGCGAGGGCGGCATCATGGCCTTGATGACCTTGGCCCAACGTGCCGCGGGCAAATCGGTGCGGGCGCGCCGGATAATCATGTTGATGGCGCTGCTGGGCGCGGCGCTGTTCTTTGGCGACGGCGTGATCACGCCGGCGATCTCGGTACTGTCTGCGGTCGAAGGCCTGCAAGTGGCCGCTCCGGGTCTCAGTGAATGGGTCGTGCCGATTACCGTGGTGGTCCTGCTCGGACTGTTCTGGTTGCAGCGGCACGGGACGGCCAAGATTGGTGCCCTGTTCGGACCCATCATGGTGCTGTGGTTCCTCAGCCTGGCCGTGATTGGTGTGTACAACATCATCAAGGCGCCCCAGGTGCTGGTGGCGTTCAATCCGTATTATGCCGTGGAGTTTTTTCTCACCCACCGTTCGGTCTCGTTCCTGGCGCTGGGCTCCGTGGTGTTGTGCGTGACCGGTGCCGAGGCGTTGTACACGGACATGGGTCATTTCGGCCGTTTCCCGATCCGCGCGGCGTGGTTCGGCTTTGTGATGCCGGCGTTGCTGCTCAACTACTACGGTCAGGGCGGCCTGTTGCTGACCTACCCCAAGGCGATCGCCAATCCGTTCTTTCATGCGGTGCCCGGTTGGGCGTTGTATCCGATGATCGGCTTGGCCACGGCATCCACCGTGATTGCCTCGCAGTCGGTGATAGCCGGAGCGTTCACCGTGACCCGCCAGGCGGTCCAGCTCGGCTTCCTGCCGCGCATGCAAGTGGTGCATACCTCGCGCGAGAGGATCGGGCAGATCTTCCTGCCGTGGGTCAATCGCGCGCTGATGGTCGCCGTGATTGGCACTGTGATCGGCTTCGGCTCGTCCAATGCGCTGGCCGGAGCCTACGGCATTGCCGTGACCGGTACCATGGCCATCGACACCGCCCTGACCATGATTGTGGCCCGACGCATGTGGCACTGGAATCGCGCCGTGGTGATGCTCGTCGCGTTGGTATTGCTGACCATCGACCTGAGTTATTTCGGCGCCAACACGTTGAAGATTCCCGACGGCGGCTGGTTCCCGCTGGTGCTCGGCCTGTTTTTGTTTACCGTGATGACCACCTGGCGTCGTGGCCGTGAATTGGTGGTACGCGAGATCAAGCAGAGTGGCCTGGCGCTGGCGCCGTTCATCGATAACATGACCGAGCACCCGCCGATCCGGGTGCCGGGTACGGCGATATTCCTCACCGCCAACCAGGAGGCTGTGCCGCATGCCCTGCTGCACAATCTCAAGCACAACAAGGTGCTGCACGAACGCAACGTGTTTCTGACAGTGGCAATTCTGGAAACGCCGGTGGCCGACGCCGACGAGCGCATCCAGATCACCCGCCTGAGTGAAGATTTCTACAGTCTGGAACTGCATTTCGGCTTCGCCGAGGATCCCAACATCCCGCTGGCGCTGACGCAATGCACGCGCGAGGGCCTCAGCTTCGACATGATGGACACCACGTTTTTCCTGTCGCGCGAAAGCATCGTCTCCAGCGAGCGTCGCCCGGGCATGGCACGCTGGCGCGACAAGCTGTTCGCCTTCATGGCGCGCAACGCGTTGCCCGCCACCGCCTTCTTCCAGATTCCCGGCAACCGGCTGATCGAGCTGGGTGCGCAGTTGGAAATTTGATGGACGCGGCGGGCGACGCGGCCGTGGCGCTGGCGCAATTTGGTTACCAACCGGCAGGGCTATCGCGCTTGCTGCAGAAAGTCGCGCCCAACGCTTACCGCGCCGAGGCGAGGATTCACAAGGCATTGCGCGCTGCGCTGGGGAGTTGATCGAAATGAGCCTGATCGAAAGAACCGCTGACGCTCCCTCGGAGACCAAGCGCCGTCTCGCTGCACTGGCGGTGGGTGCCATGGGCGTGGTTTATGGGGATATCGGTACCAGCCCGCTGTATACCTTGCAGGCCACCCTGAGCCATGACGGCATAAAACCCACGCCAGCCAGCATCTACGGCGTGCTGTCGCTGATCTTCTGGGCGCAGGTTCTGGTGGTATCGCTGAAGTACGTGGTGTTCGTCATGCGCGCCGACAACAAGGGCGAGGGCGGCATCATGGCGCTGATGGCGCTGGCCCAGCGCAGCGTACGCGCGGAACCGCGGCTGCGCTGGGTGCTGGTGATGCTGGGCATCTTTGGCGCGGCGCTGTTCTACGGTGACGGCGTCATTACGCCGGCGATCACGACGCTGGGCGCGGTGGAAGGCCTCAAAGTGGCAGCGCCTGAATTGGCGCATTTGGTGGTCCCCATCACGGTGATCGTCCTGATTTTGCTGTTTGTCATGCAACGTCACGGTACCGAGCGAATCGGCCGCGTATTCGGTCCGATCATGGTGTTGTGGTTCGCAGTTCTCGCGATTCTCGGGGTACGCATGATCCTGCGCGACCCGCATGTGCTGATGGCAATCAATCCCTGGTATGGCGTGCGGTTCTTCTTCACCCACGGGGTGGAGGCCTTCATCGCGCTGGGTGGTGTGGTGCTGGCGCTGACCGGTGCCGAGGCGCTGTATGCGGACATGGGACATTTCGGCAAGAAACCGATACGGCTGGCCTGGTTCAGTTTTGTGCTGCCGGCGTTGTTGCTCAACTATTTCGGCCAGGGCGCGCTGCTGCTCAGAGATCCCACGGCGATCGACAATCCGTTCTTCAAGCTGGTGCCCGGGGTGTTGTTGTACCCGATGATCGCGCTGGCCACGATGGCCGCGGTGATTGCGTCGCAGGCGGTGATTTCCGGTGCATTCTCGATGACCCGCGAAGCCATTTCGCTGGGCTATTCGATGCGCATGCAGGTGGTGCACACGTCGCGCGAGATGTCGGGGCAGATTTTCCTGCCGTGGGTGAACACCTTCCTGTTGGTGATGGTGCTGGCGGCGGTGGTGGGTTTCGGCAGCTCGGCACGGTTGGGTGCGGCCTACGGCATCGCGGTCACCGGCACCATGACCATCACTACCGTGCTGGCACTGGTGGTGGCACGTCGCCAATGGCATTGGAGCCGCATCGCAGTGGCGGCGGTAGGCGTGCTGTTTCTGATCATTGACCTGTCGTTCTTCGGTGCGAACCTGATCAAGGTTGAGGATGGCGGCTGGTTTCCGTTGGTGCTGGGCCTGGCCATTTTCATCGTGATGACCACCTGGCGGCGGGGCCGCGAGCTGCTGCTGCGCGGCCTGAGGCAGGGTGGACTGGCGCTGGCACCCTTCATCGAGAGTATCGAGGCTCATCCCCCGCTGCGCGTCCCAGGCACGGCAGTGTTTCTCACCGCCAACCTCCACGCGGTGCCGCATGCCCTGCTGCACAACCTCAAGCACAACAAAGTGCTGCACGAGCGCAACGTGTTGCTCACGGTGGACATGCTCGATGCGCCGGTAGCCGATGCAGGCGAGCGCATCCACATCACCTCGTTAGGGAGCGAGTTCTACGAGTTGGAACTGCGTTTCGGTTTCAGCGAGGATCCGAACATCCCGCTGGCGCTGGTGACGTGCGCGCGTGCAGGACTGGTGTTTGACATGATGGACACCACATTCTTCCTGTCGCGCGAAAACATCGTCGCCGACAAGCGACGCCCGGGCATGGCGCTGTGGCGTGACAAACTGTTCGCGTTCATGTCGCGCAATGCGTTGCCGGCCACCGCATTCTTCCAGATTCCCGGCAACCGGCTGATCGAGCTGGGTACGCAGGTGGAGATATGATGGGCAGGGATTCGAGATGCGGGATTCGGGATTTGCAAAAGCCGGTGCCGCCGGATATTTCGTGAATGCACGAGGCCGCCCTGATGAATCCCGTATCCCGTATCCCGAATCTCGGCTCAAATGACTGAATCCCGCCTCATCACCGCCGCCACGCAGCTCGACGACGAAGCCCTGGAAGCGACCATCCGGCCGAAACGGCTGGCCGAGTATCTGGGCCAGCAGGCGGTGCGCGAGCAGTTGTCGATCTACATCGAGGCGGCGAAAAAGCGCGGCGGGGCACTCGATCACGTACTGATCTTCGGTCCGCCGGGGTTGGGCAAGACCACGCTGTCGCACGTGATTGCCAACGAACTGGGGGTCAACTTGCGCTCCACCTCGGGTCCCGTGCTCGAGCGTGCGGGTGATCTGGCGGCCTTGCTGACCAACCTGGAGGCGAACGACGTGTTGTTCGTCGACGAGATCCATCGGCTGTCGCCGGTGGTCGAGGAGGTGCTCTATCCGGCGATGGAGGACTACCAGATCGATATCATGATCGGCGAGGGTCCGGCTGCGCGCTCGATCAAGCTGGACCTGCCGCCGTTCACCCTGATCGGCGCCACCACCCGCGCCGGCATGCTCACCGCGCCGCTGCGTGACCGTTTCGGCATCGTCCAGCGGCTGGAGTTCTATACCACTGCCGAACTCACCGCCATCGTGCGGCGTGCGGCCCGCATCCTCGGCATCGTGTGCGCACCGGAGGGCGCGCAGGAGATCGCCCGCCGCTCGCGCGGCACGCCGCGCATCGCCAACCGCCTGCTGCGCCGCGTGCGCGACTACGCCGAAGTGCGGGCGGATGGCGAGATCACCTTGCCGGTGGCGCAGGCGGCGCTGGACATGTTGAAGATTGACCCGGAAGGCTTCGACGAACTGGATCGGCGCCTGCTTGGGCTGATCGTGGAGAACTTCGACGGTGGCCCGGTGGGTGTGGAATCGCTGGCCGCCGCCTTGAGCGAGGATCGCGGTACGCTGGAAGATGTGGTTGAGCCGTACCTGATTCAGCAAGGCTACCTCGTGCGTACGGCGCGCGGCCGCATGGTCAGCAGCAAGGGCTGGCGCCACCTGGGCCTGGTGCCACCGCTGCGTCAGACTCAGGCGGCCGACCTGTTCCATGCCGGTGCCGACGATGTCTGAGCCGCTCGCCGTGCCTTTCTGCTGGCCGGTACGGGTTTACTGGGAGGACACCGACGCTGGCGGAGTGGTGTATCACGCCGGCTATTTGCGCTTCATGGAGCGCGCGCGCAGTGAGTGGATGCGAGCGCTCGGGGTCGACCAGATGGCGTTCAAGCGAGCGACCGGGTTGGCCTTCATGGTGCGCGACATGCAGATCGATTTTCTCAAGCCAGCCCTGCTGGATGATGAATTGACGGTGACGGTGGACGTCAAAGCGTGGCGTTCTGCCAGTATCCTGTTCGCTCAGACGATCACCCGAGCGGACGGCAGTTGCCTGATTCGCGCCAGCCTGCGGGTGGCTTGCGTGGATCTTGCACGCATGCGACCGGCGCTGATCCCGCTCGATCTCATCCCGCAACCCTAGCCCAACCCAAGCCGAATCCGCGGAGAACCTGCAAGCCATGAATGGTGGACTGAACATTTTTACGTTGGTCGCGCAATCAAGCGTGCCGGTGCAACTAGTGCTGGTGATCCTGCTGGTGTTCTCGTTTCTTTCGTGGGTGATCATCATCCGCAAGTACGCGCAGACGCGGGCGGCACTGGAAGATGCCGAGGCGTTCGAGGAGCGCTTCTGGTCGGGTGGCGACCTCGCCCAGTTGTTCCGCGAGGTCAGCACCAGTCAGGGCGCCAGCGGCGGCATCGAAAACATCTTCGAGTCCGGCTTTCGCGAGTTCGCCCGTCAGCGCCAGCGCAAGCGGCAGGACCCGCGTGCCACCATCGAAGGCTCCGAGCGTGCCATGCAGGTGGCTGGTACGCGCGAGATCGGGCTGCTTGAGCGCAACCTGGAATTCCTCGCCAACGTCGGCTCGATCAGCCCGTATGTAGGCTTGTTCGGCACGGTGTGGGGCATCATGGGCGCGTTCCAGGGTCTGGGCGACATGAAGGACGTGACCATTGCCGTGGTCGCGCCGCACATCTCCGAGGCACTGATCGCCACGGCCATGGGCTTGTTCGCGGCGATCCCGGCGCAGTGGGCCTACAACCGTTATGCCACCAAGGTGGAGCGCATCGCCTCGCGCTATGACGTGTTCCAGGAGGAGTTTTCCTCCGTACTGCAGCGCCAGATCCAGACCGACGACGCGGCCTGAGCGGAGCAGCAGCCATGCGAACCCCCGGGCGCGTCAAGCGCTACAAGCTCAAATCCGAGATCAACGTGGTGCCCTACATCGATGTGATGCTGGTGCTGTTGATCATCTTCATGGTCACCACGCCGATGCTCAAGTCCAACGTCGACGTGAATCTACCGCAGGCGGACGCAAAATCCCTGAAGGAAAAGAAGGATCCGGTCATCGTGCAGGTCAAGGCGGATGGCTCGTTGCTGTTGCAGGTCGGCAGCAACAAGGCCGAGCCCATCGAGATGGAAGCGCTGAAGCAGAAGGTCGGCGCTTTCGTCAAGGCAAACCCTGAAGTCAACGTGCTCGTGGCCGGCGATGCCGATGGCAAATATGGCGGTGTGGTGGCGGTGATGGCCGATCTGCAGCAGGCCGGCGTGAGCAAGGTCGGCCTGATGGCCCAGCCAGTGCAGGGCAAGAGCGCCTCTCATGGACGAAAGTAGGGCGACGCCGAAGGCGGTCGTACTCTCCGCCATCCTGCACGTAGGCATCGTCGCGTTCCTGTTCCTGGCCGTTCTGCCGTGCTCGAAGTACGAGGCCTTCGTGACCGCGCTCGGCCTGCCGGCGTCGATGAACCCGATCACCTGCTCAGTGCCTTTGCGCCTGCAGGGGCCGATCATCGAAGCGACCCTGATTGGCCCTACCGGCAGCCCGCCGCCGAAGGCGGTCAAGGTCAAGCCGGTGCCCAACACGGTACCGCCGCCGCCGACCGTGACGCCACCCACGCCACCACCGCCGGACAAACCGGCGGTGAGCCAATTGCCACCGCCGCCGAAACATCCGGATACGGTCGATCAGGAGAAAGTGGTCGAGGATGCCGCGCTCAAGGCCGAGAACGCCAAGAAGCTGCAGGAAGAAAAGGAGCGCCAGCGCCAATCCGAGCTGGACGCGCAGGCAGCCAAGAAGAAGGTTGAGGAAAAGAAGAAGATCGACGCCCTGTTTGCCAAGATGGATGCGGCATCGGCCCAGACCAAACAGCTGGACAGCAAGGCCAAACAGGCAAAACAGCAGATGGAGGACCTCAAGAACTCCCAGGACAATGCCCGGTCCGATGTGCCCAATGCCGCGCAAGTGCAGACCGGCAACAACAGTCCGGACAGTGATCTGGCGAGTGAATACGCAGCGGCCATTCAGAATGCGGTCACGCCGAACTGGCTGCGTCCGGATAACATGCCCAGTGTCCCGTGTGATGTCCACATTGTTCAATCGCCCGGCGGTGACGTCATGAGCGCCACCGTCGACCCGAGCTGCCCTTACGACGAAGCCGGCAGGCGCTCCGTCGAGAACGCGGTTTTGCGAACCAAGACCTTGCCCTATAAAGGTTTCGAGAAAGTGTTCAGACGCAACCTTACTTTTACCTTCAGGCCGCAATGACCAAGCCCATGCGCAAAATCAGCTCCAGCTTCATCGTCATCCTGCTGTCCGCGCTGGCGTTGTTTGCCGGCCCGGTCGCCGCGCAGTCACCGCTGACCGTTACCATTGTCGGTGGCGTCAAGACCGCCACTCCGATCGTCGTCGTGCCGTTCGCCCAACAGGGCGGCACGCCACTGACGACTGACGTGGCCGCCGTGATGAGCAACGATTTCAATCGCTCGGGCAAGTTCCGCTCGCTGGCCAAGAGCGAAATCGTGGAAACACCGGCGCAGGGGTCGGACATCAAGTTTGCCACCTGGCGGCTGCTCAAGCAGGACTACATCGTGGTCGGGCGCATCAGTGGCGAGGGCAGCGGCACGCTCAACGTCACCTACGAATTGTGGGACGTCAACAAGCAGCAGCAACTGCTGGGCGGCACTTTCGCCACGCCAGCGGCGGATCTGCGTGGCGTGGCGCACCGGATGGCCGACAAGATCTACCAGAAAATCACCGGCGTCCGTGGCGCGTTCTGGACCCGCATCGCGTATGTCACCGCAGTCGGGCTGGGCGACAAGACGACGTATTCGTTGATCGTGGCTGACTCCGACGGCTACAATCCGCAGGTGGCGGTGCGTTCGCGCGAATCCCTGCTGTCGCCCGCGTGGTCGCCGGATGGCTCCAGCATCGCGTACGTTTCGTTCGAAGACGGCAATTCCTCAATCCGCATCCAGAACATTCTTACTGGCGCGCGTCAACTCGTCTCCGCGCGCAAGGGTATCAATGGCGCGCCAGCGTGGTCGCCCGATGGCAAGAAACTGGCGGTGTCACTGTCCTATGTCGGCAATCCGGAGATCTTCGTGATCGATCTGGCGAGCCATCAGGAAACGCGCGTCACCCATAACCTGGCAATCGACACCGAGCCACAATGGTCGCCGGACGGCCAGAGCATCTATTTCACCTCGGATCGATCGGGCCGACCGCAGATCTACCAGATTCCAGCGAGCGGCGGCACGGCGCAGCGGATCACCTTCCAGGGCCAGTACAACGCCAAATCATCGGTGAGCTACGACGGCAAGCAGGTTGCCATGGTGCAGGGCAGCGGGAACGTGTATCGTATCGTTATTCAGGATCAGAGCCTGGGCGGACAGCAGCGCTTCATCTCGCCGGGCCCGCTGGACGACTCAGTCAGCTTTGCGCCCAATGCAAGTATGTTGCTTTACTCTGCCACCGAAGGTACACGAGGCGTCTTGTATTCCGTGTCCAGCGACGGGATGGTTCGAGAGCGTCTCAAACTTGCGGAAGGCAACGTCCAGGAGCCAGCTTGGGGTCCTTACCGCGAGCCTTGAATTTTTGTGTCGTCGTGCACAAGTGGTGCGACGACATGATGCCCACGGATCGGGCCCGAACGAAGCCATCGGCGTGTTTCGGTTTCCGGCGGGATGCGCTAGTCGCAGCCTCGCCAGTCAGAGCGGCCATGCAGCGTCACGCATTGTCGATCTTTCAGATGTCACAATAACAGTCGGATAACCGGCGGAAATTATTTTGTAAACTCCCATCGTCATCAGTTTGTCGGAACTCAACTCGTTTAAGGAACGTCACCATGAATAAGACCGTTCGTATTGCCCTGGTTGCCCTGCTTTGTGTAGGGGCAGCTGCGTGCAGCAAGAAGCAGGAAGTCAAGCCACAGCCGCCCGTGGAGCAGTCCGCACCGACGCCCGTGGCTCCAGTGTCCAGCAACAAGTACACCCCAGCCGATCTCGATACCGATGCCTGCTTGCGTCAGCGCGTCGTGTATTTCGATTTCGACAAGACCGAGATCAAGCCGGAATTCCAGCAGATCATGGCCTACCACGCCAAGTATCTGCAGGACCGTCCGAGCGCGCAGATGCGTCTGGAAGGCAACACCGACGAGCGTGGCACGCGCGAGTACAACCTTGGCTTGGGTGAGCGTCGCGGCACTGCCGTGTCCAGCGCGCTGCAGGCCAATGGTGCCTCGTCCAGCCAGATGACCGTGATCAGCTACGGCAAGGAAAAGCCCGTGTGCCGTCAGCACAATGAGGATTGCTGGAGCAAGAACCGCCGCGTCGAGATCGTCTACACGGCGCAGTAATGATGAAGCGACTGGCTAACAGTTTCACAGCCAGGTTCAGCATGGCGGGCGCGATCGCGTCCGCCATGCTGTTCGCGTTTCCCGTATTCGCCCAGGATTCCCGACTAAGCCTCGCCGACCGCGTCACGCAGTTGGAGCAGCAGGCGCAGAGTCGCGACCAGAGTGGCACCGGCCTGGTCAACCAGATCCAGCAGCTGAGCACGCAGATGCGCCAGATGCAGGGACAGATCGAAGAGTTGCAACATCAGTTGCAAGATGTCAACGACAAGAACAAAGCCCAGTACGCCGACCTCGACGCGCGCCTTGCGCGTCTCGAAGGTGGCGGGGCGGGCGGCAACGCCGGCAAGCCGCAGGCACCATCTGCCAATCCGGCAGCGGCCGCCACCGTTGCAACCAGCGGTACTAGCGCGTCGGGACAGCCGGCGGCGGCCTCCAGCAGCGGCAGTGCCAACGCCGATCCTGCGGCGGCGCAGTCAGCTTATGACACCGCGTTTCAGTCGATCCGCGCAGGCAATTATGTCGCTGCGTCGCGTGAGTTTCGTAGTTTCATCCAGCAGTACCCGAACCACGCCCTCGTGCCGAACGCCTGGTACTGGCTGGGGCAGTCGTATTTCGTCACCACCAACTACGCGGTGGCGTTGGACGCGTTCAAGCAAGTGGTTGACCGATTCCCGCAGAGCGACAAGCTGCCCGATGCGCTGCTCAAGGTCGGTTATTGTCAGATCGAGCTGAAGCAGGTTGCTGCCGCCAAGACCACGTTGAAGCAGGTCATTGCCAAGTATCCGGGTTCGGACTCGGCGAGTCTGGCGCAGGAGCGGTTGCAGCGACTGCAAGTTCAATCCGGCACCTGAGAGCGTGAGTGATGGTGACGGGCGCGTGGTGACCACCACGCCAGCTGCGGCTGTTGCCGAGCGATTGCGCATCACCGAAATTTTCCACTCGATCCAGGGTGAGGCCGACGCCATCGGCTGGCGCACCGTGTTTGTGCGACTGACCGGCTGCCCCTTGCGCTGCGTCTGGTGCGATACCGAATACTCGTTCCATGGTGGCGCTTGGCATGCGATCGACGAGGTCCTGGCCGAGGTCGCCAGCTACGGCGCGAAGCATGTCTGCGTTACCGGAGGCGAGCCGCTGGCGCAGAAACGTTGCCTGATCCTGCTGCGCGAGCTCTGTGACAGCGGCTACGAGGTGTCGCTGGAAACTTCGGGGGCACTCGACATTTCGGCGGTGGACCCGCGCGTGTGCAAGGTGATGGATTTGAAGGCACCGGGCTCGGGTGAAAGTGCGCGTAACCTGTGGTCCAACCTCGACCATTTGTCTTCGTTCGACCAGATCAAGATTGTGCTGGCCAGTCGCACCGACTACGAATGGGCGTGCGCGATGCTGGTCGAACATGCCTTGGCTGATCGTTGCGCGGTGTTGTTTTCGCCTGTGCACGGTGCGCTGCCGCCACGCGACCTGGCCGAGTGGATTCTTGCTGACAAACTACCCGTGCGCTTCCAGCTGCAGTTGCACAAGCTGCTGTGGGGCGATACGCCGGGGAAGTAACCTGCCGGTTCGGCTGGCGTTCGCGGCCGGTGACCGGCTATCTCTGGGTGGAACCACGTCATGTCAGAAAATTTGTTGCGCAAGGCCGTCGTGTTGGTATCAGGCGGCATGGATTCCGCCGTTACCGTGGCGCTGGCGCGCGAGCAGGGTTACCAGGTGCATGCGCTGAGCGTGGCGTATGGCCAGCGTCACAGCGCCGAGCTGGTGGCATCGGACCGGGTCGCCACCATGCTGGGTGCGGTTGAGCACAAAACGGTTGCGATCGATCTGCGCAGCATCGGCGGCTCGGCACTCACAGCCGATATCGACGTGCCACTGGATGCGCCCGACAGCAGTGACATCCCGGTGACCTATGTGCCGGCGCGCAACACCATCATGTTGTCAATTGCACTGGGCTGGGCCGAGGTGCTGGGCTCCAGCGACATCTGGTGCGGAGTCAATGCGGTGGATTATTCGGGTTATCCGGATTGCCGCCCCGCCTTCATCGAGGCGTTCGAGAAACTCGCCAATCTGGCCACCAAAGCCGGTGTCAACGGTGCCGGTATCCGCATCCATGCACCACTGATGGACTGGAGCAAGGCGGATATTGCGCGCGAAGGTCAGCGCCTGGAGGTGGACTTCTCGGCCACCGTCAGCTGCTACCAGGCCGACGCCGACGGCCGCGCCTGCGGTCATTGCGATGCGTGCAGGCTGCGTGCGCACGGTTTCCGCGCCGCCGGCATCGTCGATCCCACGCGCTACGCATGACGAAGGTTGTCTTGTGCCACCGTGGTGCAGCCCGTAAAATCAGCGGCTTGGCTTGGCCAAACCTGTTGCACCGCGTCGGGTCGTTAGCTCAGTTGGTAGAGCAGTAGACTTTTAATCTATTGGTCCCGGGTTCGAATCCCGGACGACCCACCATCTCATAGTGTTATGTAGTCCAACGAAGGCCAGAAAACCTAGCAACAGCAACGGTTCTGGCCTTTTTTGTGCCCAATGGTGTCCGATTCGATCCATTGCAATCCGGGCGCAACTGGGGGCAATATCGGGGGCAACAGGCCATAACGGCCTGAGTGTTGCCCCCATCGGAGTTGCCCATGCCGCTTACCGATACCGCGATCCGCAAGGCCAAGGCTGGTGAGAAAACCCAGCGTCTGTTTGATGGCGGCGGCCTGTACCTGGAGCTGTCTCCCGCTGGGGGCAAGTGGTGGCGTCTGAAGTATCGCCACGGGGGCAAGGAGAAGCGCCTGTCACTGGGCACGTACCCTGACACCAGCTTGAAGGACGCACGCGAAAAGCGCGACGCAGCACGCAAGCTGCTGGCGGCTGGCGTCGATCCCGGCGAACAGCGCAAGGCGGAAAAGGCAGCCGGCGAGGAACGCGCAGCGAACAGCTTTGAAGTCATCGCCCGCGAGTGGTTCGCCAAGCATGAGCCGCAATGGACGCTGGGCCATTCCAGCAAGATCATTGCCCGATTGGAGAATGATGCTTTCCCATGGCTGGGCGGCCGACCCATTGCGGATATAACCGCGAAGGAACTGCTGGCGACCGTCAACCGGATTGTTGACCGTGGCGCTGTCGAGACCGCGCACCGTGTCTTGCAGTACTCCGCTCAGGTGCTCCGCTATGCCATCGTGACCGGCCGCGCCGAGCGGAACCCCGCCAGCGATCTGCGCGGTGCGCTGCCGCCAGTGAAGCAAACCCACCGTGCCGCCATCACTGAGCCGCATGCTATCGGTGGCTTGCTGCGCGCGATAGACGCCTATCAAGGTTCGTTCGTGACAAGGTGTGCGCTGCGGCTGGCTCCGCTGCTGTTTGTGCGACCCGGCGAACTGCGGCACGCCGAATGGGCGGAGTTTGATCTGCACACCGCGCAATGGAACCTGCCCGCCGAGAAAATGAAGATGCGCGAGC
>JBDTKM010000030.1:0-7336 GCA_039935315.1 Rhodanobacter sp. | reverse complement strand
CAAGTTCCTTCTGGAAGCGGGCGATGGTGGCGTCGTCCAGGTTCTTCTTCCAGTTGAAGCTGGGCGAGCAGTTGTAGGCCAGCATCTTGCACGGGAACTTGGCATGGATCGCTTCGGCGAAGCGGCGTGCATCTTCCAGGTTGGGCTTGCTGGTCTCGCACCAGATCAGGTCGGCGTAGGGCGCGTAGGCGAGGCCGCGGCTGATCGCCTGGTCCAGGCCGGGCTTGACCCGGAAGAAACCCTCGACGGTGCGCTCGCCGGTGAGGAACGGCTGGTCGTTGGCGTCGATGTCCGAGGTCAGCAGGTCGGCCGCATCGGCGTCAGTGCGCGCCACGATCAGGGTCGGCACGCCGGCCACGTCGGCGGCCAGTCGTGCGGCATTCAACTTGTCGACCGCCTCGCGGGTGGGCACCAGCACCTTGCCGCCCATGTGGCCACACTTCTTCACCGAAGCCAGTTGGTCCTCGAAGTGCACGCCAGCGGCACCGGCCTCGATCATCGCCTTCATCAGCTCGAACGCGTTCAGCACGCCACCGAAGCCGGCCTCGGCGTCGGCCACGATCGGCACCATCCAGTCGATGTCGTGGTTGCCCTCGGCATGATGCAACTGGTCCGCGCGCAGCAAGGTGTTGTTGATGCGCTTGACCACCAGCGGCACCGAGTTGGCCGGGTACAGCGACTGGTCGGGATACATTTCCCCGGCCACGTTGGCGTCAGCCGCCACCTGCCAGCCAGACAGGTACACCGCTTGCAGTCCGGCCTTGACCTGCTGCATCGCCTGGTTGCCGGTGAGCGCGCCGAGCGCGTTGACGAAATCTTCCTGGTGCAGCGATTTCCACAGGCGCTCCGCGCCGCGCCGCGCCAGTGAGTGCTCGACTTGCACGGTACCGCGCAGGCGCACCACGTCATCGGCGGTGTAGTTGCGCTGGATACCGGCCCAGCGGGCATTGTTCTTCCAATCCAGGTTGATCTGTTCGGTGGTGGGCAGATGATTCTTCATGGCATGACTCCGTGGTGTCTTCGAGCCTCGCGCCCGATCGGCGAGGGGATGGCGAACTTCAAAGCTGGTCGTAGGCGGGCAGGGTGAGGAAGTCCCCCATTTCGCCCGCATGGGTCATTGTGGAAATCAACTTGGCGGCGGCATCGGCACGGCTGGCGCCGGGGTGCTGGCTGTGGCGCAGGCGGTGGGTATGGGCGGCGAGCGCCTGATCGAACAACGCGAAGTCGACCGGCGCTTCGTCGGGGAACTCGACGCCACCGTGATGCAGCCATTGCCACAACTGCGCACGGGCGATCTCGGCGGTGGCGGCGTCTTCCATCAGGTGATGGATGGGCACGCAGCCCAAGCCGTCCAGCCAGGCGGCGGTGTAGCGCAGGCAGACTTCGACGTTGTTGTCGAAACCGGCGCGGCTGATCGTGCCGCCGGGCGCGGCGAGTAGTTGCTCGCGGCTCACCTCGACGTCTTCGCGCAGCTTGTCGAGCTGGTTCGGCTGCGGCATGTACTGGTCGAAAATCTTCTGCGCCACCGCCACCAGCGCCGGATGGGCGACCCAGGTGCCGTCGTGGCCGGCCTGCACTTCGCGCAGTTTGTCGGCGCGCACCTTGTCCAGCGCGGCCTGGTTCGCCGCCTCGTCACCCTTGATCGGGATCTGTGCGGCCATGCCGCCTATCGCGAACGCGCCGCGGCGATGACAGGTCTTGATCAGCAGTTCGGAATAGCCTTTGAGGAACGGTACGGTCATGCCGACCTGGCCGCGCTCGGGTAGCAGGCGATCGGGGTGGGCGCGCAAGGTCTTCAGGTACGAGAAGATGTAGTCCCAGCGACCGCAGTTCAGACCCACGATGCGTCGGCGCAGCGCGTGCAGGATCTCGTCCATCTGAAACGCCGCTGGCAGGGTCTCGATCAACACGGTGACCTTCATCGCGCCGACCGGCAGCCCCAGCTCTTCCTCGGCGGCGCACATCACGTCGTCCCACAGCGCCGCCTCTTCCATGGCCTCCAGCTTGGGCAGGTAGAAATACGGGCCGCGATCACGCTGCTGCAGGGCCACTGCGTTGTGGAACACGAACAGGCCAAAATCAACCAGCGCGGCGGACATCGGGGAGTCGTCGACGTTGACGAAGCGGTCGTGCAAGTGCCATCCGCGCGGGCGCACCAGCAGTACGGCGGGGGTGTCGCCGACGCGGTAGCTTTTGCCTTCAGGCGAACGGAACTCGATGCTGCCATCGACCGCATCACGCAGGTTGAGCTGGCCATCCATCTGGTTGGTGAAGGTCGGCGAGGAGGAGTCCTCGAAGTCGGCCATGAACACCTTGGCGCCCGAGTTCAGCGCGTTGATGATCATCTTGCGCTCGACCGGGCCGGTGATCTCGACACGGCGATCGCGCAGCGCCGCGGGAATCGGCGCCACCGTCCAGTCCGACGCCCGGATCGCCGCGGTGTCGGTGCGGAAATCCGGCAAGTCGCCGGCGTCGTAGCGCGCCTGGCGCTGCTGCCGGGCTTGCATCAGGCGCTGTCGCGACGCCTCGAAGCGGCGATGCAACCGAGCCAGAAAGTGCAGCGCTTCCGGGGTCAGGATGCCCTCGTAACCGGCGCCGTCAGCGAGGATCTCGGCGCTGCCGGTATCGAGTCGTTCCTGCGGTACTGCCATGGCTTCGCTCCGTGTCGTGGATGACTCGAAGCTACGGTAGAAACATATAGTTTGACAAAGTGAATGTTTCAATCACTATTATGAGCGTGATTAATACACAATGTAGATCATTGAATTCCCTACATGAAAAACCCTGACGAAACCCCGGGTCTGCCGAAAAAGAAGCGCCGCAGTGCAGCAAAAAACCGCGCTGGTCGCGACGCGTCCACGGAAAGTGGTGGCCGTTACTACTACAAAGGCAACCGAATCAAGCAGTTGCGTGCCTTCGTCAGCGTGGTGAAGCTGGGCACGCTGACCCGTGCCGGCGAGGCGCTGTATCTGTCCCAGCCCACCATCAGCCTGCAGTTGCAGGCGCTGGAGCGGGAGCTGGGCGTGGTCCTGATGGAGCGACGGCGGCGGCGCATCAACCTCACCGACGCGGGCGAAGCGCTGTACGAGCTGGCTCGCCCGCTGGTTGAGGGCTGGGAAACGCTGGATCGGGACTTTCAGTCCAGGGTGCAAGGCCTGCAGGCGGGCCGACTGGTGATCGCCGCCGGCACCTCAACCATCCAGTACCTGTTGCCAGAGCTGGTGCGCCGTTACCGCGAGAGCTTTCCCGCCGTGCGGCTGCAGCTGGCCAATGTCACCGGCAAGGACGGCCTGGCCATGCTGCGCGCAGACGACGCGGACTTCGCGGTCGGTTCAATGCTGGACGTGCCGCATGACATCGCGTGGGCGCCGGTGCACCACTACGACCCGATGTTGATCATGCCGCCAGATCATCCGCTGGCGGCGAAGGACAAGATCGCGCTGGAGGATCTTTCACCCTACGGCCTGATCCTGCCGCCGCAACGCCTGTCCACCTATCGGTTGGTGGACCTGGTGTTTCAGCAGAGCCAAGTGCCCTACCACGTGGCGATCGAAGTGGGCGGCTGGGACGTGATCAAGGAATACGTGGCGATGGGCATGGGTATCTCCATCGTTACCGGCATCTGCATAACCGCCGCGGACCTGCAGCGGCTCGCCGTGCGCAACATGAGTCAGTTCTTTCCCCAGCGCAGCTACGGCGTGGTCATGCGCAAAGGCAAGTTCCTCAGCGCCGAGGCACGCGCGTTCATCGATTTGATCCGGCCGGGACTGTTGACAAGGGATTACGACGAGCCGGGGCATTCGGGGCGGTGAAGCCTGCTGTCTTGACGGCGAAACACGCCAATCCTGACTAGGGTTGCGTGGTCACCAGCCGCAACGGGCTGTCGAGCGCGACCGGGACATCGGCGAAGTGGGTTACATCAACGCTGTTCTTGGCTGCCTTGTCGTGTGGTGCGTCCAACGCCTGGCGCAAATCGACGCTGGCAACAGCGTAACGGCCGATGGAAAACGTGATTGGAACACGCATGTGGGTGATTACGGGTCGGCTATCGACCAGCTCCGGCAAGTACTTCCCTTTCTCGACTGCATCGATCGATATCTTGTAGAAAGCCGCGCCTCGCACGCCGTCGGTAGTCTTGGCGGTGGCGACGTGAACATTGGATACGCTGCCGTCGCCGTTGACGTCGAATGCCACGACGACGAGAGCCTGGACAAGCTGCCTGGCCATTTCCCGCGGATATGACGGCGATTGAAACGTCGAACCCGGGCCATGCAAGACGTAGTGCAGTCGTAATTGCTGATTGCCATCGAGCTTGCGCATTTGCACGTAAAACACCGCATAGGTGCGGGCGGGCGCGGGCTTGCCGTCCACCGTTGCCGGTACGAATCGCCAGTCACGGGTGGTCTGTTCAGTCAATGTCTGCAGCTGCGGCAAGACATCCTTTCCGAGGAGTTGTGCGTGCAAGACATGTCCCTGCGCATCGACGTCCAGTGCAGCGGTCATGGGAGGTCCAAACCTCGTCCAGTCTTGCCCGGCCATGCAGGCCGTTGCCACGAGCAGCATCAAGACAAACAGAAACTGCAGCATGGTTTTCATGAGCTTCCGCTCCGTCTATCGATCATCAAGAAGTTGTCAGTCTAATCAACGTTGCGATGCTTGCCCTTGAACGGCGTGTACCACGCACGCAGGCGCGCGATGTCGGCATCCATGTCGGCGCTGGTGTCGAACAGCGGGCCAAGGTGGATCGCCTTGCCGGGGTAGTGGAAGGCAACCGGAAAGATCGGCACGTTGGCATCGTGGGCAATGTGCCAGAAGCCGCTCTTCCAACGCTCGACCGGTTTGCGCGTGCCTTCCGGCGCGATGCCCAGCCACCACTGCTCGCGCTGATGGAACTGGTCGATCATCTGCTCGACCACGCCCTTGCCAGCGCCGCGGTCAATCGGGACGCCGCCGACGGCGCGCAGCACGCTACCGAGCGGCCCGCGGAACAGTTCCTGCTTGCCCATGAAGTGCACGTCGGCACCGATCGCGACCTTGATCAACAGGCCCCAGATACCGTCCCACCAGGACGAGTGCGGGGCGGCGATCAGCACCAGTTTCGAAGCGTCCGGGAACTCGCCAACCAGGTTCCAGCCGGCCGTGCGCAGCAGCGCACGACAACTGCGGCGTTGCCAGCTGTCGCGCAGCTTTGGCATCCGTGGCGGCAATTGGGAAGGAGCCCACAGGTGACCGCTCATTCGAGGTCCGGTTTGCGGGAGCGGGTCTGCTTGGTCCGGCCACGTTGCTGCTTGGCCTGCAGGCGGCGTTCCTTCGAGGCGCGTGTCGGACGGGTAGCCACGCGATTCTTCGGTGGCTGCAGCACGGTGCAGATCAGTTCCACCAGTCGCTCGCGCACGTCGTCGCGGTTGCGCGCCTGGTCGCGAAAACGGCGGCCCTGAATGACCAGCACGCCGTCGCCGGTCAGCCGGCGATCGCGCCGCGCCAGCAGGCGCGTACGCACGCCCTCCGGCAGCGATGGCGAATTCGCCACGTCGAAGCGCAGCTCCACCGCGCTCTCGGTGCGGTTGACGTGCTGGCCGCCCGGGCCGTCCGCGCGCAGGAAGCGCTCGACCAGTTCGGACTCGGGCAGATGGATGGTGCGGCTGACGATCAACATGCGAGGAAGTGTAGAGGGGTGGGAGATGACGGGCGAGGCCGCAAGCGCCCAGTGGCGCGGCGGCAAGAGTTGGCCAGCCGGGCTCTTCGTGTCTCGCCGTTCTTCTTTCGCGCCTTGCCCACCCTCTTTTTCGCCGCTTATCCCTCATCCTTCATGGGGCAGCGACCAGTCGAAACGGGCGAGCAGCCCAGTGAACGCTTCGTCCAGCGGCGCTTCCACGCACATGGGTGCGCCACTCAGGGGATGCGCGCAGCGAATCCGCCACGCGTGCAACAGCATGCGGTGACAGCCGAAGTGCTGCTTGTACAGCCGGTTGTGGTCGCCGCGACCGTGCTGGCAGTCGCCGATCACCGGATGGTGGATGTGCGCCAGGTGCTTGCGGATCTGGCGGAAGCGACCACTTTCCGGTTCAGCGAGTACCAGCGCGTAGCGTTGCTGTGGATAGCGGCCCAGCGCGATGGGTGCCTCGATCGTGGCCAGTCGCCGATAACTGGTGCGCGCTTCGCGGCGCGGGCCGGTCTCGCGCGCGCCGGGCAGCGGGTAATCGATCAGACCTTCGGCGGGCTCCGGCCACCCGCGTACCACCGCCAGGTATTGCTTGTGCACGGTGCGCTGCATGAATTGCTCGCCCAGCGCCGCGGCCACCTCTTTGCTGCGGGCCACCAGCAACACACCGCTGGTGGCGCGATCCAGCCGGTGCGCCAGATACACGTTGTCGCCCACCTGCTCGCGCAACAGGTCGATCAGGAATTCGTCGGCAGGGCCCACGAATTTCGAGCGATGCACGGCGAGGTTCGCGGGCTTGTTGACCGCGAGCAGGGCGTCGTCCTGGTAGAGGATGTCGAGCATGGGCGGGTGGATACGCGATTCGGGATACGGGATTCGCAGCAGCGGAAGTATCGCCCGGGTGCAAGCTTCAACGCTGCCAATGGCCAGGTCAGTGCGAGCGCGACCAGCCGAACAGAAAGGCGAGCACGCCAGCGGCACCGAGCAGCAGCGGGGGCCATGCGCCGTGTTGCGGCGCCAGCGACCAGAGCAGGGTGGCGCTGAGGATCAAGGCCGCGCCCAGCAGGCCGCCGCACAGCATGCGCGTCACGCGGTGGGCGAGCCGGGCCTGCTGGCTCAGCGCATCCGCGTCGCTCAGCAGGCGTTGTTCGCCGCGGCCGATCTGGCGCAGCGCGTCGCGTACGAGGTCGGGGAATTCCGGCGCGTGGTGCAGCCATTCGGGTATCCGCTTGCGCACGTCGCGCAATGTGCGCAGCGGACTGTAGCGCTGGCGCAGGATGCGTTTGAGCACCGGATGCGCCACGGCCCAGATATCGATCTCGGGATCGAGCATGCGCCCGACGCCCTCGATGTTGAGCAGGGTCTTCTGCAGCAAGATCAGCTGCGGCTGCACGGTCAGCTCGAAACGGCGCGCGGTCTGGAACAGTTTCACCACCAGCTCGGCCAGCGAAATCTGTGACAGTGGCCGGGTGAAATAGGGTTCACACACGGTACGTATGGCCGCCTCGAGTTCATCCAGGCGCACATCGGCGGGCATCCAGCCGGCCGCCACGTGCAGTTGCGCGATGCGGGCGTAGTCGCGCTCGAACAGGGCGATGAAGTTCTGCGCCAGCCAGTATTGGTCGGCTTCGGGCAGCGAGCCCATGATGCCGAAATCCAGCGCGATGAAGCGTG
>JBDTKM010000029.1:0-5532 GCA_039935315.1 Rhodanobacter sp. | reverse complement strand
AACTCAGAAGTGAAACGCGCATGCGCCGATGGTAGTGTGGTTTTTCCATGCAAGAGTAGGTCACCGCCAGGGGCTTTATCCAAGAAGGCCTCCCCACCCGGGGAGGCCTTCGTCTTTGTGGCGTTCGGGCGTGAGCGTTGCGGTGGCGACCGTAGGTCGCGACCCGCAACAGGTCTCCGCCAGGGGCTTTATCCAAGAAGGCCTCCCCACCCGGGGAGGCCTTCGTCTTTGTGGCGTTCGGGCGTGAGCGTTGCGGTGGCGACCGCAGGTCGCGACCCGCAACAGGTCTCCGCCAGGGGCTCTATCCAAGAAGGCCTCCCCACCCGGGGAGGACTTCGTCTTTGTTATAGTTGGCGGAGCGTGGTCGTTGCGTCGGCAATCGCTGATCGCAGCCCGGTGCATGGTCTTTGGCGTGGCCGCAGCACGCCAGGGCGTGTTAGTTTCCATAGCTGCGCGACGGGGGCTACGCGCACGGAGGACCGGTTTGCACCACGACGCGGATATCCTGGTGATTGGCGGCGGCGTCAACGGTGCGGGCATTGCCCGTGACGCGGCTGGGCGTGGGTTCTCCGTGACGCTTTGCGAGCAGCATGACCTGGATGCGCATACCTCCAGCGCCAGCACCAAGCTGATCCACGGCGGCTTGCGCTATCTGGAGAAGTATGAGTTTCGGCTGGTGGCCAAGGCACTGGCCGAGCGCGAGGTGATTCTGCGCCTGGCACCGCATATCACGTGGCCACTGCTGGTTGTCTTGCCACATGAGTCTCACCTGCGACCGGTGTGGATGATTCGGCTGGGACTGCTGTTGTATGACCGCCTGGGCGCCGGCCAGCGGACGTTGGCGGACTCGCACGCGGTGGATCTGCGCCAGCATGTCAGCGGCAAACCGTTGCAGGATGCCTATTCGCGCGGCTTCGCGTATTCCGATGGTTGGGTGCAGGACGCGCGCCTGGTGGTACTCAATGCCATGGATGCCGCGCGTCGCGGTTCTGATATCCGGGTGCAGACGCGTTGCGTCGAGGCGCATGTCGAAGCCGGCCGGTGGTTTGCGCAAGTGCAAGGCCCCGATGGCCGGCGCCAGACCTTGCACGCCCGCACCCTTGTCAATGCCTGTGGTCCCTGGGCTGGGTCCTTTCTGGGCGAAGTACTGGGTCGACCGCAGCACCGCAAGGTGCGCCTGGTCAAGGGTAGTCACATCGTGGTGCCCCGGTTGTATGACCACGACTATGCCTATCTCTTCCAGCAAGCTGATCGTCGGATCGTCTTTGCGATTCCCTATGAAACCGACTACACCCTGATCGGCACCACCGATGTCGACTACCACGCCGATCCGGCAAGCGTGCATATCGAGGCCGACGAAGGACGTTATCTTTGCGACGCCGTG
Source organism: Rhodanobacter sp. (assembly GCA_039935315.1). GTDB lineage: Bacteria > Pseudomonadota > Gammaproteobacteria > Xanthomonadales > Rhodanobacteraceae > Rhodanobacter. The sequence goes on along the minus strand of JBDTKM010000029.1, from coordinate 4,148 downwards.
AATCGCTACTTTCGGGTACCGGTGCGGGTCGAAGACGTGGTCTGGAGCTACAGTGGCGTGCGCCCACTGCTTGATGAAGGCGGCGATGCGAGCGCGGTCAGCCGCGACTACCATCTCGAGATCGACAACGATCAGGGTGCGCCACTGCTCAATGTCTTCGGCGGCAAGATCACCACCTATCGGCGCCTCGGTGAAGAGGCGGTCGATCGACTGGCCGATGCACTGGGTACGGTCAAGCCGGCCTGGACTGAGCACGGTGACCCACTGCCAGGCGGTGATTTCGCCGATGCCGAGCGCGTGGTTGTCAGCTGGTCGCAGCGCTGGCCCTGGTTGCCGGTGGCCCTGGCGCATCGCTGGCTGCGGCACTACGGGACGTGCACGACGAGCCTGCTGGGCGATGCTGCTGGTCTGGATGATCTCGGACAAAATTTTGGTGCGCAGCTCTACCAGCGCGAGGTTGACTATCTCGTTTGTCACGAGTGGGCCCGTAGCAGCGATGACATTTTGTGGCGCCGCACCAAGCTTGGATTGCGCCTGAGCGAGGATGAGAGTCGGCGTCTGCAGGATTATCTGGACGAGGCCGTGCCGCGGCTGGCGGGTACGTTGCCGCGCGAGCGGGCGAGTGGTTCAGCATGAGCGCAGGATCCGAGCTCATCGTTGCCATCGACCAGGGCACGACCAGCTCGCGCGTGTTGATCTTTGACCGGCAAGGATGCGTGGTGTCCTCGGCGCAAAGAGAGTTCGAGCAGATCTTCCCGCGTTCGGGCTGGGTCGAGCATCGTCCTCGCGACATTCTGACCAGCGTCCAGGTCACCCTGATCGAAGCGATGCACCAGGCCAATCTGGACGCGTCGATGGTGGCCGGCATTGGCATCACCAATCAGCGTGAGACCACGGTCGTATGGGACCGAAAGACCGGCGAGCCGGTGTACAACGCGCTGGTCTGGCAGTCGCGACATTCCGCCGAACTGTGCCGCGACATGCGCAGCGATGCCGTCGATACCCTGGTGCGCGAGCGCACCGGCCTGCTGCTGGACGCCTACTTCTCCGCGACCAAGCTGGCCTGGTTGTTCAAGCATGTGGATGGCGTGCGCCAGCGTGCGCAGCGGGGCGAGCTGCTGTTTGGCACCATCGACAGCTGGCTGGTGTGGAACCTTACCGGAGGCAAGGTCCATGTCACGGATGTCAGCAACGCCTCGCGCACCCTGCTCTATGACATCCACAAGCAATGCTGGGACGAGGATCTGCTGGAGCTGTTCGGCGTGCCTGCTTCGATGTTGCCGCAGGTGCGGGGTTGCAGTGAGGTCTACGGACGCATCGAGGCGAAATGCTTCTTCGGTCGTGACGTGCCCATCTGCGGCATCGCCGGCGACCAGCAGGCGGCGCTGTTCGGCCAGGCCTGTTTCGAGCCCGGCATGGCCAAGAACACCTATGGCACCGGCTGCTTCATGCTGATGAACACCGGATCCGTTGCGGTGCCATCGCAGCATGGACTGCTCAGCACGGTGGCCTGGAAAGTGGATGGGAAAGTCGAGTACGCGCTTGAAGGGAGCGTCTTTGTGGCGGGTGCGGCGGTGCAGTGGTTGCGTGATGGATTGCACTTGCTGGACAGCGCCGAGCAATCGCAGGCGTGTGCCCGGAACGTGGCGTCCACCGAGGGCGTCTATCTGGTACCCGCCTTCGTCGGCCTCGGCGCGCCGTACTGGCGCAGCGACGTGCGCGGTGCCATGTTCGGGCTGTCACGAGGTACCCGCCGGGAACACCTGGTGCGCGCGGCACTGGAGGCGATGGCGTACCAGACGCGCGATGTGTTGGCGGCGATGGAGGCTGACGCCGGCATCGCGCTGAAGGAGCTGCGCGTCGATGGCGGCGCGATCGCCAATGATTTCCTCGCCCAGTTTCAGAGCGACATGCTGGGCGTACCGGTGCTGCGTCCGAAGATTGCCGAAACGACGGCACGGGGGGCGGCCTATCTGGCCGGTCTGGCGGTGGGCGTCTGGGACAGTCGCGAGCAGATCGCCAAGCTGTGCCAGATGGATCGACGCTTCGAGCCCGCGATGGAGGAGTCCGTTCGCGAGCGGCTGTATCAAGGCTGGCAGTTGGCCGTGCAGGCCACCATGGGCTTTCGCGTCGATTGAGCGGCGAGGCGCGGTCGCCGGTGCGGCTCAGTCCAGCGCGTATCCGAACTGGTCGAGGAAGTCCGCCGCAAATTCGTCGTAGGTGAAGTGCTGGTTCTGGGTGCCCGGGTACTCGACTTTCAGCGCGCCCATCAACGAGGCAATGCGCCCGGTGGTCGGCCAGTCCTTGCCGTGCATGATGCCGAAGATCAGCCCGGCCCGGTACGCGTCGCCACATCCGGTCGGGTCGACAACGGCGCGCTCGCGCGCTGGCGGAATGTGGTGTTCCTCGCCGCCCACGTGGATGATCGAGCCGCGCGGCCCCTGGGTCACGATGTAGGCGCTGACGTGGCTGGCGATCTCGGCGGCCGTCCACTCGGTGCGCTTCTGCAGCAACTGGGACTCGTAGTCGTTGACGATCACATAGGTGGCTTTGCTGATCATCGAACGAAATTCTTCGCCGTTGAAGAGCGGCATCGCCTGGCCGGGATCGAAGATGAACGGGACCCCGCGTGCGGCAAACTCATCGACATGCTGCAACATCGCCTCGCGACCATCCGGCGCCACAATCGCCAGGTCGATCTGCGGGATGTCGCGCACATGGTTTTCCTGGGCGCTGGACATGGCGCCCGGGTGGAAGGCGGTGATCTGGTTGTTGTCCAGATCGGTGGTGATGAAGCACTGCGGCGTGAACTGGTCGTCGAACACGCGTACGCCCTCAAGCCGGATGCCGCATTCCTCCATGTGCTTGCGATACGGGGCGAAATCCTGGCCCACCGCCGCCACCGGCAGGGGATCGCCGCCCAGCAGCTTGAGGTTGTAGGCGATGTTGCCCGCGCAACCGCCGAATTCGCGTCGCATCGCCGGCACCAGGAACGACACGTTCAGGATGTGCATCTGGTCGGGGAGGATGTGATTCTTGAACTGGTCCTGGAACACCATGATGGTGTCGTAGGCCAGCGATCCGCAGATGACGGCAGGCATGGTGCGCAGGAATTCCCGTGCTGGGTAGGAGGTCACGAGTGCCGCGGTCGAGCTCGCGCCGGACCGGATACCCGCAATCAAAGGCCGTTATCGTAACGCCATTCGTACGTTCTGGCGACTTCGGGTCGAGTGCTGCAGTTCAGTTCAAACGGCAGGAAATTCGCTTATGACGGTGTTGCACAAGGGTTTTTTAACTTGATTTCCCTTGCTTCGAGGTGCCGCGCTGACTAGACTGGCTAGCTTGCTTTTCAGCGCGGCCGACTCACGGCGGACCCATGTTCAAGAAGTTCCGCGGCATCTTTTCCAACGATATTTCCATCGATCTCGGCACGGCCAATACGCTGATCTACGTGCGTGGGCAGGGTATTGTCCTGAACGAGCCCTCGGTGGTGGCGATCCGGCAGGATCGTGGTCCCGGCGGTCCGCGCACGATCGCGGCGGTGGGCAGTGACGCCAAGCGCATGCTCGGCCGCACGCCGGGCAACATTGCCACCGTGCGGCCGATGAAGGACGGCGTCATCGCCGACTTCACCATGACCGAGGCGATGTTGCAGCACTTCATCAAGCAGGTGCACAAGTCGCGCTTCCTGCGCCCCAGCCCGCGTGTGCTGGTGTGCGTGCCGTGCGGCTCGACCCAGGTCGAGCGGCGCGCGATCAAGGAGTCGGCCGAAGGCGCCGGTGCCCGTGATGTATTCCTGATCGAGGAGCCGATGGCAGCGGCGATCGGCGCCGGCATTCCGGTGCACGAGGCGCGCGGCGCGATGGTGCTGGATATCGGCGGCGGCACTTCTGAAGTGGCGGTGATCTCACTCAACGGTATCGTTTATTCGCAATCGGTGCGCGTTGGTGGCGATCGCTTCGACGAGGCAATCATCAACTACGTGCGGCGCAACCACGGCACCCTGATCGGCGAGTCCACGGCCGAGCGGATCAAGCTGCAGATCGGTTGTGCGTTTCCGCAGGACGACGTCAAGGAAATCGAGATCTCCGGTCGCAACCTGGCCGAAGGCGTGCCGCGCATGTTCACGATCAACTCCAACGAGATCC
>JBDTKM010000028.1:0-13842 GCA_039935315.1 Rhodanobacter sp. | reverse complement strand
AGAAGTGACGGCAGGTCGGTTGCCGGACCTGTTTGACGATGAGCTGTTGCGTGCGCGTTTGCGCGGTGCCAGTGCCTGTGGTTGCGGTCGAATCGACGCGCAGTTATGCAATCACGCGGGAGTGCGGTTCTGGGCGAGCGTGGCCGTTTCGCGGGTCGAGTTGAGTGGCGAGGGCAAGCTGTTGATGGTAGCCAGCGACATCAGCGAGGAGCGTCAGCTGACCGAGCTGTTGAGTCACCAGGCCACTCATGATGCACTCACCGACCTCTACAACCGACGCGAATTTGAGCGTCGTCTGCAGGATATGTTGTCGGCAGGTCCGTTACGCGCGCCGATGGTGGCGCTGCTCTATGTCGACCTCGATCAATTCAAGCTGATCAACGATACCTCTGGCCATCTGGCCGGTGACCAGTTGCTGGCCCAGCTTGCGACCTTGATGCGTGAACAACTGCGGGGTGCTGACGTGCTGGCGCGGCTCGGTGGTGATGAGTTCGGCGTGCTGCTGACCGATGTGGCCGACCAGAACGAGGCCGAGCGCATCGCCGAGCGGCTGCGCCGCTGCATTGACGGCTACGTCTTTATCTGGGAACAGCGCAGCTATCTGGTCAGCGCCAGCATCGGTGGTGTGGTCGTCGACCGTGCCGGCGTGCTGGCGAAGGATCTGCTGACCCAGTCAGACACGGCCTGCTACATGGCCAAGGAAATGGGCCGCAACCGGGTGCAGTTCTATTCCGACCGCGACGACCAGACCGTGCGGCGACGCGGCGAGATGGAGTGGGCCAACCGCCTGCGTTGGGCGATTGACGAGCAACGCTTGCACCTCGCCTATCAGGAACTCTGGCCGTTGCCGCTGGGTCAGGGCAGGCCGGGCATCGAGATGCTGCTGCGTTTTCGCGATGAATCGGGTGAGTTGATCGTGCCCGGAGTATTCCTGCCGGCCGCGGAGCGTTACGGGCTGATGCCGATGATCGATCGCTGGGTGATCGAGACCACCCTGGCCAATTTCGACCGACTGCACCCGGCCGGCGCCGATGTGGACACGGTGGCCATCAATCTGTCCGGGGCCAGCGTTGACGATACGGCGCTGTCGGGCTGGATCATCGATTTGCTGCGCCATTATCGGGTGGATCCCACCCGCGTGTGTTTCGAGATCACCGAGACCGTGGCCGTGCGCAACCTGGCGCATGTGGCGCGCTGCATGGCGCCGTTGCGTGCGGTGGGCTGCCGTATCGCGCTGGATGACTTCGGGGCGGGCATGTCGTCGTTCACTTATCTGCGGACCCTGCCGCTGGATGTCATCAAGATTGATGGCAGCTTCGTGCGCGACATGCTGACCGATCCGGTCAATCACCTGATGGTCAAGGCGGTCACTGATATCGGTCATCGGCTTGGCCTGGAAGTGATTGCCGAATGGGTGACCGATGCCGCCACGGTGGAGGCGTTGACGGTACTGGGGGTGAACCAGGTGCAGGGCTTCAGCCTGCATCGGCCGGAACTGGCGATGTTCCATCGCGAGCCGGCGCAAGGCGAGGCTCCGCTCCTGCACCACGCTTCTGCCTGATACAGGTCATGGGGCTGGCTGGTGCTGCTGTGGCAGCATGGCGGGTCATTCTCATTCAAGCTGGCGAGACCATGTCCGAACAGCGACCCACCGACGCCACGGCGACCCCGGCGCTGGGCGACATTCCGCGATTGCTGGCCGCCGCGCCGCACCGACCCTTGTTCCTGGCCGGCACCATCGTGGTGCTCCTGAACATGGCATGGTGGGCGGTGGAGTTGACCTCGATGCGCTTCGGGATTGCCAGCTGGCCGCAGCCCACGATACCGGCGGCGTATGGCCACGGCATGCTGATCCAGTACGGCCTGTTTCCGCTGTTCATGTTCGGCTTCCTGCTGACCACGTTCCCACGCTGGCTGGGTCGTCCCGATCTACCGGCGAAGCGCTATCTGCCGGTGGCGGGATGCATCTTCGGCGGCTATGTGCTGGCGAATGTGGGCTTGCTTCACCTGCCGGGGCTGCTCAAGCTCGGCTTCGCGTTGATGCTGGTCGGCTATGGCGTGGGCGTGTGGACGCTGGGCGGGGTGTTGCGCGCTTCGGTGGCCGAACGCAAGGGCCACGCGCGCTCGGTCCTGACCGCCTTGAGCCTGGGCATGCTCGGTTTGGTCGCCTTTCTGGCGTATTTGTTCGGCGCGCCGGATGACTGCGCGTTGCTGGCGATCAAGATCGGCACGTTCGGCCTGCTGCTGCCGATCTATTTCACGGTGATGCACCGCATGCTGCCGTTCTTCACCGGCAACCTGATCAAAGGCTACGCGGTGGTCCGTCCGGGTTGGAGCATGCCGGTGGTATGGGTGTTGTTGCTGGTGCACCTGGTGCTGGCGTGGCGCAACCAACTGGGCGGGTTGTATCTGGTCGACGTGCCGCTGGCGCTGGTGTTCGCATGGCACTCGCTGACCTGGCGGCCGTGGCAGGCGATGCATCCTGGCATCCTGGCGGTGTTGCACCTGGCGTTTGCCTGGTTGCCGGTGGCCTTTGTGTTGTTCTCGATCCAGGACATGGTGTATGCCACCAGCGGCCAGTTCATCCTCGGCCGCGCGCCACTGCATGCCCTGGGCATCGGCTTCTTCGGCTCGATGCTGGTGGCGATGGTCACCCGGGTGACCCAGGGTCACTCGGGTCGGCCGATGCAGTTTGGCAAGGTGGCCTGGCTTTGCTTCGGGCTGCTGCAGGTTGTGGCACTGCTGCGCATTCGCGCCGAACTGGGTGGCGACATGTACCTGTGGCTGGTGATCGCCGCCTACGGCTGGTTGCTTGCATTCCTGCCCTGGGTCCTGCGTTCGGCGTGGATCTACCTGACGCCGCGCGCCGACGGCAAGCCCGGCTGATGTTCCAAATCGCAAAAACATGCGGCACGGTGACGCAGACGGGAGTTATTGCGCCTTGACTTGACGCCGGTCAACGGGCGTCCGTTTTTACCCGGCATCCTGCCTCCAGGGAAAACCACCTGGAGTCACCCATGTTGCGTCCGTTGACCACCGTTGTTGCCGCCTTCGCCGTGTGCGCGCTGGCGGCGTGCTCTGGCAAGCCGCCGCCGTCGGCGTCGAGTACGTTCGGCAGTCCCACCACGTCCCGATCGGTCGCCTCCGAGCGGGGTGATTTCGGGCCGCCACAGGGCGAGCCGATTCACGCCGTGCTGACCAGCCCGCCCCACGTTCCACCACCGATCCATCGCAACTATCCGGCCAAGGTCATCGTGGAGCTGGAAGTGGTGGAGAAGGAGATGCCGATCTCCGAGGGCGTCAGCTACACGTTCTGGACTTTCGGTGGCACCGTGCCGGGCAGCTTCATTCGCGTGCGCCAGGGCGACACGGTCGAGTTCCACCTGAAGAATGCGCCGGACAGCAAAATGCCGCACAACATCGACCTGCACGGTGTGACCGGGCCGGGCGGCGGTGCCGCGTCCAGCTTCACCGCGCCGGGGCACGAATCGCAGTTCACCTTCAAGGCGCTCAACCAGGGCATCTACGTCTATCACTGCGCCACCGCGCCGGTGGGCATGCACATTGCCAACGGCATGTACGGCCTGATCCTGGTCGAACCGCCCGAGGGGATGAGTCCGGTCGATCATGAGTACTACGTGATGCAGGGAGATTTCTACACCACCGGCAAGTACCGTCAGAAAGGCCATCAGCCGTTCGACATGGAGAAGGCGATCGACGAGCGCCCGACCTACGTGTTGTTCAATGGCAAGGAAGGCGCGCTCACCGGCGACAACGCATTGACTGCCAAGACCAACGAGAAAGTGCGCCTGTTCGTGGGCAACGGTGGCCCGAACCTGGTCTCCAGTTTCCACGTGATCGGCGAGATCTTCGACAAGGTGCAGCCCGAAGGCGGCACTCATCCGCAGGAAAACGTGCAGACCACGTTGATCCCTTCCGGTGGTGCCGCGATGGTGGAGTTCCACACCGACGTGCCGGGCAGCTACGTGATGGTCGATCACTCGATCTTCCGTGCCTTCAACAAGGGCGCGTTGGGCATCCTCAAGGTGGATGGCCCGGAGAACAAACTGGTGTATTCGGGCAAGGAAGTTGATGCCGTCTATCTGGGCGACCGTTCCGAGCCGAACCTGAAAGCGGTGACCACGGCGGCGACGGCGCATGCCGCCGGCACGTTGACCAAGGATGATCAGATCGCGGCGGGCAGGCAGTTGTTCACCGGCACCTGTTCGGTCTGCCACCAGCCCAATGGCGAAGGCCTGGCCAACGTGTTCCCGCCGCTGGCGAAATCCGACTACCTCGCGGCCGATCCGAAGCGGGCGATTGCCATCGTGACCCATGGCCTCACCGGCAAGGTCACCGTCAACGGCCATGAGTACGATTCGGTAATGCCACCGATGGCCCAGCTCACCGATGACGAAGTGGCCAACATCCTCACCTACGTGCTGAACAGCTGGGATAACCCGGGTGGCCAGATCAGCAAGGAAGAAGTGGCCAGCGAGCGCGCCAAGGGCGGCCCGGCCGTGGTGGCGGAGCACTGAGATGCGCGCATGGCTGGTGCTGGTGCTGGTCTGCCTCGGCCTGATGCTGGCGCGCCCGGCGGCGGCGGAATACGCCGCCCTGCCGGGGGGCAGTTTCACCAGCGTGCTGCCAGCTGACGGGAAGCTCGCGCCGGCGCAGGTCGCGCCATTTCGCATGCGTACCGAACTGGTCACCAATGGCGAGTTCCTGGCCTTCGTCAAGGCGCACCCCGAATGGCAGCGGGACAAGGTCGCCAGCATCCTGGCCGACGCGCGCTATCTCACCCATTGGGAGGACAGTGGAACGCTCGGCGACGGTGCACGGTCGCGCCAGCCGGTGACCCGGATCAGCTGGTTTGCCGCGCAGGCCTACTGCGAGAGCGAGCATGCGCGACTGCCGAGCTGGTACGAGTGGGAATTCGCTGCAGCGGCCGACGCGACCCGGCCCGATGCGCGCAAGGATGCCGCCTGGCGCGAGAGCATCCTGAGTTGGTACGGGCGCCCGTCCAGCACGGCGTTGCCGCAGGTCGGTGGTGTCGCCAACGTCTACGGCGTGCGCGACATGAACGGCCTGGTGTGGGAATGGGTCGATGATTTCAACGCCCTGATGGTGGCCAGTGACAGTCGCCAGCAGGGCGATCCCGACCTGCTGAAGTTCTGCGGCGCCGGCGCGCTCAGCATGCAGGAAAAGGAAAACTACGCGGTGCTGATGCGCATCGCGATGCTGTCGGCGCTGAAGGCCGCCGACACCACCAACAACATGGGCTTCCGCTGCGCGAAGTCCAAATGAGGAAACTGCCATGAAGCGTTTGTTGCTGCTTGTCGCCGGCCTGCTGCTGGCCGGCAGTGTCTGGGCCGCCTCGCCGCTGCCCGGTGATTCGATCTACCACCTGCCGCTGCAATTGACCATGCAGAATGGCCAGCAGCAGTGGCTGTCGGCGCGGCGTGGCCGAGCGCAACTGGTGACCATGTTCTATACCCACTGCCAGATGGTCTGCCCGATGATCATCGACAGCCTGCGGCTGACCCGCAATGCGCTGGAGCCGTCGGTACGCGGGCAAGTGGATCTGCTGGCAGTGAGCTTCGACCCCGTCCACGACGACGTGGCGACCCTGCGCGCGTACGCCGAGAAGCGCCGGCTCGACCCGCCCATCTGGACCCTGGCGCGGGCCGAACCGGCCCAGGTGCGACAGTTGTCTGGCGTGCTCGGGCTGCAGTACCGGCAACTGCCCGATGGCGAATTCAATCACAGCAGCGAGCTGATCCTGCTCGACGTGGACGGCCGCATTGCGGCGCGCACCACGGTGATCGGCAAACTCGATCCGGCATTCGTGAAAACCGTCAGCGAGGTGGTGTCCAGACCATGATGCCAAAGCGCGAACGGACGTCTGGACGTCCGGTGTTGGACGCGACGCCGCCTCCGGGCGGCGTTTTCACAGGTGTCGGCGTGGCGCGTTGTCACAGCCGTGGTTTTCTTGCGGCCTGTCTGACTGGAGTCAAGGTGCGGCTGGGCGTTGCCACGCAATCTGCGCTCCTCCACAGGGAAATACGCCATGAACTCGAGCTACCGGATCCTTCTTGCCGCAAGCCTGCTGGCAGCGGCGATCTCGACACCAGCCGCGGCAGACAGTCGCGACGCCGCGCTGCAACCGATGTCGGAACCGGCACCGCTGCAACTGGAGTGGGATACCCGCCTGCGCCAGGAACAGGTTGACGACGATGCCTTCCATCGCGATGCCAGCGCCGCCACGGTACGCCTTCGCCTGGGCCTTCGCGCCTCCTTTGACAACGGCTGGAGCGCCTTGCTGGAGGGTGCCGGCGTGGCCGGCGCCGACCATCATTCCAATAGCGGCGCGAACGGACAGGCGCAGTATCCGGCGATCACCGATCCGCGCGGCAGTGAGCTCAATCAGGCCTGGCTGGGCTGGCAGGGTGACGAGCTCGGTGCCACGCTGGGGCGCCAGCGCATCCTGCTGGACAACCAGCGCTGGGTCGGCAACAGCGGCTGGCGCCAGTTTGAGCAGACCTACGACGGGATCGCGCTGCACTGGCAACCGGCGCGCGACTGGACCGTGCGCTACGACTGGCTTGATCGGGTACACCGGGTGGCCGGTCCCGATGCGATCAACCCGCTCGCCCGCGAACGCAGACTCGACACCAGCCTGTTCAACGCGGCGTATGTGCGCGGCGCGCAGACCTGGGTGGGTTATGCCTATCTGCATGAGGATCGCGATGTGCGCGCCGCCTCCACCGCGACCTATGGTGCGCGCTGGGCTGGCAGCTACCTGCAGGGCGGGATCGGTCCTGGCTGGACGCTCGAGTTCGCGCGGCAGACCGACTACGCCAACAACCCGGCCAACTACGCGGTCAATTACTGGCTGTTCGAGCCGAGCTGGACGCTGCGGGCCTTGACCGCAAAGCTGGGCTGGGAGCATCTCGGCGGCGATGGCATCCATGCCGTGCAGACACCACTGGCCACGCTGCATGCGTTCAACGGCTGGGACGACCAGTTCAACGTCACCCCGCCCGGTGGGCTGGAAGATCGTTACCTTGCCGTCAACGGCAAGTTCGGTCGCGGCCCGCTTGCCGGCAAGCTGGCCTGGACGGTCACCTATCACGACTATCGTGCCGACCATGGTGGACGCTATGGCAGCGAGTGGGATGCGGCGCTGGCCTTCGCGCTGGCAAAGAATCTCGGCGCGTTGCTCAAGGTGGCGAACTACCACGCCGATGGCTTCGGTCGCGACAGCGCCAAACTGTGGTTGCAGCTGGAATGGAAGGGGCAACAGGCCGTGCCGATCGCGCGCTGAGCCAGGCCGTGGGTGATGTCCCGGCGGACACCGGCACAGCCGGGCGTCGATTCATGGCGTGCCACCCGGGTATAGTAACGCGGCAGTTATCCATCCCTTCGTTGCGATCGACCGGCATCCAGCCTACGATCCGGCGCCATGTCCACACAGCGGCACCCTGATCTGGTGAGTTATTCATGACGCTTCCCTCCTCGTTCACCAATGAACAGCTTCGCGCTTGCGGTCGTGGCGAACTTTTCGGCGATGGCAATGCCAAGTTGCCATCGCCGCCGATGTTGATGTTCGACCGCATCACCAACATCTCCGAGCAAGGTGGTTCCCACAACAAGGGACTGATCCATGCCGAGCTGGACATCCGCCCTGACCTGTGGTTCTTCGAGTGCCATTTCCTTGGCGATCCGGTCATGCCCGGTTGCCTGGGCCTGGACGCGATGTGGCAGCTCAGCGGCTTCTTTCTGCCATGGCTGGGCGAGCCGGGTCGTGGGCGGGCGCTGGGTGTGGGCAATGTGAAATTTTCCGGCCAGGTGAAGCCGACGGCCAAACTGGTGCGCTACGAGATCGATATCCGGCGGGTGATGCGCGGCAAGCTGCGGCTGGTCATCGCTGATGGCAAGACCTTCGTCGACGACCGCCTGATCTACGAGGCCAGCGACATGCGGGTGGGCCTGTTCCAGTCCACTGAGGGGTTTTGAGATGCGTCGAGTTGTAGTGACGGGCATGGGTGTCGTGTCTTGCCTGGGCAACACCATGGAGAGCGTGACGGCAGCGTTGCGCGACAGCCGCAGCGGCATCACGGCGATTCCCGAATACAAGGAGCTGGGTCTGCGCAGCCAGGTCGCCGGGGTGCCGGAGATCGATCTGGAGGCGGCGATTGATCGCAAGCTGAAACGCTTCATGGGCGATGCCGCGGCGTACGCGTACGTATCGATGCGCGACGCGATTGCCGACGCGGGCCTGACCCCCGAACAGGTGCGCAACCCACGCACCGGCGCCATCGCCGGTTCCGGTGGCGGTTCGCCCCGCTGGCAGATCGAAACCGGCGACTTGCTGCGCAACAAGGGCGTGCGCAAGATCGGTCCGTACATGGCGCCGCGCACGATGTGCTCGACCGTGTCGGCCACGCTGGCCACGACCTTCGGCCTGCTCGGCCTGAGCTACTCGATTTCCGCTGCCTGCGCCACCTCGGCGCATTGCATCGGCGCCGCCGCCGACCTGATCCGGCACGGCGCGCAGGACGTGATGTTTGCCGGTGGCGGTGAGGAAGTGCACTGGGGCATGACCGCGCAGTTCGATGCCATGGGTGCGTTGTCCAGCAGCCGCAACGACACTCCGCAGACGGCCTCGCGCCCGTACTGCGTCGGCCGCGACGGTTTTGTCATCGCCGGGGGTGGTGGCATGCTGGTGCTGGAGGACTACGAGCACGCGAAAGCACGTGGTGCCCGCATCCATGCCGAGTTGGTTGGCTACGGGGTTACCTCCGATGGTGCCGAGATGGTCGCGCCCTCGGGCGAGGGCGCGGTGCGCTGCATGCGGATGGCGATGACCAACGTGAGCGGGCCGATTGATTACCTCAACACCCACGGTACCTCCACGCCGCTGGGCGACATCGTTGAACTCAATGCGGTGCGCGAGGCGTTCGGCGCTGCGGTGCCGCCGCTGTCCTCGACCAAGGCTCTCACCGGCCACTCGCTGGGCGCAGCCAGTGTGCAAGAGGCGATCTACAGCCTGCTGATGCTCAAGGAAGGCTTCGTCGCGGCCTCGGCCAATATCGAAGAGATTGACCCACGCGCCGAAGGCTTCCCGATCCTGCGTGAAAGCCGGCCGGAAAAGCTCACCACGGTGATGTCGAACAGCTTCGGCTTCGGCGGCACCAATGGCACCCTGGTGTTTGCCAAGGTGTGATGCGGCGCGGGCTTGACGGCGTCGGCCTGGCGCAGCTCAAGCAGCCCGTCGCGCAGTCAATCCAGGCTGCTTGAAGCGCGGCTCGGCGAGGATGGGTGTGACGCGACGCACTTCGCATCGGTGCGGGCGTTTTACGCATCGCCAGCGTGTTCGCACTGACCGCGTCGATCACGCCGATCCGGGCCTGACCGCGTGGCGGCTTGCGCACTGCATCCCGGCGCCGAGACGGAATCGACCGGGCTATACGGCCTGGTCATGTGCGAGGGATTCCAGCCGTTGTCCGTGCTCACCGTCACCAACCACCTGCAACATGACACGCACATGCTGGCGATGCAGCGCGAGCAGGGCTTGTCGCGGATGACCGCACTGGTGTGGCACAACCTGGCGGGCTGAGCCTCCTGCGACGATCGGACGCGGCACGCTGGCGTGCGGGCGTTGACGTGGGTCAGTCATGCCAGCGCTGCTGCGGGTTAGGATCATCGCATTCGTGGCATCCATGCCGCCTGCCGGGAGCGTCGCATGAAACTCGTAAACGCGATTATCGCGCTGGCCTGTGGTTTCGGCCTCACCGTCGCGGCGCAGGCCGCGCCACAGCATGTGCATGAATACCATCCGTCGCCCGCCGCGACGTCTGCCGCGTCCGCCGTGCCGATCCCTGCCCGGCGTTGGGCGCCGGATGCTTCGCTCAAGACGGGCATCCGCCGTGCCTACATCGCAGTCGACGAGCTGAAGCACCACGAGATGGGCCACATGAGCGCGCCGATGGTGGCTGATCGGGCCACCGAGGTGGAAGACGCGGTGACCTACATGTTTGCCCACTGCAAGCTGGCCGCCGAGCCGGACGCCGCACTGCACGGCATCCTGGTGCCGCTGCTGGGTGCCGCGCAGGCGCTGAAGGCCGATCCGCGCGATGACAAGGCGGTGGCCTACATGCGCATCGCCCTGGCGCACTATCCCCAGTACTTCAATGACCCGGGCTGGGATACGCCCGCGCCGGTCGAGCATGTGATGCGCGATGAACCCTGAGCCGCGTATTTGCTTGGCCTGCGTCGTCGCGATCGGCGAATTTCACTGCTGCCACGATGTATACGGCTTCTGGTGAACGCGCTCAATGAGCGAGGAACAATGGCAACGTCGCGTGTCTCAGCATCCAGCGCGTCGCGCCGCCCATGGCCAGTTCGCTGATTCGCGATCGACCCCACGCACCCATGATCAGCAGGTCGGCGCGAAACGCTTTTGCAGCCGTCAGCAGCGAAGGCCCCTCATCGTGTTCGACCGGGAACGGCTGCCACTGAACCTTGACGGCATGACGCGCAAACCAGGTGCGCAATGGCAGTGGTGGCGGGCTGATGCCGGGCAAACCGCTGCGCTCACCATCGAGCACCTGCACGGCAGACGCCTGCGTCAACAGCGGCAGGGCTGCCTTCACCGCTTGGGCGGCTTCACCGGATCCGTTCCATGCAATGACGATACGATCCGCGTGCAGCCCGTCACGCCAGGTATCGGGCACCAACAGCATCGGTGAGGCACGCGCGAACAGCGCACGGGTGACGTCGTCGAAGCCGATCGGTGCATCCGGATCGCTGACTTGAAGCTCACCGATCATGAAGTCGGCCAGTCGTGAGCGCTTCGCCAGCGCCTGGGTGGAGATGCCGCGTATCACTTCCCACTCACCATCAATACCCAGGTTTCGGCACTGGTCCAGCCACCAGTCCCGGCGAGCCAGGGCATCCTGCTCCTCGGCAGCCAGCAGACTGATGGCCTCTGGAATCGCCATCAGCGAAGGATAAACCGCGACCACCTGGAGCCCGGTAACAAAGGCCTGCTGGCGTTGGGCAAGCTGCAAAGCGATGCCGGGCCAGGCGGGGCTGGCGGAGGTCTGGCCAATGTTGACGATGATGTCCAGCATGATCTCTCCGGGGCGGCGGTGATTGCCTCGCCTTGAAGCCATGCTCTGGCAGATGGCGTCGCGCGGTATTGACCATGGTCAAACCCAGTGGCGAACGGGCTTCGTGCAAATGGGCAGGTGCTTCGGTGGCGCCGGGCTTTGACCTGGGCATGGACCCGCCGCCGGCGTGCTCAGGACGCCTCGCGCGATTCGCGGGTGAATTGCAGCTGGTGATTGATTGCGTGCGGCGCCTGGCTCAGATGTCGATCTCGCCGCCACACAGGTCATTGAGCAGATCGCGGCGCAGGATGCGTATCGACTTGCGATTCACCGCGAGCAGACCGTCGGACTCCATCCGGGTGAACAATCGGCTGACGGTCTCGAGGGCCAGCCCCAGATAGTTGGCAATGTCACTGCGCGACATCGACAACTTCAATTCCTGCGGATCCCGCGACAAACGTTCGTAGCGATCGGCCATGCGGCGGATGAAGAACGCCAGCCGTCGCTGCGCCTGTTGCTTGCCCATCATCACCAGGTGTCGCTGCTCGGTGACCAGTGCGCCGCTGATCACGCGAATCAGCTGATGGTGCAGCGCGGGCAGGCTGGCGCTCACCTCCTGCAACTGTGCATAGCGCAGTTCGCAGACACTGGATCGCTCAAGCGCTTCGGCGCTGCATGGGTAATGCTCGTTGGTAAGGCCGCCGATGCCCATGATGTCTCCAGGCAGGTGGAAGCCAAGGACTTGCAAGTCGCCTTCGGAGCCGTCCACGAACGTCTTCAGCGAACCGGAACGCACGACGTAAAGCGCACCGAACGACTCGCCCTGGCGAAACAGTGTGTCCCCGCGATCGAGCGGAAGCATGTCGTGTGCGGTCGAATTGAGCGCTTGCAGATCCCCGACGCTGAGGCCCACCGGCAGACGGAAATCATGGATGGCGCTATAGCCGCAGTTGCGCCTGAGTTCGTCCAGATCCACATGGGATGTCATATCGTTCAACGTCGTGACCGCCTTTCAATGGCCATCGTCCCGGGTGTTTGCAGGGCGGAGGCGAT
The DNA here is from genome assembly GCA_039935315.1 of Rhodanobacter sp. Classification (GTDB taxonomy): domain Bacteria; phylum Pseudomonadota; class Gammaproteobacteria; order Xanthomonadales; family Rhodanobacteraceae; genus Rhodanobacter. The sequence goes on along the minus strand of JBDTKM010000028.1, from coordinate 1,672 downwards.
CTCCTCGCACGACCTCTGGTGAGATATGCTGCAGATTAACCGCTCTGGCCGCCCGTGGCGCAATCAGTCCGACTCCGGACGCATCGTGATCGCCATGGGATCGCCCGCATCGATGAGCAGTTGTTGGTGGATCCGGTCCAGTTCGACCAGCAGTTCCTCGCGTGCTTCGGCGGCAAACGGGTTTTCCCGCTGGATCGCGCCGAACAGATGACCGGCGTCGCCACGCACCGCCGCCAGCATGTGTTTCATGCCGTCAAACGAGGGTGGTGCCACCGGCATGCCGTCATCCACACCGATATCGATCAGCCCCTTGGCGATGAAGAACGCCAGCACATGAGTGCGCGCCATCGCGCGGTCGTGGCTTTCCGGGTCCTGCTCGATGACCTCGCAACCAAGCTCGACGAATAGTTGGCGGGTACGCTCGGCGGCTTGCGCATGCTCCTGCGCAGCACAGATGACGGCGCGCCGCGGTTCGCCTCGGGCCAGACTGAGCGGGCCGAACAACGGATGCGTTCCAACATGCGGGATCACCCCGCCCAGCAGTTCGCCCATCGCTGCGCACGGATGCAGTTTGACGCTGCCGACGTCGAAAATGATCTGCCCGGCATGCAGCAGCGGGCGCGCCGCGAGCAAGGCTTCACGCATGTGTGGCACCGGCATCGCCAGGACGACCCATGCTGCGCCATCGAGTGCGGCGTGCAGGCTCGGCGTTGCCAACGCAGGCGGAACCTGGGCATGTGGGTCGTAGACACGCACGTCATGACCGGCCTGTGCCAGCAAGCCGACGAATGCTTCGCCGAAACGGCCGTAGCCAAGCACGGCGAAACGCTGCGGCAAATGGGCGATGTTGACCACCGGCGACGCCGGATTCATGGCTTGATGCCGGTAGTGTCCAGCAGGGCGTGCACGCGGCGGCCAAGAAATTCGAAATAGCGGTCCATATAGTTGATGCCGTTTTCGTGGTCGATCAGGAACGGATTCATCAGCGTGTGGCGCAGGATCAGCAGGTGGTCTTCCTGCGGATCGAGGTCGCCGCTGTCCAGGCCCAGCGCGCCGAAGATCCGCGCAGTCTGCTCGGGCCCGAGCATGTCCGGGCGCAGGGTGGTCACCGAGCCGAAGAATTCCTTGGTCTGCAGCGGCTGCTTCGGGTCGATGCGCAAGGTGTCGTGCAACTTGCGCACGAACTCGTTGGCTGTCGCCACCGAGGTGTTGCCGCGGGGGTTGATTGCCAGGCAGACCAGATTGCTGTCAGGCGCGAACGGCACCAAGGCGCGCGCGCAGTCGGACAGATCCAGCGCGAAACGCTGCGCTGCGGCATGGAAAGCCTCGGCGGCGCGCACGGTGGCACGCGGCAGCCGACCGAAGTGGACATGATCCAGCGGCAACACCTTGTGCGTCACGTAGACCGCGGCGGCAGCCGCTCCGGACTTGGAGCCTTCCGGAATGAACTGGCCGAGGTTGCGGTAGCGGGCCAGGTAATCGGCTGGTGTGCGGCCGTGAAACACGTAGTCGGCACGCTCGGCGAGCAATGCCATTGCGCGATGGTCGCGGCAGATGAACGCGCCCGAGCCGTAGGGCAGGTAGCCGAGCTTGTGCGGATCGACGGTGACCGAATCGGTGTCGCCGAGTGCGGCGAACGCAGCGTGCACGGCCGGCGTCGGGAACTGCAGAT
>JBDTKM010000027.1:0-2781 GCA_039935315.1 Rhodanobacter sp. | reverse complement strand
TGTTTGACGGCGTCGGACGCGCACAGCTGGAAGCCCTGGGCGAAACCCGCCGACCTTCCATCAGCGATCTGTTCGTGGCCACCATGAAAGGAACCTACGCATGAAAACCTCCCCAACGAACACCTTGCTCTGGCTGGTCAAGCGCGAGTTCTGGGAGCACCGCGGCGGCTTCTTCTGGGCTCCGGTGGTCACCGGCGGCGTGTTCCTGCTGCTGGGTATCATGGCCATCATCACCGCTGAAGTCCTCGGCGCGCACGCCGGCGTCAATTTCGGCGCAAGCGGTCAGGTGCGCACTGTCATCAATCACATGGATTCAGGCGATATCAGCCAAGTCGGCGGTCTGCTCGACATGGCGTTGTATTCGGCACTCAGCCTGACCATGGTGGTCATGGGCTTCGTCGTTTTCTTCTATTGCCTCGGTGCCCTGTACGACGACCGGCGCGACCGCAGCATCCTGTTCTGGAAATCGCTGCCGATCTCGGACTCCGCCACGGTGCTGTCCAAGGTCGTCAGTGCAACCCTCGTGGCGCCATTAATCGCCATCGTTACAGGCATTATCGTAGGCATCCTGCTATTGCTCATCCTGGCGGTGACGCTTTCATTCCACGGCGTCAATGTCTGGCAGATCCTGCTACTGGCGCATCCGTTCCGGGTCACGTTCAATCTGATCGGCTACATCCCGGTGTACTTGTTGTGGGCACTGCCGACAATCGGCTGGTTGATGCTCTGCTCAGCCTGGGCCCACGGCAAGCCATTCCTCTGGGCGCTGGCACTGCCAGTTGCCACCGGACTGCTGGTCACCTGGTTCGGCATCATGGGAATTTTCAAGCTTTCGGCGAGCTGGTTCTGGATAAACATCGTGATGCGCGGATTGTTCAGTGCGTTTCCTGGCACAAGCGTCCTCTGGAATGCCGGGCACATCTCGATCGGACACGTTCCAGGCCAGCCGGGGCTGGACCCGATGAATCTCAGTCAGACCTATGCGTTGCTGACCACCCCCAACTTGTGGATTGGCGTCATCCTGGGTCTGGCCATGCTCGCCGGTGCAGTCTGGTTCCGTCGCTGGCGCGACGACAGCTGATGTAAAGCACAGCCGTGCAAACCACTCACCTGCACGGCTGCTGCCATGACCCCACGACAATCCACAACCCGGAAGGAGACCAGGATGCGTGCTCAACTGTTACCCATGATGTTGCTGATCGCTACCGTATTGGCTGGCTGCGACAGCAATGGCCACTACGACTCCATCACGAGCTACCTCAGCGTCCACGACAGCAGTGTTGCGGTCCACGCCCGCGGCCATTCCGATGCCGACATCAACGCTTCCGGAGACCTGAGCATCGGGGGAGCCAACGTCGCAGTGAACGATGCCCAACGCGCCCTCCTGAAGCACTACTACTCAAGCGCCCAAGCCATGCGCGATCACGGCATCGACACTGGCAAAGCGGGCGTTGCCGTCGCCAACAAGGCCGTCAGCAGCGTCGCTTCCGGCCTCGCCAGCGGTGATACCAGCAAGATAGACGGCGAAGTCAATGCCATGGCCGCAAAAGTCGAGGCCAAGGCCGCCATGGTCTGCGCCGATCTGGCCGATCTCAGGTCGACCCAGGAAACACTGGCCGTCCAGCTCCCCGCCTTCCAGCCCTATGCATTGATCAAGGCCAGCGAGGTCAAGGAGTGCGGTCGGAATAAAGTATCCACGCGATAAACTACTGTACTGACAGAATGAAAAGTCATCGGACAAGACGACTTTTCATTCGATCAGGCGACCTCATTCGCCATGGATACCGCCGCGCGTCAACGTCATCGGATCGAGCAGCTTCTTCAGCTCATCCTTCGACAGCCCGGTGGTCTCCAATGCCACGTCCATGATCGGGCGGTGTTCCTTGTACGCCTGCTTGGCGGTGGCCGCTCCCTGCTCGTAGCCGATCACCGGGTTCAGTGCGGTGACCAGGATCGGGTTCATCGCCAGCGCCTGGTTCACCCGCGCCTTGTTGACGGTGAACCCCGCAATAGCCTTGTCCGCCAGCAGCACGGAAACGTTCGACAGGATTTCGATTGACTGCAACAGGTTATGCGCGATCAGCGGCAGCATCACGTTGAGCTGGAAGTTGCCGGACTGGCCGGCGATGGTGATGGATGCATCGTTGCCGATGACTTGCGCGGCGACCATCGCGGCCGCCTCGGGAATCACCGGATTGACCTTGCCCGGCATGATCGATGAACCCGGCTGCAACGCAGGCAACGCAATCTCGCCCAGACCGGCCAACGGGCCGGAGTTCATCCAGCGCAGATCGTTGGAGATCTTCATCAACGCCACGGCCAGCGTCTTCAGTGCGCCGGACAACTCCACCGCCGCGTCCTGTGCGGCCATGCCCTCGAAATAATTTTCAGCTGACTCGAACTTCACGCCGCTCAGCTTCTTCAGTTGTACCGCCATCGCCGGGCCAAACTTCGGATCAGCGTTGATACCGGTACCGACGGCAGTACCGCCCTGCGGCAACCGGCGCATGCGCTTCAAGGCGTCCTCGATGCGCTCGATCGCCGCGCCGATCTGCGCAGCCCAGCCGGACAGCTCCTGCCCGAAGGTGATCGGCATCGCGTCCATCAGATGGGTGCGGCCGGTCTTCGGCGTGTTCTTCAATTCCCGCGCACGCTTGTCGATGGCCTTCTTCAAATGCTTCAGCGCCGGCAGCAAATGTTCGCTGGTGGTCAGCGTGGCGCTGACGTGAATCGTGGTGGGTATCACGTCATTCGAGCTCTGACCGTAATTGACGTGGTCGT
>JBDTKM010000026.1:0-5411 GCA_039935315.1 Rhodanobacter sp. | reverse complement strand
GCATGTATTACGCGGTACTGCAGAAGCGGGCTTGATCGCCGCAGCGCAAGTCGAAAACGGTGCCGGCCGGTTATGCTTGGCAGTCCCGATCCCCTGACGGAATCCCGCACGCCGTGAAGCCCTTGGTGCCCCTGTCCCGCGCCCGTCCGTTGTGGCTGCGCGATGCCCGCTGGGAACTGTGGCTGTTCGCGTTATTCGCAGTGCTGCTGCTCGGCGTGGGCATCGGCCTGCGCGATCCGTGGCCGTCTGACGAACCGCGTTTTGCGCTGGTCGCGCACTGGATGGTCGAACACGGCCAGTGGCTGTTCCCGCACCGCGGGCATGAACTGTATCCGGACAAGCCTCCAGTGTTCATGTGGCTGCAAGCGCTGTCCTATCTGCTGACGCGCAGTTGGCGGGTGGCCTTCCTGTTGCCGTCGCTGCTGGCTGGACTGGGCGCGCTGGCGCTCGTCTACGATCTGGCGCGACGCTTGTGGGGTCATCGCAGCGCACTGCTGGCCGCGGCCACGCTGCTGGTCACCATCCACTTCACCTACCAGATGCGCAACGCCCAGATCGACCCGTTGCTGCTGGGCTGGATCACGCTGGCCAATTACGGCCTGCTGCGTCATCTGTTGCTGGGGCCCTGCTGGCGCTGGTTCGTGGTGGGTTGTTTCTTTGCCGGCGTGGGCGTGGTGACCAAGGGCGTCGGGGTGCTGGCGCTGCTGCTGCTGGTTCCCTATGCGATCGCGCGGCGCGGCCGCTGGTGCCAGCTGGCCCGACCCACCGGCGGCTGGCGCTGGGCCGGCGGGGTGGCCATGTTTTTTCTGCCGATCCTGCTCTGGCTGCTGCCGATGCTGCTGGTCGCCCACGCCGACGGCGACCCGCAACACGCGGCTTACGTCAAGAACATCCTGTTCGGGCAAACCGTGCACCGCTATGCCGCGCCGAGCGGACACCTTCATTCCCCGCTTTATTTCCTTGGCATTATCGCGGTGGACTGGCTACCGCTGTCGCTGCTGCTGCCATGGGCGCTGCCCGCATGGTGGCGACGACTGCAGCGACGAGATGCTCGTTTCCTGCTGCCGCTGGGCTGGATCGTGCTGATCGTGCTGTTCTTCTCGATCAGTCCTGGCAAACGCGACGTCTACATCCTGCCCGCGTTGCCGATGGCCGCGCTGGCGCTGGCACCGCTGCTACCCGGTCTGCTGCGTCGACGTGGCGTGCGCGTGGCGATCCTGGTGCTGACGGTCACGCTGGCGGCGTCGCTGGCGCTGGGCGCCACCCTGGCGTTGCTGCGTCACCCGCCGTGGGCGCTGAAGATCGAGCAGAGCCTGGACCCGCAGATCTGGTGGCTCGGGTTATCCATCGGCGTGGCGGGCCTGATCATCGCGGCGCTGACCCGCGTGCGCCGGGCGCCGCTAGGCTGGCTGCTGTTCGCGGGCGTGCTGTGGACTTTGTATGGGCTGTGGGGCTACCCGATGCTCAACGGCGGCCGTTCCGCCCGCGACGTGATGGTGCGGGCGCGCGTGATCGCCGGCCCGCAGGCCACCATCGGACTGCTCGCGTGGAAGGAACAGAGCCTGCTGATGGCGCAAGGTCCGGTCACAGAATTCGGCTTCCTGAAACCGTGGCCGCGGCAATACGCCGACGCGGTCGCGTGGCTGCGCCAGGATCCCTCGCAGCGCTGGGTGTTCAGCCTGGACGAAGCGATGGGCTCGTGCGTGGATCGCCACCGCGCCACCTATGTCGGCCACGCGAATCGACGCGAGTGGTGGATGTTCAGGCTGGACGCGGTATTACCGGGCTGTATTCCTCGTGCGCAGGGTGCCGCCGACGATGACTGACCTGCCTGCAGCCCCGCGGACTAGCGCAAGCATTGACATATCAGACCCGGAACGCACCATGGCCCAACCGCGGCACCCGCGCGACTCCTGCCTGCGCCAGTCACAGCCGATGGAAGACCACCACGTGCAAGCGACCCTGAAATTGTGGCAAACGTTGCCGCTCTCCATCCTGGTGGCGCTGATGCCGCTATCGTTCTCGATCGACCCGCAGATCAAGACGATGCCACCGGCATTGTTGTTCCTTGCCGGACTCGCCTTGCTGATCGGTTCGGCCGCTTGTCGCGCCTGTTTTCGCGCCGCGTGGCGGCCGATCGCCGCGGCGCTGCTGATGATCGGATTCGTGATCATCAATGTGCTGATCCACCAGCTCGGCTGGCGGCCACTGGACCATCCTGCGCATATCCTGTTGTTGCTGGTCGTGGCAGCGTGCTTCAGTCTGCCCCTGCAGATGCGACTGATCTGGGCGGGATTCAGCCTGACCGCCATGGTGCTTGGCGCCATCGGTGTCCTGCAAACCCACCTGTTCGGGATCGAGCGAGCCTACGGCCTCAACGGTGGCGCGTCAGCGGCGATCGAACTGGCCACCATCCTGCTGGGATTGTCGGCGATGGCGCTGGTGCAGTTTCTGGCACCCGCCAAGCGCCGATGGGAACGGGTGCTGCACCTGACCGGGATGGCATTTGGCATGTACGGTGCGCTGCTCACCCAGAGCCGCGGCCCACTACTGGCTTTCGCACCGATTTTCGTGATGCTGGTGCTGCTGCATGCCCGGCGCACGGGCCACTGGCGGTCGAGCCTGTTGCTGATTGGCGCGGCGTGCGCGATCGCCGCGGCAGCCACTTTCAGCATGCGCGGCGAGATGAAAGCGCGTTTCGAGGCGATCGCACCGGAGGTCACCAGCTTCAATCACCGCAACGACGCCCGCGGCGCGGTGCGCGAACGGCTGGAGATGTGGCGCACCGCCGCGCGCGCGTTCGCCGCCCACCCGGTGCTCGGCATCGGCAAAGGCGAGTTTGCGGAGTACACCCACCAGGAAATCGCCGCCGGACGCAGCAACCCGGTTATCGGCCGCTACAACCAGCCGCACAACGAATACCTGGAGGCGGCGGCGACCGGCGGTTTGCCCGGCTTGCTGGTGCTGCTGGCGGTATTCCTGGTGCCGCTGCGCTACTTCAGCCGTTACGTGCTGGCTGCGGATGACGATATCGCCCTGCCAGCCTCGATCGGCGTGGCGTTGATCGGCCTGTACATGCTGTGTGCGCTGACCGACGCCGTGTTCTACCGAGTGATGACGCAGTCGTTCTATTTTTTCCTGGTCCTCGGACTGGCAGTGCGGATCGGCCGCCTGCGACGGCTCAAGCTGGCTTCAGCGAGCTACGGGCCACATGCGGATTTCACGCCGTGCGCGTAAGCCATAGCCAACGGACCGGCGGCTGCCATCGGTCGGGGCGACGCTGAGGCAAGCGCGCCGCGAAGATCCATTGGCCCGCCGGCAAGTTCATCCAGGTACTGCTCGACTCCGCGCTCGCAGCGAACCAGGCCGGCACGCTGGGTCTCCTCCAGAATACGGTCGTTGGGGTTGTCCACCAGGTGCTTGCGGGTGGGATGGTACAGATGCACCGCCAGCCCGCCCAAACGCAGATCACGGCGCCGCAGCCCGGCACGAAATGCGCGCACGGCCAGCTCGGTGTCCTCGCGACCCCAGCCAGTCATGGCTTCATTGAAGCCGTTGAGGCGCAGCAGGTCATCGTGCCAGAAGCCCATGTTGCAGCTCTTGATGCCGCGCAGCCGGGTGCCTGACCGGACAAACAGGTGAGCCAGCAGCGGCAAGCGCACGGTATGCCGCCGCCGCTCGATGCCGCGGCGGAAGAACTCCGGGAAAAACGGACCGCTCCCGAGCAAGTTCGTGGCCGAGCGGGCGTCGGTCAACACGCGCGAACCCTGCGTGAAATAGCCGTGCCGCGCAAAGGCGCGGTGATCGGCCACGAAGTGCCGCTCGACCACCATGTCGCCGTCAAGCAGGATGACGTACTCGCCTTGGGCGGCGGCGATCGCGCGGTTGCGTGCGCGGCTCATCCGCGCACCGTCATCCGGCTGCCACAGATGGACCAGCCGCACCGGATAGTCCTGCGCCATGCGCTGCAGCAGCTCGCGCGTGGCCGGTTGCGAGCCATCGTCGGTGACGATGACCTCGTACGGCAGTTCAGTCTGCCGAGCAAGCGCCCTCAGCACCAGCTCCAGCGCCTCGGGCCAGTTGTAGGTAATCACGGCGACACTCACACGCATGGCGGCCCCGGCTGACGGTTCGTATAGATAGCTGTTGGCGCAAGCTCCGGTCGCCGGTGAGCATGTCCACGCCCGGTCCCATGTCGCCGGACGATCCACGTTCGACGTATTGCTGGTGGGCGGCCACGCTGGCGTTCCACCTGAAGGTGACTGTGCGCAAGCTGATCGCCCCCGCGAGACCGCTTTGAGAAGCCGGTGCCGGTGGCGTATGCCCACCTGCCGCCAGCCTCGGTGGTCGCGCAATGGGTGCAGCATAACTCGCCGCAGGCCAGACCGGATGCTTCGGCTAGAATTCCGCCATGTCCCCGCTTCCCCTCACCCTCGCCGTCATCACCCGCAACGAGGCAGCCAACATCGCCCGTTGTCTGGACAGCGTGACGTTCGCCGCCGAGAAGCTGGTGGTCGATTCCGGCAGCGACGACGACACCGTGGCGATCGCGCAAGCGCATGGCGCGCGGGTCATCCATCAGGACTGGCTCGGTTTCGGGGCCCAGCGCAATTTCGCCAGCAGCCAATGCACGCACGACTGGATCCTGGTGCTGGACGCCGACGAATACCTCGGCGTCGATCTCGCCGCCGAACTGCAACAACGTTTGCCCGCGCTGATGGCCAGTGCCGCACCCGCAGCATGGTTGCGCCGAAGCACCATCTACATGGGGGCACCGATGCACTGGTATCGCCCCGCCGTCGGTGAGCGAATGGCGCGGCTGTACCACCGCGGGCGGGCGCGCTGGAGCGATGCGCGCGTGCATGAATCGCTGCGTTTTGAGGGCGCCGCGCCGACACTGCGCGCCGCATTCAACCACACCAACAATCCAACCCTGGTGCACAAGCAACTCAAGGTGCTGCAGTACGCCGAACTGAAGTGCCGCGATTGGCTGGACAAGGGCAAACCAGTACGAATGTGGCAGGCGCCGTTCGTGTTCGCGCTGGCGTTTATCAAGGATTACGTGCTCCGCCTCGCCTTCCTGGATGGCTGGCGCGGTTTCATGATCGCCCACACGGCAGCCAGTTACGCGCTCTACAAGCGCATGCGCTACTACGAAATGGTCAACAATCCGAAGTCGCTCGCCGACGCGACTGATCAACTGCGAAGACACTATTTGGATTGATGCGCACAACCCGCCGCTCCAATCAGATCGCGCGCTTCCCGCCTTGGTTTCCTCTCCCTCCCGGCGACCCACGGGAGTCCCCTTGCGGGTGAGAGGATTGAGGAGCGGGTGCGGGACTTGCCCGCTCCACCCGACCCGACGCTCCCCACCCTCGCCTCACTCTTCCCACCAGGTGGAACCCGCGCTT
>JBDTKM010000025.1:0-2563 GCA_039935315.1 Rhodanobacter sp. | reverse complement strand
GGCACTCGATACGAGCGAACGCCAGCGCGAACTCGTCCGCACCGCTGGACTCGATATGCGAAGAGTCTTGCCACAGGAAGCTGGTTGCGCCTTCCCACACCGACCAGGCACGCGCAGCTTCTGTGCGCGTCTTTGCGTCAGGGCTGATCAGGCGGCGATGGTAGGCACTCATCAGATCGCCGCGCTCGACCTCGGGAATCGCCGCGAGGTAGGGCTCCCACGCGTCCGGATAAAGCTGATCGCAACCCTTCTGGTAGAACCATTCCAGTTCCGCCCGGCGCAGCATGAAGATGCCGCGCAGCACCAGCTCGGTCACCTGGTCCGGATGCGCCTGCGCGTAGGCCAGTGCCAGCGTGGAACCCCACGATCCGCCGAACACCTGCCAGCGATCAATGCCGAGATGCCCGCGCACACACTCGATGTCGGCCACCAGATCCCAGGTGGTGTTGTCGGTGAGTTCTGCATGCGGGGCTGACTTGCCGCAGCCTCGCTGGTCGAACAACACGATGCGGTAGAGCGCCGGATCGAAGAAGCGCCGGCACTTCGGACTGGTGCCACCGCCCGGACCACCGTGCAGGAACACCACCGGCTTGCCGCGGGGATTGCCGCTCTGCTCGTAGTACAGCGTATGCAGCGCGGATACCGGCAACATGCCGCTGTCAAAGGGTTCGATTTCGGGATACAGCGAACGCAGCGGCGAAGACGGCACGACAGCTCCTCACGGACGATCAACAGGCTTTGAAGACTAGCATGCGCAAAGTTGACCGGCCCCCAGGCCTTCCACCAGCCGCTTGCCGGAATTGAGCATTTGGTTCGCATGAAAAACTCCCGACCAAGGGCGCAAACGCTTTGTCCAGCGCGCCGATGGCCCCCGGAACAGTGGCGTCACTTGTGACCGTGGCGACGCAATCAGGCTCGGCTTGATCCCGACCACGACGCCCAGCGCATCTCCCGATCTGGTCCTGATCTGAACCAAGTCCCAGGCGTCTTCCGCTGCTGCAGTGCCGCAATCGGCCTCGAGCTCTGGCATAGTAGGGGCTCCTCCACGCCAGGGCCGATACGATGCAGACTTCCTTTCCCCGCCAAGACATCAAGGTATTGCTGCTGGAGGGGATCAGCGCCAGTGCGGTGGAGGTGTTCCATCGCGCGGGTTACAGCCACGTCGAACTGCACGCGAAATCGCTGCCGGAAGACGAACTGAAAGCTCGCATCGCCGACGCGCATATCGTCGGCCTGCGCTCACGTACCCAGTTGACCGACGAGGTCCTTGCCCACGCCAAGCGGCTGATCGCGGTGGGCTGTTTCTGCATTGGCACGAACCAGGTGAATCTGGGTGCCGCGCGCCGGCTTGGCGTACCCGTGTTCAACGCACCGTATTCGAACACGCGCAGCGTGGCGGAGCTGGTGATCGCCGAGGCGATCATGCTGTTGCGCGGCATCCCGAACAAGAACGCCCAATGCCACCGCGGCGGCTGGGCGAAGTCAGCCAGCGGCAGTTACGAAACGCGCGACAAGGTACTCGGCATCATCGGCTACGGCCACATCGGCACCCAGGTCGGGGTACTGGCCGAGAGCATGGGCATGCGGGTGATTTTCCACGACATCGAGGCCAAGCTGGCACTGGGCAATGCGCACGCCGTTTTCAGCCTGGACGAATTGCTTGAGCGTGCTGACGTGGTCACGCTGCACGTACCGGAAACCCCAGCCACGCAGATGATGATCAAGGCCGAGCAGCTGGCGAAAATGCGCCCTGGCGCGATGCTGATCAACGCCTCGCGCGGCAGCGTGGTCGACATCGAGGCATTGGCCGCGGCGTTGCGCGAGGATCGATTGGCCGGTGCGGCGGTGGATGTGTTTCCGGCCGAGCCCAAAGGCAATGGCGACCCGTTTGTGTCGCCCCTGGTTGGCATGGACAACGTGATCCTGACCCCGCACATCGGCGGCAGTACGCTCGAAGCGCAGGAAAATATCGGCATCGAAGTGGCCAGCAAGCTGGTGCGCTACAGCGACAACGGTTCCACCCTGTCGGCCGTGAACTTTCCCGAAGTCAACCTGCCCGAGCACCCCAACAGCCTGCGTCTGTTGCATATCCATCGCAATGTGCCCGGCACACTTTCGCGCATCAATGAACTCTTTTCCGCCGGCAGCCTCAACATCGACGCACAGTTCCTGCAAACGGACGGTGAAGTCGGTTACGTGGTGATCGACGTAAGCGCGGAAGAGGCGCAGGCGAACGCGCTGAAAGCTCAGTTGGCGGAGATCCCGGGCACGTTGCGGAGTCGGGTGCTGTATTGAGCGCGGGGAACGGGAAACGCCTGGTGCCGCGAGCGCGGAAGTAAGGTCCTCCTGCAGGGTCGATTGAGATCTGCAGGTGGCCCGAACCGCGGTGGGTGATAAATCCACACGTTTTTCGCTCGCCGTTCCCAACAAAAAAGCGCCCAAAGGCGCTTTTTTGTCTTGTATTGTCAAACTGGTCGGGGCGGCCGGATTTGAACCGACGACCCTCTGCCCCCCAGGCAGATGCGCTACCAGGCTGCGCTACGCCCCGACATTCGACAAGCTG
>JBDTKM010000024.1:0-11237 GCA_039935315.1 Rhodanobacter sp. | reverse complement strand
TATTTGCCGACCGCCTGTTCGACGGCAACCCGTTAGCCGTGGTGGTCGATGCGCAAGGGCTGGATGCAGACGCCATGCAGCGCATTGCGCGCTGGACCAACCTCTCCGAAACTGCATTTCTGCTGCCACCGACTCAGCCGCAAGCGGACTATCGGGTGCGCATTTTCACCCCGCGCCAGGAGCTGCCATTTGCCGGTCATCCCAGCGTGGGCAGCGCGTATGTCGCGATCGAGACTGGATTCGTGGATGCCGGCAAGGATCGGCTGGTCCAGCAATGCGAGGCCGGCCTTCTGCCGTGCAAATTCTGGGCCAGGGTCCGGGGCGGATCATCCATGTGCAAGCACCACCGGCCCAGATTAGTGGACTGGACGACGCCCTGCGTCAACGCCTGGTCAGCGCGCTGCACATCCCATTGCCCAATGGACAAGCCTGCCTCGTCGACAACGGCCCGCTCTGGATCCTGTGCCATCTCGATGGCGCCGCCGCGGTACGCGGTCTGACTCCCGACATGGGTGCGCTTGCCGCGCTGTGCATCGATCACGCGGCCGTCGGCGTCAGCGTGTTCGGGCGCGAATCGTCTGGTGCGGCGGCAATGGCGGTGCGTGCGTTCTGCCCCGCCGATGGCATCCCGGAGGATCCAGTCACCGGCAGCGCCAATGCGGCCATCATGGCGTGGCTCGCCAAACGCGGGGATCGCGATGGCTATGGCCTGCGCTACGCTGCCAGCCAGGGTCGTGAAGCAGGCCGCGACGGCCACCTGGAGGTGGCCCGTGATGCCACCAGCGGCGCCATCACGATCGGCGGCCGCTGCGTGGTCGGCCTGCGTGGCGAGCTCTTTGCGGACTGACAGTCACGCATCACCCGGATCAGCTGCACCTCCGTGCAGCGCAACGCCTGCCGCGGATGGATTGGGATCTCCTAGGCTTGCCTGGAAGTCGCAATAGCTTGCGTCACGGCAAAGACTTCCATTGGTGTTTGTGCGCGCGCAAGATGGGCGGCGATTTGGCGCCACCATGGCAGCGTCGCGCCACCCATCGGTTCACGTTGATGGCTTGACAAGCGCTGTACGGCCTGACCGCAAGGCGGCTCGGCAACACGGTCGGTGCGTGTTGGCAGAGCATCCGGGTGATCAGTATTTCTGACAATCAGGGGTCTTCTTCCATGCACACCGAAATTCACCGCAAGCTACTTGCGGCCTCGCTCGCGTTGCTGCTCTGCGGTTTCGCCACTGCTTCCCTCGCCGCCGTTCCATCACCCGCCACCGACATGGGCGCGGCACCGGCGAGCCAACCCATTCACGTCACCCTGATGCTCAAGCTGCGCCACCGCGCGGCGCTGGAGCAGTTCGTCCAGCAGACTGCCACCCAGGGCAGCCCGAATTTCCAGAAGTTCCTCACGACCAGTCAGTTCGCCAGCGAGTACGGCGCCACCGACGCGCAAATCGCCAAGGTCGCGGCGTTCCTGCAACAGCAGGGGTTGAGCGGCCAGGTGCTGGCCAACCATATGGCCATCGAAACCAGCGGCACCGTGGGTCAGTTCGCCAAGATGTTCCAGACGTCCATCCACGATTACGTTTCGCCCAAGTCGGGGCGCCATTATCGCCGCCCCGTCGGGCCGCTGGTGCTGCCCTCGGCGATCGTCGACAGCGTGGCTTTTGCCAGTGGTCTGAGCACTCAGCCGCACTACCAGTCGCATCGCTTGCTGCCAGTTGCGCAGCCAGCGGGTGGCCAGACACTGACCCGCAGGCCGGCACTGAGCACGCTGGCCAGGAGTGCTTCGGGCAACCCCACAGCCACCGGCCAGCCGGGCGACTACACCGTCGGTGACGTGGCCAACCTGTACAACATCAATCCGCTGTACAAGCGCGGCATCACCGGCAAGGGTTCGACGGTCGGCATCGTCACCCTGTCCGATTTCTATCCATCCGATGCCCGCACCTACTGGAAAGCCATTGGCCTTGCCACCAAGCCAAACCGGATTACCCAGGTTCACGTCGACGGCGGCGGAGCGATCGATGGGGGCAGCGGCGAGACCGCGCTGGATGTCGAGCAATCCGGCGGCATCGCCCCTGACGCCAACATCATCGTGTACGACGCGCCGCTGGCCGGCAATGGTTTCACCGACGCGTTCCTGCAGGCTGTCTCGGACAACAAGGCGGACAGCATCTCGACCAGTTGGGGCGGCCCGGAGATCTTCAACTTCGCCGCCTTGAACGTCAGCACCGCGGACGACACCGACACCCGCGACGCCGGCGACCTGCGCGCGTTTGACCAGATCTTCCTGGAAGCCGCAGCGCAAGGCCAATCGCTGTTCGCCGCCACGGGCGACGCCGGCGCCTTCGACAGCTCGGACAACCCGCCCTTCGTTGGCACCACGGCGGCCGACTACAACACGCCACTGACGGTGGATTCACCGGCGTCCGACCCCTACATCACGGCCGCCGGCGGCACCACGGTGCCGTACAGCTTCAGCGTGGCCACCATCCTCGGTCGTGGCACGGGTCCGGTCGCATCGATCACCCGCGAAAGCGCGTGGGGATGGGATTACCTGCAGAGTTATCTGGATGCCAACGCCCCGACCCCAGGCGGTTGGCGCGCGAAACTGTTCTCGGCCGGGGGTGGTGGTGGCGTGAGCGTGTACTGGCACCGGCCGTGGTACCAGTGGTTCACCCGCGGCATCGAAAGCAGCCAGAGGAAGCAATCGCTGGTCTACAACGATCCGTCTGCAGGTCCGACCACGTTGTTGAAACTTCCCGCTCGTTTCCCCGGCCGGAACCTGCCGGACATCTCACTCAACGCCGATCCCCAAACCGGCTATGTCGTGGTATCGACCACCGATGGCGGCTTGATCTCCGAAGGCGGCACCAGTTTCGTGGCACCACAGTTGAACGGTGTCAGCGCGCTATTGACACAAAGCCTGGGCCACCGCGTGGGTTTCTGGAATCCCCATGTCTACCTGCTGCAGGCGATTTTCGGCACCGGCAAGTATTCGGCTTTCAGCGACATCCGCGCGGGCGACAACTGGTACTACCACGGTGAACCCGGCTTCGATCAAGGCTCCGGCGTTGGCACCCTGAACGTGGCGAACTTCGATCTGTTCCTGCGCACCGGGTTCTAGGAGTCTGGGGATAGGAGTCTGGGGATAGAAATCGAGCGGGCGCGGCAAAGCGGATTTGAGTCAGGTTTTTCGATCATCTGAGGCGAATAACCGTAGCTATTCAACGAAAAGGAGCGGAAAAGCTGGCCAGAACCGCGAAGCCGCAGCCGCTTGGGTTTCTGTCGCCCAGGCTCCCGGCAGGCTGTCGCGCTCCGTTGCCAGTCGGATCAGGTCTCCCCTGACTACCCGGTGAAGGCCACGAACCCGGAATGGATTCGTGGCCTTCACGGCCTTGGAGCTTGTCGTCAGCCAGCGCGATCGTCATGCTCGCCGGCAACTTCTCCGTGGGCCACGCGATGATCGACCCGGCCGAGTCACCCGCTTATCAGCGCAGCATGGGCCCATGGGACGCCGCGCTGGTGGTGGTCGGGGGCATCATCGGCGGCGGCATCTTTCTCAACCCCGGCATCGCGGCGCAGCGCACCGAATCAGGGCTGGCGCTGTTGCTGATGTGGGGGGGCGCCGGCGTACTGACCCTGATCGGGGCGCTGTGCTTTGCCGAGCTGGGCGCGCGTCGACCCCGGGCGGGCGGCGCCTATGTTTACCTGCGCGAGGCGTTCGGACCGCTGGCGGGTTTCCTGTTCGGCTGGACCATGCTGCTGGTGATCTACTCCGGTGCCAGCGCTGCCGTGGCCACCATCTTCGCCAGCTATGCAACAGCGCTGTTCAACCTGCCGCCGCGCAGGATACTGCCCTTGACCGTGGGCGGCCTGGTCTTCGTCAGCGGGATCAACCTGTTCGGGATCCGCCTGGGCGCACAGATCCAGAACCTGTTTTCCCTGCTCAAACTGCTGGCCGTGGCGGTGCTGGTGGTGTGCGGATTGTCGCTGGCAGGCGCCGGCAGCGCGCCGATCCTCGCAGTCGACCCGGCGCGCCCCAGCGTGGGCTTCATCGGGGCGGCGCTGCCGGTGCTGTTTGCGTATTCGGGTTTCACCTACCTCAACAACCTGGCCGGCGAAGTGCGCGACCCCCAGCGCACTCTGCCGCGCGCGCTGACGCTGGGCATGCTGATCGTGATCAGCGCCTACACGCTGGTCAACGTGGCCTACCTGGCCGTGCTCGGGCATGCCGGGCTGGCCGCCAGTCATGCGCCCGCCGCCGATGTGATGCAGCGCGTGTTCGGCGCGTCCGGCGCACGGTTGATCGCGCTGGGCGTGGCGATCTCCGCACTGGGCTTCTGCAACATCACCCTGGTTGCCGGCGCGCGGGTGTTGCAGGTGATGGGCGAGGACGGTCTGTTCTTCCGCACCGTGGCGCAGCTGCACCCACGCTGGCGCACGCCGAATGTCGCGCTGATGTTGCTGGCCGGCTGGTCGATCGTGCTGGCGCTCAGCGGCACCTACGGGCAGTTGCTGGATTACGCCACCTTCGGTGACTGGCTCGCCTGCGCGGTGGGCGTAGCCACGCTGTTCTGGTATCGCCACCATGATGCTGGCGCGGCGAGCTTCCGCGTGCCCGGCTATCCCTGGCTGCCGATCCTGTTCATCGGCGTCGTGGGTTGGGTCGTGGTCACGACCATGCGCGACAACCCGCGCAACGCCGGCATCGGGGTGCTGATCATGCTGGCGGGCGTACCGGTGTACTTCCTCTGGCGACGGCTGTTCAGCCGCGCACCGTCCTAAGCCGGCGCCGGCAATGCCACAATGCACGGATTAATTCCGTGCGGAGACGATGGATGGCGCCAGTGCAAGCCCAGGTTTTGCCGACCAGCGAGGGCAGCAACATCGTGCCGGAGAAGGTCCGCGAGGGCATCGACCTGCAAATCAATGGCGAGCATTTCCGCCATACCGGTGATCCGCAGATGCCGCTGCTGTGGTACCTGCGCGACGTGCTGCGGCTGACTGGTACCAAATACGGCGGCGAGCATGGCGAGAACGGCACGGACCTGGTGCTGCTGGGCGACAAGGCGGTCCCCGCGATCACGCTGCCGATGAGTGCCCTGGCCGACAAGTCGATAACCACGGTGGAGGGCCTGGCCGCCAACGACGGCACCCTGCACCCCTTGCAACAAGCCTTTATCGACGAGGACGCGATCGGTTGCGGCTACTGCACACCCGGCTGGCTGATCGCCGGTGTCGCCCTGCTCCGACGCAAGCCCAAACCCGGCGACGACGATATCGACAAACTATCCAACCGGTGCCGCTGCGGGTGCCAGACCCGGGTTCGCCGCGCGATCAAGCGCGCCGCTGCCGGCAAGGCGGGCCAGCCGTGAACGCAGGCAACACGAACGACACCATCCGGCTCGGCCGACGCCGCTTCCTGCAGGTGCTGGCCGGGACGGCCGGCGCGCTGGTCGTGGGCATCCGCAGGGGCGAAGCGACTGGTGCGCCGCTGCCGCTGGCGCTGCTGGGCGACAACTTCCACGACCTGGGCGCCTATGTACGCATCGACACCGACGGCAATGTGCTGATCGGTGCGCGCGACCCGGACACCGGCACCGGGGTGGCCACCTCGCTGCCGCGGATCATCGCCGACGAGCTCGACGCCGACTGGAACCGCGTCAGTGTGATCGCGCTGGGCCTGGGGGTGAGCAACAACAACGGCCAGCCGGCGTGGACCTACGGCCCGCAGGTCGGCGGCACCGGCCATTCGATCCCGGCGGCGTGGCGCGACCTGCGCCAGGTCGGCGCGCTGGCGCGCTGGTTGTTGTTGCAGGCGGCCGCGCGGCGGCTGGGCATATCCGCCAATCGCCTGCACTGCGACTCCGGCACCGTGATCGCACCCGATGGCCGCCGGGTGACCTACGGCAGCCTCGCCGCGGACGCCAGCCAGATCGCGTTGCCCCAACGCGCGCCTGCGCTGAAGTCCGCCAGCAGTTACCAACTGATCGGCCAGCCTGCCGGCGACGCCAACGCCCACGACATCGTCACCGGTCATGCGCGCTACGCGATCGACCAGCATCCCGCCGATGCCCTGGTGGCGGTGCTGGTGCACTGCCCCTGGCCTGACGGCACGCTCGCCCGCATCGACACCGACGAAACGCTGGCACAAGAGGGCGTGGTCAAGGTGATTCAGCTGAAGCCCGAACCCGGCCAGCCACGTGGCAGCACCGTGATCGCGCCGGCCGTCGCCGTGCTGGCGAGCAGTACCTGGGCCGCGCTGCAAGGTCGCGCCAAACTCAAACTCGAATGGAAACCCGGTGCCAGCGGCAGCGAAAGCAGCCACGCGATCGAACAACAGGCGCTTGCTGCGCTGGCCAGCAAGGGCCCGCCAACCGCGCGCGTACGTGACGATGGCGACTTCGACGCCACTGGCAAGAAGGCGGCACGCCGTATCGAGGCCACCTACTTCCAGCCGTGGCTGGCGCACGTCACCGCCGAGCCGATGAATTGCCTGGTACGACTGGAAAAGGACCGCGCCAGCCTGGTAGTGCCCACTCAAGCGCCGCAAAAGGCGTGGGCTGTGGTGCAGCGCCTGACCGGACTCACGCCGGCGCAAATTGACATCCGCGTGCCGCGCGTCGGTGGCGGCTACGGCCGCCGGCTCGACCACGATTTCGTCGCCGAAGCGGTGATGCTGGCCCAGGCAGTCAACCAGCCGATACGCCTGCTGTGGACGCGGGACCAGGATTTCACCCACGACTTCTATCGCTCCGCGTGCGTGCACCAGCTCAGCGCCATCATCGACCGCAAGCGCCAGCTCATCGGCTGGAACCAGCGCATGGCCAGCACCTCGGCCCTGAGCCAGCGCGGCGTACCCGAGGATCGGCTGTGGACGTCCGAGCTGCGCGCCGATCAACTGCCCGCCGGCCTGGTGGCGAACCTTCGCAGCGACTGGTACGCGCAAGATTCGGCGATGCCGCGTGGCCCGTTCAGCGGCATGCCGCATCTCACCAACGCGTTCGCGGTCGAAAGCTTCATCGACGAAATTGCGCACCAGCTGCGCGAGGATCCGCTGAAGACGCGTCTGCGCATCCTGGGCGAACCACGCCAGTTGCCGCTGGGCGGCGGCGCCGCGGTAGACATCGGCCGCCTGCGCAACGTACTGCAACTGGTTGCCGACCGGATCGAGTGGAAGAACTGGCTGCACAGCGTCAATGGCCTCGGCATCGCTTGCTGGCACCTCGACGGCACCTACGTGGCGCACGCCATCGAAGCCGCCGTGCAGGGCGAGACGCTGACCATCATGCGCGTCGTCTGCGCCGTTGACGTGGGCCGGGTGATCAACCCGTTGGGCCTGCACGGCCAGGTCGCCGGCGCCACGCTGGATGCGTTGTCCATCGCACTCAACCCGGCCATCACCTTCAAGAACGGCCAGATCCAGCAACACAGCTACAGGGACTACCCGCTGGCCAGCATGGCGCAGCTGCCCGACGACGTCGAAGTCATCACCGTGCCCGGCGACCGCACACCCGGCGGCGCCAGCTTCCTGGCCATGCCCACCGCCGCCCCGGCGCTGGCCAACGCGGTGTTCCGCGCCAGCGCCGTGCGCGTGCGCCGCCTGCCATTGATGAAGGAGTTGCTGCGGCTTTTGTGAGGGCTGAATCGTGCGGCAGCTCTGAATCGTGCGGGCCACGCTGGCCCGCTGCTCTACCCGGGGCGCGTTGCGCGGGTAAGGTGGGGACGACAGGCCGCGTAGCGCGAGTCGACAGGCGCGGGCATGGATGCCCGAGTTGAGGCAACGCAGGAGCAGTTGCCCGATGCCCCGCAAGCGTCAAGCGGAGTGGCCGTCTCCTTGGGTTACTTTTCTCCTGGCCAATGCAGGAGAAAAGTGACTCGGTCGCCGCAGGCGATCGACCGCTCTGCACTTCAGGCTCTGACTGAAGAGGCCAAACGCCGCAAAATCATTCAGCGCCGCGCCCACTCCGCGATGATCCGATGGATCGCATCCAGCCCGTCGAACAGCGCGGCCGGTCCGGGCTGCAGGATGATCGGCGACTTGACCTCGAACAGCTGCCCGTCGCGCACCGCCGGGATCGCATCCCAGCCGGGCCGCGCCACCACTTGCTGCGGGCGGAAGCGCTTGCCGCACCACGACCCGAAGATGATGTCCGGAGCGCGTCGCACCACTTCGTCACCGTTGGCGAGAATGCTCTGTTTGGCCAGCGGTTCGCGGGCGAGTTCGGGAAAGCAGTCGTCGCCCCCGGCAATACCGATCAGCTCGGCGACCCAGCGAATGCCGGTGATGATCGGCTCGTCCCACTCCTCGAAATAAACCTTGGGCCGCCGCGGCAACTGCGCCGCTGCGGCGCGGATATCAGCAAGCTGGTGCTCGGCGCGCTGCGCGTACGCTTCAGCCTTTTCATGCGCGCCAACCATCGCGCCAAGTCGGCGGATATAGGCGACGATGCCGTCCACGCTGCGATGATTGCTGATCCATACCTCGACACCGGCCTTGATCAGGTCGCGCGCGATATCCGCCTGGATGTCGGAGAAACCGATCACCAGGTCCGGTTCCAGCTTCAGGATCTCGCCGATCTTCGCGCTGGTGAACGCGGACACTTTCGGCTTTTCCTTGCGCGCCCGAGGCGGCCGCACGGTGAAGCCGGAGATGCCCACAATACGCGCGTCCTCGCCCAGCGCGTACAGCACCTCGGTGGGCTCCTCGGTGAGACACACGATACGCCGCGGGTAATGATCGCTTGCGGTCAGCCCACTCACTTCCCGGTCGCGCCCAGCACGGTCACGATGACCTTGCGTTGGTGCGCGGCGTGTCGATGCTCCCACAGGTAAATGCCCTGCCAGGTGCCCAACTGCAACGCGCCCTCACCCACCGGTACGCTGAGGCTGACGCCGGTGAGGATCGAGCGGATATGCGCCGGCATGTCATCCGGGCCTTCGGCGGCGTGCCCGAAAAGCGGGTCGCCGTCCGGCACCGCGCGGGCGAACCAGCGCTCCAGATCGACGCGCACTGCCGGATCGGCGTTTTCGCTCAGCAGCAGCGAACAGCTGGTATGCAGCGTGAACACGTTGACGATGCCGGTCTGCACCCGGCTGGAGGTCACCGCATCGCCCACCTCGCGGCTGATGTCGATGAAACCGCGGCCGCGAGTGGATACGGTGAAGTCGCGTTGGGCGACACTGGATGCGGGCAGCGGCCCCGTCATGGATACAGCAGGCGGCTGGTCCAGGTCTGACCGTGACGGCTCCAGCGCACGCGCTCGTGCAGGCGGAACTGGGCGCCGTACCAGAACTCGACCATGTCAGGTTCCACCACGAAACCGCCCCAGTGCGGCGGTCGGGTGACATCGCGCCCCTCGAATTCGGACTCGTAGCGAGCCACGCGCTGCTCGAACGCGTGCCGATCCGGCAACGTCTGCGACTGCAGCGACGCCCAGGCGCCGATCTGGCTACCGCGTTCGCGAGTCGCGAAGTAGGCGTCGGACTCCTCTTCCTGCAGCTTGCGCACGACGCCTTCGACGCGCACCTGCACCCCATCGCGCAGCTGTTTCCAGTGGAAGCACAATGCCACCAGCGGATGCGCTTCCAGCTGGCTGCCCTTGTCGCTCTGATAATTGGTGAAAAAGCGGAAGCCGCGTTCGTCGACGCCTTTCAGGAGCACGATGCGCGAGGCCACCCCGCCGGCGCGCTCCACGGTGGCCAGGTTCATCGCCGTCGGTTCGCGATCGCCACTGGCCTTGGCTTCGTCCAGCAGGTGCAGGAAAGTGTCCAGGATTTCAGGTTTGAGCATGATGTGTGAAACTTCCCTCTTGCAGCGTGGCCAACCCGCGCCATCATGGAGCGAATGAACCTGAACGATCATAGTGCAATGACGCCCGCGTCTGCTGTTTCTTCAACGTCGGAGACGACGCGATGCTTTCGCATGCCGGGTGAAAATGGCGGCAACGCCATCGGCTGGCTGGGCAAACTGCTACAGGCCGTCGCTCGGCACCCCCACCGCGTGCACTACCGATGATGTCGCAAGGAGAACGGCAGAACGAAGCACTTGCCGGGCATCTGCTCGATCAGTACGCCGGACGCATCGCCCGGTCCCGACGGCCTTACGTGCTGGGCCTTTCGGGCCTGCAGGGCAGCGGCAAGAGCACCCTGGCGCGGGTGATAAAGGCGCAAGCCAAGGCACGCGGCTGGGCCACCGAAATCCTGTCACTGGACGATTTCTACTACGCCCGCGGCGAGCGCGAGGCGCTGGCACGCGACGTGCACCCGCTGCTGCGCACCCGCGGCGTACCTGGCACCCACGAGATCGAGTTGTTGCTATCGGTGCTTGCCGCGGTGCCGCAGGCATCGGACCGGCTGGCGGTCACCTACCCACGTTTTGACAAGGGTCGCGATACCCGCCTGCCGCCCTCACGCTGGCCGCGCATCACCAAACGACCGGAGCTGGTGATCCTCGAAGGCTGGGCGCTAGGCATCCGGCCGCAGTCGCCGGGCGCGCTGGGGCGGCCGATCAACGCGCTGGAGCGCGACGAGGACCCCGACGGCACCTGGCGGCGCTGGGTCAACAAGCAGCTGCGCAGCTACCAACCGCTATGGCGCAAGTTCGACGCCCTGATCGTGCTGCAGGCACCTGACTGGGACGTCGTGCGCCGCTGGCGCGGCGAGCAAGAACAGGAGCTGCTGGCGCGCCATGCCCCGCTGGCCATGGATGCCGCCACCATCAAGCACTTCCTGATGCACTTCGAGCGCCTCAGCCGCCACGCGCTGGCCACGTTGCCCGCATTGGCCGACACCGTGGTGGAATATGACGACGAGCGACGCGTGACCGGGTTGGAGCATGGGTGAAGTGGGGCTCGCTGTTCAGCCTTCAACTTGATGCGGGAATCCTCCTCCACGCTGCCCTGCACTTGTTGGGCGTCACCCGCGCGATCGTCCAGGTCTGCCGGCCAGGCATTGCGCGCCGCAGCGCAATCGGTCCCACTGCTATCCCGGCACTTGCTCCGCAGCAGCGGCTGGTCGTTGCCGGCTGGTGCCGCCGCAGGCGCTGAATTCGCCCCCTTCAACGTCGCTCCGCCCGACAGCGGTGTCGGCGCCATGCACGTTGCCGGTAGCGTTCTTCCACGGGCGCGCCAGCTGGACGGAGGCAGCTGTTGCGTTTGCCTCAGGCAAAAGTGTCGATGAGAACCAACGAGTGCCAAGGCGCAACTCGATCGATTTCTCCACCGTCTGATGCGCGCCGCTTGA
>JBDTKM010000023.1:0-5164 GCA_039935315.1 Rhodanobacter sp. | reverse complement strand
GCCAAACGCAACGCGGTGATGGTGTTCCAGCCGGGTTCAAGCACGCCGGTCACCTACAACAAGCATCACCTGATTCCCGGCTTCGAGCGTCAGTACACGCCGGGCGACACGTACACCATGCTCGCCGGCACGCCGCGCATCGGCCTGGCGATCTGCAAGGACATGGATTTTCAGGATATCGGCGAGGCATACGCGGCCCGCAACGCGCAGCTGCTGCTGGTGCCGGCATGGGATTTCCGCGTCGATGGCTGGTTGCACAGTCGCATGGCGATCATGCGCGGCGTCGAAAGCGGGTTCGCGGTAGCACGTGCGGCCCGCTCGGGCCGGCTCACGCTGAGCGATGACCGCGGCCGGGTGGTGGCCGAGGCATCCAGCGAACAGCACGATGCCGAACTGGTGGGCGACCTGCCCTTGCATGAAACCCGTACGCTGTACGGTCGCTGGGGCAACTGGTTCGCCTGGCTTGACCTGATGCTGCTGCTGGCACTGCTGCTGCAGGCTGTGCGCCCCGGCAACCACCGATAACCTGATCAGCCGCCGCTGCGCGACGATGCCGGCGCGCCCTGCGGTATCACCCGTGGCAACGCTGACTGATCGCGATAGCGATCGACCGTATCCTGCTGTGCCGCGCGCTCACGGTCGCGCTGCGCCTGGTCAGCCTGGTCCAGCTGGCGCTGCATGGTGGGATCGTTCGCGCTCGGTCGTTTCGCATTGTCGGCAACGGATTGATGCAGTTGCTGCTCCAGCTGGCTCTTCTGCAACTGATCACGGACCTGCTGCTGTTGCACGACTTGCTGGAATTGTGCGGCTGGCGGCGGTGCCATCACGGGCGGCCTGGCGGCAGCTTGCCCACTGGATTGCCACGCGCTGGCAAAGCCCACGGGCGCCAGTACAAATACGCCAACGAGAAATGGCCGAACGAGACGATGGTGCGGTGTCATACGTGTCATGACGATCACTCTGCGCGATCATGGGAGGTATTCAATTGAAGTTTGAGAGTGCGTACATGAACAGTCTGTTTCGCTTGCTGCTGTGCGCATGGGCTGCCCTCAGCGCAGGCTGTGCACACCCACCGACGATCACCGCCACGCCCAGCGCCACCGGCGCAAGCCAACCCGCCCCGCTGCTGCTGATCTCGATCGACGCCTACCGCTACGACTATATCGACCGGGGCTTCAGCCCGACCCTGGCGATGCTGGCCCGGACCGGCGTGCAGGCCGCCTCGATGCAGCCCTCGTTTCCGTCGCTGACCTTTCCGAACCATTACACGATCGTCACCGGGCTGCGACCCGACCACAGCGGTATCGTCGACAACACCATGTTCGATCCCCGGCTGGGCAAGTTTTCGCACGAAAACCACCAGGCGGTGAGTGATGGGCGCTGGTGGGAGGGAGGCACGCCGATCTGGGTGACCGCCGACCAGCACGGCATGCGCACGGCGACGATGTTCTGGCCTGGCTCGGAGGCCAGGATCCATGGCTACCGCCCGGATTACTGGAAGCCGTTCGACGACAGCGTGAGCGCGGACCAGCGGGTCGACCAGGTGCTGGCATGGTTCGACCTGCCAGCGGCCACCCGACCGCGCTTTGTCGCGCTGTACTTCGACGCAGTCGATCACGCCGGGCACAAGTACGGCCCCGGCTCAGCCCAGGAAGATGTGGCCCTGCGCGCCACGGATGCCGCGCTGGCGCGGCTGGTGCATGGACTCAAGCAACGCCGCCTGTTCCAGCAGATCAACCTGATCGTCGTATCCGATCACGGCATGGCGGCGGTGCCGGAACCCAACAGCGTGCTGCTCGATCAGTTGATCCCGATCGGGCAGGTGCGGCTGGTGAGCAGCGGCATTCTGGCCGGTCTGGATCCACGCTCGGGCAGCCCCCGGGATCTGGCGAATTTCGCCGCGATCGAGAAGCAGCTGGAGCAGCCACAACGGCACATGCGTTGCTGGAACAAACATTCGGTGCCGGCGCGACTGGACTACGGCAGCAACCCGCGGGTGCCGCGCTTGCTGTGCCTGGCAAACCTCCACTGGCGCATCATCACCAGCACCAACCCGGCCCGACTCAAGGGCACACTCAGCGTAGGCAGTCACGGCTACGACAACGCCGATCCGCTGATGCAGGCGATCTTCATCGCCCACGGCCCGGCGTTCCGGGTTGATGCAAAGGTTCCGGCGTTCCCCAACGTGGACGTCTATCCGTTGATGGCGCATCTGCTGGGCTTGCCGGCCGTTGCGAATGACGGCAGTTACGCGGCCGTGGCAGCGATGCTGAAGCCGCACTCGCGCTGACTTCACGGACCAACGCCCTGCCGGATCCCGGAGCCCGGACCCGGTAGCCCGCTTTGCGGACTCAAGGCATCGCGCCCTGGCTCATCGGGGTCGGCTCGGTCGCCACATTCACCAGCGGCGGCAAGCGGATCAGCCGCAGCGCGATCAGCAAGCCGGCCAGCACCAGTGCGCCGACGAACCACGCCACCCCCGTCCACCCGTGCGACGCATAGAACAGGCCGCCGCTGGCACCGGCAACGCTCGATCCCATGTAATAGCAGAACAGGTACACCGAGGCGGCCTGCGCCTTCGCCGCACCGCCACGCCGGCCGACCCAGCTGCTGACGATGGAATGGCCGCCGAAGAAACCGAACGTGATCGCCACGATGCCGAGCATGATCAGCGCCAGCGAATGCAACATGGTCAGTGCGACCCCGGCGAGCATCAAGGCCAGCGCCGTCCACAACACCTTGCGCCGCCCCAGCTTGCCGGCCAGATGCCCCATCCAGGGTGAACTGAAGGTGCCCACCAGGTAGATCCCGAAGATCAGGCCGACCACGGCCTGGCTCAGGTTGTACGGCGGCGCCAGCAGCCGATAGCCCAGATAGTTGTAGACGGTGACGAACGCACCCAGCAGCAGGAAGCCTTCGGCGAACAGCCATGGCAGGCCGCGGTCGTGCAAGATCCCGGAAAAGCGCTCGGACAACATGCGCCAACGCAGTGGCTGCGCCTCGAAATGCCGCGAAGGCGGCAGCGCCCGCGCGAAGATCCACGCCGCCAGCAGGCCGATCACGCCAACCACCGCCACGCCGACCCGCCAGTCGAAGAAATCGGTCAATACCCCGGTGATGATGCGCCCGCCCATGCCACCCACCGCACTGCCGCTGATGTACAAGCCCATGCCGAGGCCGATCGATTCGGGGTGAATTTCCTCACTGAGATACGTCATCGCCACCGCCGGCAACCCGCTCAGGGTCAGGCCGAGCACGGTACGCACCACCAGCAGGCTCGACCAGCCCGGCATCACCGCCGACAGCAACACCAGCAGCGCCGACGTCAACAACGAGATCACCATCACCGGCTTGCGTCCCCACGCATCGGACAGCGCACCGGCAAACAACATCGCCACCGCCAGCACGCCGGTGGTCAACGACAGCGACAACGCACTGACCGCCTCGCTCACACCATAGTCATGGCTGAATTGCGGCATCAGCGGCTGCACGCAATACAACAGCCCGAAGGTGGCAAAGCCCGCCGCGAACAACGCCAGATTGGTACGCCGAAACGCGGGTGTGGCGTGATGGATGAACGGCACTGGCGTTATCGTGGCATCGCGTATGTCAGTCATGCCGGTGGTCTCGGACGCAGTGGAATCGGCCTGGCGATTCCTGCGCAGCATGGCTCAACCTCGCCCCGCCAGCGCCGTGACAGCCTGCTGATAACGGGTGGCGATGCGGTCCTCGTCGCGGTGCTGAAAGTCGCGCACCACCCAACGTCCGCCGCACATCACATCCCGCACCAGCGGTGTATTGCCGGCAAACAGGAAACTGTCCAGCATCGACTGCTCAGCGCGCGCTGCCAGCAGCGGCGAGCGATCATCCAGCACGATCAGATCGGCACGGGCGCCCTCACCCCATTCCCCCACCGGGAATCCAGACGCCTGGGCGCCGCCGCGATGCGCCGCGCTCCACAGGGTCTCGCCCACGCTGTCACCCGGATGACGGGCGGCGATATTGCGATGGCGGGTCTGCAGGCGCTGGCCGTATTCGAGCCAGCGCAACTCCTCCACCGGCGAGACCGAAATGTGCGAGTCCGAACCGATGCCCAGCCTGCCGCCCGCGTCCAGATACGCCGGCAACGGAAACAGGCCATCGCCGAGATTCGCCTCGGTGGTCGGGCACAGGCCGACCACCGCGCCGCTGGCGGCGATCTGGGTCGTCTCGGCCGCAGTCAGATGGGTCGCATGGACCAGACACCAGCGCGCGTCGACATCCGCGTGGTCGAACAGCCATTCCACCGGCCTGGCGCCGCGTTTGGCGAGGCAGTCCTGCACTTCGCCAATCTGCTCGGCGACATGGATGTGCACCGGACAGCTCGCTGCCAGCGGGCTGGCGAGCACCTCGCGCATGGCCTGCTCCGGCACCGCGCGCAGCGAATGCAGCGCCATCCCGACGCGCAGCTCATCGCTGGCCTGGGCCTGCAAGGTCTCCAGCAGGCGCAGATAGCCGTCCACCTCGTGGCCGAAGCGCCGCTGCCGCTCGCCCAGCGCGCGTCCATCGAAACCGCCGCTCATGTAAAGCACCGGCAGCAGGGTCAAGCCGATACCGGCTTCGCGCGCCGCTTCGATCAGGGCCAGCGACATCGCCGCCGGTTCGGCGTAAGGCTTGCCGTCCGGCTGGTGGTGCAGATAGTGGAATTCGCAGACCCGGGTGTAACCGGCCTTGAGCATCTCGACATACAGCTGGGCGGCAATCGCGCGCAACTGGTCCGGCCCGATCGTGGCGGCGAATCCGTACATCGCCTCGCGCCAGCTCCAAAAGCTGTCGTCCGCCTTGCCCTTGCGCTCGGCCAACCCGGCCATCGCCCGTTGAAACGCATGCGAATGCAGGTTCGCCATGCCGGGCAGAACCCACTGCCCGATCGACTCCGCGTTACCGTCGGCAACATCCAGCACGGCGCCTTCGGCGGTCACCCCAAACGTCACCTCAGGCTCCCAGCCACCGGCGTGCCAGAGCCGGCCGACGTGGTAACGGGTCGTGCCACTGTGTTCACTCATGCCATGGACTCCGCGACGAATCGCTGCAGTGTAGCTGCCCGGCGTACGCGTTCACCTGAGTGCAATCCCGACTGTGCATAATGTGCCGATGACCAAGAAAAGCACTGAAAATACGCCCC
>JBDTKM010000022.1:0-3877 GCA_039935315.1 Rhodanobacter sp. | reverse complement strand
CAGACGCTGTCCGACAGCAAGATCGGCATCCTGCGCGAGCGTGCGGAGAAGGCACGCAAACAGGTCGGCAAGCGGCCGCTGTATTACACCGAGTGGTGCACCTCATCCAATCCCCGCGACGAGCTGCACGACGATCCGTACGCCGCCGCGTATATCACCCAGGCCATGCTCAACATGGGCAACCTGGTCGACGCCTACAGTTACTGGACGTTCTCGGACATCTTCGAGGAAAACTATTTCCCGTCGAAGCCGTTCCAGGGCGGCTTCGGGCTGATGAACATCCAGGGCATCCCGAAGCCCGCCTACCGGGCCTTTGAAATTCTGCATCGCCTTGGTGCGGAGAAGCTGCCGGTCAAGGGCAAGCACGAGACCGCCCAGGTATGGGTCGTGCGCGGCGAATATTCCGCCACCGTAGTCATCGTGAATCTGGCGCTGCCGTTGCATCCGGTGAAAGCCGAGACGATCAACCTGGAGTTCTTCCACCTGCCCGAGGTGGACAGTGCGCAGGTGTTCCGCATCGACGCCAAGCACGCCAACGCCAAGGCCACCTGGAAAGTGCAGGGCGAGCCGCGCTACCCGACTCCCGACGAAGTAGCCGCGATGATCGAGGCCTCGCAGATGAAGCCGCAGTCGACCAAGGTCATCCGGCACGGCAAGACCGGCACGATCGAGATCAAGGTCCAGCCGCAGTCAGTCACCACCATCGAACTGCGCTTCGCGCGGGCCGCGAGCCAGGCTGGCAAGGGATCGCCCAAGGCGGTGCCCGTACCCCACGTGTTCACCGCCGCGCAGAACAAGCTGCTGGAGAAACTGCAGTCCGACGCGTTCCGCTACTTCACCGAAAACGCCAACCCGGTCACCGGACTGGTGGCGGACAGCACCAAGGCTGGTTCGGCCGCAAGCATCGCCGCTACCGGGTTTGCACTTTCATGCTACCCGGTCGCCGCGCAGCGCGGCTGGCTCAGCCGCAAGCAGGCGGCAGACACTACCCTGAAAACCCTGCGCTTCTTCCACGACAGCCGCCAGGGCAAGGACGCCAAGGCCACCGGCTACAAGGGCTTCTACTACCACTTCCTGGACATGCAGACCGGCAAGCGCGCGGAGGACTGCGAACTGTCCACGATCGACACCGCGATGCTGCTGTCCGGCGTACTGGTAGCCAATGAATACTTCAATCGCAAGAGCACCGGCGAAAGGGAAATCCGCTCGCTGAGCAAGGCGCTGATCGAACGTGCCGACTGGACCTGGACCCTGGATGGCGATGAGATCAACCACTCCTGGACGCCGGCCCATGGTTTCAAGAAGGCGGACTGGGAGGGTTATACGGAAGCGTTGATGATGTACCTGCTCGGCGCCGCATCCACCTCGCACCCGATCCCGAAAGACGTCTACGAGCGCGATGCGGAAAGCTATGAGTGGCATCTCAACGCAGGGCTGGAGTGGATCCACGCGACGCCGCTGTTCATCCACCTGTTCCCGCAGGCGTGGCTCGACCTGCGCGGTCTGAAAGACGGATTCGTCGGCAAGCACGCCGACATAGACTATGTGGAGAATACGCGGCGCGCGATCCAGGTGCAGCGGGATTACGCGAATCTCAACCCACACAATTTTGTCGGTTACGGCAACGACATCTGGGGCCTGTCCGCGTGCATGGGCCCGGAGGGAAAACTCAAGATGCGCAACGGCCAGACCGGGAAATTCCTCGGCTATGCCGCGCGCGGCGTCACCAATGGGCCGGATGACGGCACCCTGGTGCCATGGGCGGCCGCTACCTGCATGGCGCACGCACCGGAAGCCGCCCTGGCCGGCGTACAGGCCATGCTCAAGGCCTATCCACGCGCGCTCAGCGATGGTCAATTCATCGGCGGCATCAATCCATCGCTGCCGGGCAACGGCCCGGAAGGCTGGCTCGCACCGGCTCGTTTTGGCCTCGACCAGGGCTTGGTCATCATGATGATCGAGAACGCAAGGACGGGGCTGCTGTGGGAGCTGACCAGGAACTCCGCGGTCGTCAAGCGAGGCTTGAAGACGCTGGGCTTCGGCGGCGGCTGGCTGGATTGATGGCTGATCGAGGAACGGCGCGTCGCCGACGTGCGGTTGCGTCGTGGGATGAGTGGCGACGCTCGTCGCTGTGGCAAGTGAGATGAGGGAAGTTGCATCGTGAACATCGACAACCAGCAACGCGACCCTGGGCGGTTTGAACCATCCGGTGGTTCGCAAACCTCGATCAGGAGCCGGCCTCCTCGCGCGCTGGCATGGAGCCGCTGGCTTGCCTTGTGCGCTGTTCTGATGCTGCTCAGCGCCTGCGTGGGCACCACTCACATGAGTTTCCTGGACGCCCAAGGCCCGATCGCCGCCGCTCAACGTTGGCACTTTTACTGGGTGCTGATCATCATGGCAGTACTGGTGGCAGCGCCGATCTTCGTGCTGCTGCCGTTCTGGGCGTGGCGCTATCGCTATCGCGCAGGCAAGCGGCCGTACACCCCGAACTGGAGGAATTCAGGAATCCTGGAGCTGATGTCCTGGGGTGGCCCCGTCATCATCGTGATCATCCTGGCCGTTTTTGTCTGGCGTGATTCGCACAAGCTGGATCCGTACAAGCCGATCGCCTCGAACCAGCCCGCGCTGCGCGTGCAGGTCATCGGTTACGACTGGAAATGGCTGTTCATCTATCCCGACCAAGGCATCGCCAGCATCGGCACCCTGGCGATGCCGGTCGGGCGGCCGCTGACCATGCACATCACCTCGGCCACGGTGATGCAGTCGCTGTTCATCCCTGCGCTGGGCAGCCAGATCTACGCGATGGGCGGCATGGACACGCAGCTCAATCTGGAGGCGAGCAAGCCCGGCCGCTCGCTGGGTGAGAACACGATGTACAACGGCGACGGCTTCCATCAGCAGAAGTTCGTCGCCGTGGCGATGGCGCCTGCGGATTTCAAGGCGTGGGTGAACAAGGTGCGCGCGCACGGTATTCCGCTCGATGCGCAGACGCTGAAAATCATCGCACAGCAGTCCACGCGCAAGGCTTTGATTGCCGCCCTGCCCGGCGCGAAATCCACTGACGGCAGCGTGTATTTCACCGACGTGAGCAAGTCGCTGTATCCCGCGATCATCAAGGCGACCAAGGAAGGTGCGCCGGTCGCGCTGGCCGCCGCCGCGCCAAACACCACCAGCACGCCGGTCCAGGCACCGAAAAAATCTGCCGCACCGGTCACGGAGAACAACCCATGAGTGCCGCCACCATTCACCACGCGCTGTTGGGGCGGCTGCAGTGGTCGTCGCTGCCGTTCTGGAAAATGATTCATCACCCGACCACGGAGAACCTGATCAACGGCGGCATCGGCGGATTCGCCGCGAGCCTGGTCGTGATCGGCGCAATTGCCGTCATCGCGCTGATCACCCACTACCGCAAATGGGGCGTGCTGTGGGCATGGGTGACCAGCGTCGATCACAAGAAGATCGGCATCATGTACATCGTGATCGCGTTCGTGATGATGGCGCGCGCCTTGATCGAGGCATGGTTGATGCGCTTGCAGCAGGCGGATGGCCTGCATGGCGGCTTCCTTTCGCCGGATCACTTCGCGCAACTGTTCAGCACCCACGGCACGATCATGATCTTCTTCATGGCGATGCCGTTCCTGTTCGGCGTGATGAACTACGTGATGCCGCAGCAGATCGGCGCGCGCGACGTATCGTTTCCAGTACTCAATTCGGTCAGCCTGGGACTGACCGCGGCCGGCGCCGCGCTGGTCATGGTTTCGCTGGTGCTCGGCAAGTTCTCCACCGGTGGCTGGTTCGGATATCCACCGTACACGGAGGCAAACTTCAGCCCTGGCGTAGGACCGGACTACTGGATCTGGGCGGTGAGTCTGTCCGG
>JBDTKM010000021.1:0-5694 GCA_039935315.1 Rhodanobacter sp. | reverse complement strand
ACGCAGTGGAACATCAGGTTCGGGATGGCGAAGTTGAACAGGTAGTCCTGGCCGGTGAAGTGCTGTGAGCCGGAGCGCATCTTCAGCTCGACCGCAAGCGCTTCGCTGCCATCGATCTGTTCGGGTTTGAACGTCTTGAGGTAGTCGATGGCGCGCACAAGACGTGCGTGCACCTGGTCGAGCGTGGTTTCGTCGTCGTCGAACTTCACCGCCTCTACCCCGGCGAGCCGGGCCGCGGAGTTCTTGGCGGTATCGGTGGCAATCTGGATCTGCTTGATCAGCGGAAACATGTCGAACGCCAGCCGGGTCTGCAGCAGCACCTCGTCACTCACGTTTTTCGCCTTGGCATGCGCCGCACCCTTCTGCAGTATTTTCTCCAGATTGCTGAGCGAGCGGATGAAAAAGGGGACGGAGGCCTGGTACATGGAGAGTGTCATGGGTGTTTTCCTTGGTTTCGTGAAGTCGTGTCAATGCGGGCGCAGAGAAGATCGTTGCCAGCGCGGCGGGCGAAACGAAGAGCATCATTACGCTCCACGAGTGCGCTGCGTCGATGAACAGGTTAGTGCATACCCCAAGTCGACCGGATCAGCGTCGCTGAAAGCAGCAAGGCTACACCCGCCCTGTGGGTGGAGGCAGCCGGCGCAATCGAGATCGAGCCGGCCGATTGAGCGACCGACCGCGCAGCGGCTGCTGGCAGAGCGTGGCGGCCTTTGGATCAGGTGACTGTCAGGATTCAACGTCTGCTTTTCGCCAATCCTTCGCCGTGTTCGAAACAGCTCACTGCCTTGACTTTGCCGGTGCCGCGCTGTGCTGCCGGCTGGTTGCCGCCATCCAGTCGGCGACCGCGCGCGGGTGCTCCAGATGCAGGTGGTGGCCGCCGTCCATATGAGCGACGCTGATCTCCGCCACGCAAGCCGCCCGCGCCCGCATCGGTTCGCTGGGCAGATACGACGTTGCCGGTTGTGCCAGCAGCAGCGAGGTGGGTGCGGCGATACCGCGCAGCAGTGCGTGGACTTGCGACTCGGCCAGCCGGCTCGAGCTTGGACGCGTCAACGCCGGATCACTGCGCCAGCGCCAGCCGCCGTCGGTTTCGAGCAGGCCGCGCTCGACGATGGGGCGGGCCAGTTCGGCAGCCAGACCGCTGACCATGCTGCGTGCCTCGATGGCCTGCTCGATCGAGGAAAACACGCGCTGGCGCTTGTGGCTGCGCGGCCTCAGCGCCCCGCGGAAACGTTCCAGCGTGTGCGTGCCGTCGTCGCCCAGTGGGCCGAGTCCCTCGATCAGGAACAATCGGCTGATCCGTTCGGGTATCGCCGCGGCCACCAGCGAGGCGATACCCGCGCCCAGCGAATGCCCCAGCAGGGTGTAATGGGCAAGTTGGAGTGCGTCGGCGGCGGCGAGCACGTCGCGTACATGGTCGAGGAAGGGATAGCTGCTGCCGGCACGGCGGTGATCAGAGTGGCCGTGACCGGGCAGTTCCAGCGCGATGACGTGATGACGGTCGGTCAGCAGCGGCGCCAGCCGCGCGAAGCTGCCGGCATTGTCGAGCCAGCCATGCAGGGCCAGCAGCGGCGGCAGCGCAGGATCGCCCCACAGCTGCGCACGCAGCGTCAGCTGCGGCAGGGTGATCGTGGCGAACTCAGTCGTTGCGGGCACGCACGGCCTTCGCATGCTGCTGCGCCTGGATGCGCCGTTGCTGGTTCGCGGCGGCATCGTAGTCGGCAGCGAATTCCGGCCAGCCCTGGGTATGGCGCAGCACCAGTGAGGCGAAGCTTTGCACCTGGCCCGCGCTGTCGTTGAGGGCGGGAATATAGCGCAGGGTTTCGCCGCCAGCTTCGACGAAGAAGTCGCGGTTCTGCATCGCGATCTCTTCCAGCGTCTCCAGGCAGTCCACGGCGAAACCCGGGCACACGACGTCGAGCTTGCGCACGCCGTCGGCGGCGAGCTTGCGCACCGTGGCGTCGGTGTACGGATGCAGCCAGCGTTCGCGGCCCAGCCGCGACTGGAAGCTGACTGCCAGCTGCTGTTCGTCCAGTTGCAGGCGTTCGCGCAACAGTCGCGCGGTCGCCTGGCACTGGCAGAAATACGGATCGCCTGCGTCGCGGTAGCGCTCGGGGATACCGTGGAAGGACAGCAACAGCTTGTCGCCACGGCCATTGGCCGCCCACCAGTGTTCGATGCTCCGGGCGAGTGCCTCGATATGGTCCGGATCGTCGTGGTAGTCATTGACGATGCGCAGCTCCGGCGGCCAACGCGTTTTCATGATGCTCGCTGCCACTGCGTCCAGCACCGAGCCGGTGGAGGTGGCCGAGTATTGCGGATACAACGGCAGCACCAGCAGCCGGCGCACTCCTTCACGCTGCAGGCGTTCGATCGTCTGAGCCACCGACGGTTCGCCGTAGCTCATCGCCAGCGCTACCTTGATCGGTGCCTGCGGACGTTGTCGTTTGATTTCGGCCTGCAGCGCCGCCGCCAG
Organism: Rhodanobacter sp.; assembly: GCA_039935315.1. GTDB lineage: Bacteria > Pseudomonadota > Gammaproteobacteria > Xanthomonadales > Rhodanobacteraceae > Rhodanobacter. The sequence continues at coordinate 3,218 of JBDTKM010000021.1, read as the reverse complement.
CGACTCGCTGGCGAAGCGCAGCGGTGAGCCACGCTGCTCCCAGATCTTGCTGTAGGCGTGGGCGGAGCGCTTTGGGCGAAAGCGCAGGATCACCCCGTGCAGGATCAGCCACCACAGCCAGCGCGGGTACTCGATCACTCGCGGATCGGAAAGAAATTGAGCCAGGTAGGGGCGCACGGCCTGGGCCGTCGGCGCCGTCGGCGTCCCCAGATTGACCAGCAGTACCGCTGCCTGAACGGTCGCCGCTTGCGGGTCGTGGGAATAGCCGGCAAGGCCGGTATAGTTGTTGCTGGATGGCATGGTTGTCGTCGAACGCGGTCAATCCATGAGTCTGCCACAAGCCCGGTGTATCGCGTTGCGCCGGGCTATGCAACCTCCACCCGTCCCCACCCGTCCGGTCCGGACGCCTACCAAGACCCTGCGGAGCTGCCATGTTGAAGAAACCGTTGCAACGATTGCTGCTGACTGGCCTGGCGCTGCTGCTGCCCACGATGGTTGTGCACGCCGAGGATCCGCCGCTGGTGCGGGCGAAAAACGCGGTCAGCGTGCTCAATGACGTCATGCAGGCGCCGGACAAAGCGATTCCGCGCGATCTGCTGCGCGATGCCAAGGCGGTGGCGGTGATTCCCGACATGCTCAAGGTCGGGTTCATCTTCGGCGGCCGTCGTGGCGAGGGTCTGATTTCAGTGAAGCGGCCGGACGGTACCTGGTCCAATCCCAGCTTCATCACCATGACCGGAGGCAGCATCGGCTTTCAGGCAGGCGTTTCATCCACCGATGTGGTGCTGGTGTTCCGCACCCAGCACGGTGTGGATTCAATCGTGCGCGGCAAGTTCACCCTGGGCGCGGATGCGTCGGCGGCAGCCGGTCCGGTGGGGCGCTCGGCCACGGCAGACACCGACGGCGAGCTGAAGGCCGAGATTTATTCCTATTCCCGCAGCCGCGGCCTGTTTGCCGGCGTCGCGTTGAATGGTGCGGCGCTGCGCATCGACTACGATGCGAATGCTGCGGTCTATGGCGCCGGGATCACGCCGCGACGCATTTTCGAAGGTGGTGTCACCCACGTGCCCACGCCGGTGGTCGACTTTCGCGACCGGCTTGAAGAGTACACTTCGCAATAACTGCCGGCGCGATTTGCGCCCACTTCACTTCGCCGAAATCGGCCTGGAAGGTTGACCATGGGTTTTGACAGCATTTGGCATTGGGTGATTGTTCTGGTGCTCGTATTGCTGCTTTTCGGCACCAAGAAGATCCGCAATCTCGGACCGGATCTGGGTGAGGCCATCCGCGGCTTCAAGAAGGGCATGGCCGGCGACGACGAGACGAAAAAAAAGGAAGAGGAAGAAGCCCGCCGCAAGGAAGCCGAACAACTGCGTGCAGACCCCAAGCCCGCCGATCAGACCACCACGCAGAGTCAGCGCGACTCCAGCGAAACCCGGTAGGCGTGTGGCAGGCGGCCTGCGGCGATGATCGAGTTCAGCCTCGGCAAACTGGTATTGCTCGCCCTGATCGCGTTGATCGTGCTTGGCCCGGAGAAGCTGCCCGGCGCGGCGCGTACCGCCGGTGCGTTGCTGCGACGCGTACGCAGTGGCTGGGACGACGTGCGCTCCGAGGTTGAGCGTGAACTCCAGGTGGAGGAGATCCGGCGCGCCGCGCGAGAGGCAGCAGCGCAGGCCGAAGCGGCGCAGCAGGAAATCAAGGATGGGTTGCAGCAGGTGCACGGGTCGGTGACGGAAGTCGTCAACGAGGTCACCGCTACCGGCCAGCCGGCAATCGAGCACGTCATCGAAGCCACGCATACGGTCGAAGCGGCGGAGGCGAATCCGCAGGCGGAGTTGCCCCTGGGTGAACCGGTATGGAGGGAACCGGGACCGAGTGAACCGGCTTTGCCGATGCGAGGTGCAGCGCATGACGACGCCTGAATCAGATCCACCGGAATCAGCGCCGGAGCAGGATAACCTGCAGCAAGGGCTGTTCTCGCACCTGCTGGAGTTGCGTACGCGTCTGCTCAAGTCGGTCGCGGCGCTGGTGCTGATCCTGGTCGCGTTGGTGCCGTTTGCGAACCGGCTCTACACGCAGCTGGCCGCGCCGCTGGTGGCGCGCCTGCCGCAAGGGGCGCATCTGATTGCCACCGGTGTCACCAGCCCATTCATCACACCGCTGAAGCTGGCGTTCTACGCGGCGCTGTTCATCAGCATGCCGGTCATCCTGTACCAGCTCTGGGCGTTCGTCAGCCCGGGTCTGTACAAGAACGAAAAGCGCCTGGCGCGGCCATTGCTGGTGGCGACCATGGCGCTGTTCTACACAGGCTGCGCGTTCGCCTACTTCCTGGTGCTGCCGGCGGCGTTCCGTTTTCTCATCGCGGTGACGCCGAACGGCGTGGAGATGATGACCGACATCAGCCAGTACCTCGACTTCGTGATGCTGATGTTCTTCGCGTTCGGCTTTTGTTTCGAGGTGCCGGTGGCGGTGGTGATCCTGGCTGCGGTCGGCGTGGTGGACCTGGAAAAGCTGCGCGGCGGTCGGCGCTACGCGATCGTGGGTGCGTTCGGCGTGGCGGCGGTGATCACACCGCCAGACATCACCTCGATGCTGATGCTGGGGATTCCGATGTGCCTGCTGTACGAAGTGGGGATACTGGCGGTGCGCTGGCTGATCAAGCCCGGTTCGCTGAAGGCGGACGCTGGCTGAGCGGGCCGCGACGCCAAGCGTTCAACACGAGTCGATCAATACAAGTCAATCGGATCGACATCCAGCGACCAGCGCAGCTGGCGCGGCGTGGGCAACGCGGCCAGCGCCTGCTGCCACGGACGCAACAGGCCGCGCAACACGCTGCGGTGGCTCGCCTCGATCAACAGTTGACCGCGATGGCGGCCGGCGCGCAGGGCCATCGGTGCGGGCATCGGGCCGGCGATCTGCAGCGGCGCGCCGGTGGGCAACGCGGCGCACGCAGCAGCCAGGAACGCGTCGACCGACTCACTCCGGGGTGCCTCGGCGCGTAACAACACCTGATGGCTGTACGGCGGCAACTGCACCAGCTGGCGTTCGGCCAGCAGCTCACCGGCGACCGTGGCATAACCGTGGGCGAGCAGGTGACGCAGCAGCGGGTGATCGGGCTGGTGCGTCTGCAGCAGCACGCGGCCGGGTTTGCGGGCGCGCCCGGCGCGCCCGGCCACCTGCACCACCAGTTGCGCCAACCGTTCCTCGGCGCGGAAATC
>JBDTKM010000020.1:0-4191 GCA_039935315.1 Rhodanobacter sp. | reverse complement strand
GCAGGGCGCGGTCCAGCACCACGTACATCGAGTAATCGAGATAGGCCCGCTCGGCGTATTCCTTGAGCGGGATCTGTTCGTAATTGGCTTGCAGGTTCATGCGTTACATCGTCAGGTTTGGCGCGCGGCGCGCGGATAACTGGTCGATGGTGCCAGAAAGCGTCGCTTTCTTGTAGGAGGTCGTTCGCGGGTGAGGTCTTTTGTCCGGGTATCGTGAATCGGCAATGGTCGGCGCAAGGGTGAGCGCGTCGCTTGCGAGCGGGCTCTTGCAAAAGCGGGTCGACCAGCCGGCTCGGTGGCCTGGGCACGGGCGTGGGACATGACGGCGTCGATCGTATTGCGCGGCTTGCAGGGACGGGTGCCGACTCGAGCCTGGCCACGGCCAACATGCTGGCCGGTGATCTGTGCTCGGCGCGCGAGCGCGCCATGTGTACGCCGCCAGCCTGCAGGTCTGCGTGGAGATGGTGATCGTTGCACCAGGCCCGCTGGCGGGGGTGTTGCTGACCTCGCGGCCGTTTCCCTGCAGCGGCAGTGGCGAGGCCGCCCTGGAATCTGGCGGGTTACCTCGGCACGCGAGTCAGCGCGGCGCGCGGTAACCTCCGGGTACGCCGTGCGGGCTGAGCACGAGTTGCCATAGCTGGTCGCGACGGCTGCGGAATACGCCGGCGGAGACGGCCAGGTAGTAGCGCCACATGCGCCGGAAACGCTCGTCGTAGCTGGTTGGCAGGGTGACCCATGCCGCTTCGATATTCGCGCGCCAGGCCAGCAGCGTGCGCTCGTAGTCGGCGCCGAAGTTGTGCCAGTCCTCGACCACGAACAAGTCCTCAAGGCTCGTGCTGACCTGACTGGCGGCCGGGATCATCGAGTTCGGGAAGATGTATTTTTCGATCCAGGGATCGGTCTGTGCCGGTGCGCTGTTGCTGCCGATGCAGTGCAGTACGGACAGGCCATCATCTTTCAGGCAGCGACGGACGGTCTCGAAATAGCTGCGGTAGTTCCTGCCGCCGACGTGTTCGAACATGCCGATCGAGTACACCGCGTCGAACGTTTCGTCGAGCTCGCGATAGTCCTGCAAGCGGATTTCGATCGGTAGCCCGGTACAGATCTGGCGCGCATAGTCGGCCTGCTCATGCGACACGGTAATGCCGACGCCCACGACGCCGTAGCGCTCGGCGGCGTATTTCAGCGCCTCGCCCCAGCCGCAACCGATGTCGAGCACGCGCTGGCCGGGTTTCAACTGCAATTTGCGGCAGACCAGGTCGAGTTTGGCCACTTGTGCGTCGTCGAGGTTGTCGGCCTGGGCCCAATAACCGCACGAGTAGACCAGCCGCTTGCCCAGCATGGCGCTGAACAGATCGTTGCCGAGGTCGTAGTGCACCTTGCCGATCTCGAAGGCCCGCTCGCCACGCTGCAGGTTGATGAAGCGCGCCTTGAGGTGGGCGATCAGGGTGTCGAGCGTCTTCAGCCCCTGATCCAGCCCCGCGGTAAGCATGCGAGTGCACAGGCCAGGCAAATCGTCAGCGTCCCACCAGCCGTCCATGTAGGCCTCACCCAGTCCCAGCGAGCCGTGGGCGAACACGCGGGCATACAGCCGCTCGTCGTGCACGCGCAGGTCGATCGGCGCGCTGCCGTCGATGTGGATACCCGCCTGCTTCAGCAGCGCGCTGGCACGGTTTTTCAAGTCGTCCTGGCTCATGCCTGTTCTCGTGCTGGGGGTGAAGTCCGTTCCGGTCAGTGCTTGTCGAGCACCGCAAAGCTTGCCGCGTAGCGTGCATAGGTGGCGTCGACATTGGCCTCGCGCACCAGTTGCAACAGGACCTCGGCTTGCTCTTCGAGCAGCAGGAATTCGATCTTGATCGGCAGGTCGTCAGCCAGTTCGAAAAATTGTTCCTCGTGCAGCACGCCGTGCCGACCGAAGCCGGAAATCGCACGGAATACGGAGCCGCCGCCGAGTTTGTGCTTCTTTGCCTGCTCCAGCAGCCACTCGGACAGCAGCAAGCCGTCGTGCCGGGTGCGCGAGTGGCAGTAAAAGGTCAGGTGTACTCCGAGTTGCAGGGTTTCCTGGTTCATGCGTCCTCCGTGGTGTCAGTGCCGCAGCAGGCTGCGGGTAAGGGTGAGGCCCAGCACGGTCATGCTCAGCGACCCGACGAGGTGGGCCAGTACGTGCCCGCTGAACCACAGGTATTGCTGGCGCAGCAGCAAGGTGGCCGCCTCACCCGAAAAGGTGGAGAAGGTGGTGAGCCCGCCCAGAAAGCCGGTCATCACGAACAGTTGCAGCTCCGGCGACACGGTCTGGAAGTTGCGGAACAGGCCGATGGCCACCCCCATCAGCAGACCACCGGCAAGGTTGGCCGCCAGCGTGCCCAGCGGCAGGGTCGGGAAGAGCGGGTTGAACAGAACCCCCAGCCCCCAGCGACACCAGCAGCCGATGGCACCGCCCAGCCCGATTGCAACAAATCCACTGACACCCACGAGCGCTACTCCATCGAATGAAAAGTATCCGGTCGCGGCGGGGCAGGCAGGCCTGCGCCGCCGGGAACCAGCGATGCAGGCATCATCAACCTCAACGTGGGTCGCACGAGAGGCGGTTCGATCCGGGGAATATCGGCTCCGGAGCGGGAGGCATGCCATCTCCCAAGCAAGCATCGTAGTCGATCGACGGGCATGCACGTCAAGCACGCACATGGTTTTATCGCGGTGTCGCGTTCAACTGCCGGCCACGAAAGCACCGGAAGATTCCGCAGGCAGCCCGTCTGCTCCTTCCACCGCCCTCAACACGGTCGTGCTGGCGAGCGCGCGAACCAGGCTGGGTGAACGGTAGCCGGGGTCGGCAAGCCAGCGCCGCCACACCGATTCGTCCACTTTTTCATTGACGCTGCTGCCCAGCGTGCGGTCAAACGGTGGTTTGAACTCCTTGTAAATGCCGTACATGAACTCCTTGTAGGAATCGCGCGGCACGCCGGTGGCGGCATCGCTGGCCGGAATGAGCAGTTCGGTGCACGCAAGTCCGGCTGCCATCGCCTTGCGCTGCAGCCATGCCAGCGGCAGATCCGGCAGCGGATCAGGCTTGCGGTCGGCACCATCACAGTCATTGCCGCCTCCCACGTCGGAGTGCGAACCAATGAACCAGCGCTGCTCGATCTCGCGCTGCTCCTGCTTCTTCGAGGTGATCGATTCGCCGGGCTTCACCGAGTAGGGATTGCGTGTCCATAGCGCAGGCTTGAAATCGCCTCGGTGTTCGTCCAGTGCCAGCGCCTGATAGGCGAACTTCACGATCTTGCTCAGCTCGGTGTCGTGGAATTGGTAGCGCGCGCGGGCAAACGGGAACCATGAAGCGGTGAGCGGTATGCCCAGCGAGCCCACCGTATCCCACACGCCGATGAAGTGGATGTCGACTTCAATCGAGTGGTTGGCGCGGAACGCCAAGGCCGGTGGATCACCTGGCTTGATGTTGGTGTCGCGGTAAAAATCGTACGCTTGATTGACTTCATCCTTGCCCGCGGGGCCATCGGGCGCACGCTTCAACAGGCCGCATTTGCGGATCAGTCCACCCAGGCTGCGCGCGGTGTACGCACCCCGGCTGAAGCCAAACAGATAGATCTCGTCACCAGGCTGCCAGGTCCGGCACAGCCAGCTGTAGCCGTCCAGCACGTTGTCGGACAGACCATAGCCGAAGGCCCCGCCGAGCAGGTGGGTGATTCCTCGTTTCACTCCGACCCCGGGGATGTAGTTGACCAACTGCGGGTTGCCGGCGGGATCGACGGACGCGATCAGTCGACGCAGACGCTCCACGTTGGTGTTCGACTCGGGCTTGTTCCAGGTGCCGTCGAACAGAAGCACGAGTCGGCGGGTCGCCATGGTTCCTCCATCGCGATACGTTTTAGTGGGTCTGGCCGTACTTTAGGCGGTGACGCAGTGGCGTTCCAGTGTCTCTTCGAGGCTGACCCGGATCGGCGCGCGGCGCTGCGGCCGCGTGCGCCGATCGTGGGACCGGCGTAACCTGATTGGCTGATGGTGGGTGATTGATACGGCAGGCAGCGATGACGCAACAGGCACAGATCGATTTGGCACAAGCGTTTCGGCGCATGCACGATCGCAAGCAGGTGCTGTTGCTGCCAAATTGCTGGGACGCGGGCAGCGCGCGATTGTTTGTGCGGCGCGGTTTTACGGCCCTCGCCACCACCAGCGCCG
>JBDTKM010000019.1:0-7475 GCA_039935315.1 Rhodanobacter sp. | reverse complement strand
TAACCAACTGAACTACCACTCCGCATTTTTCTGGTGGGTGCTGTAGGGATCGAACCTACGACCACCGCCTTGTAAGGGCGACGCTCTACCGCTGAGCTAAGCACCCAAAACCAAGCGCAAGCCGCTTAGTTTAGGGCATCCTTGAGGGTCTTGCCAGCCTTGAATGCCGGCACGTTCGACGCCTTGATCTTGATCGTTTCGTTGGTGCGCGGGTTGCGACCCGTGCGTGCCGCACGCTTGCGCACCGTGAACGTACCGAAGCCCACCACCGACACGTCCTCACCACCCTTCAATGATTTCTGGACAGCCTCCAGATAGGCTTCCAGCGCGCGGGCGGCATCAGCCTTGGTCAATTCGGCCTTTTCGGCAATGGCATTGATCAGATCAGTTTTGTTCATTGAAAACTCCTAGTTCGGATTTCGTCAGCGTGATTAGGTCGCCGGGACGCGTGGCGCTGACATGGATGGTTGGCTGTCGCCAGAACCGTAACGCAACCCCGCATCGTCGCGGTGTCGAGCAACACAGGGGCTGCGGTATCGCCTTTATACCAGTGCCTTGCCGCAAACCGCAACACAAGTCCCAGCGCCATTTTCAGCATGTGGGTGAGAGACAAAAATACTTGCAAAAACGGAGACAGCGTACTACGGGGCAACTTTACCGACCGGCAATCAAGGGTCACGCCACACGCCAGTCGCATCGCGCGCATCAGCGTGGCCGGAATCTGGCGGCCCGGGCCGGGTCAATGGGTCAACGAGTGCCCCTCCGCCGACTCGCCCGAGACGGCCGCAGGAGGGGCCTCGCTGGCCGGCTTAGGTTGTAGCGGACGTTCCAGCGCGATGTCGAGAACCTCGTCGATCCAGCGCACCGGATGAATATCCAATGACGAGGTAATGTTGGCGGGCATATCGGCCAGATCTTTCTTGTTGTCCTCGGGAATGATCACGGTGGTGATGCCGCCGCGAAGCGCCGCCAGCAATTTTTCCTTGAGGCCGCCGATCGGCAATACGCGACCACGCAAGGTGATCTCACCGGTCATGGCGACTTCCGATCGTACCGGCACCTTGGTGAGCACGGACACGAGCGCCGTACACATGGCAATGCCGGCACTGGGGCCGTCCTTCGGCGTCGCCCCCTCTGGCACATGAATATGAACATCCAGCTTCTGATGGAACTCCGGATCGATGCCCCACCGTTCGGCGCGCACACGCACCACCGAGAGCGCAGCCTGGATCGACTCCTTCATGACATCGCCCAACTGGCCAGTGTGCACCAGCCGACCTTTGCCAGGAACGACGGTGCCCTCAATACTGAGCAATTCACCACCGACTTGAGTCCACGCCAGTCCAGTGACCAAGCCGACTTCGTTCTGCAATTCCTTGCGGCCAAAGTCGAAACGGCGCACTCCAAGGTATTCGCCCAGGTTGATCGATTCCACCCTGATGCTGCCCGGATCGACCTTGGCCTTGCCCTTGGATGCCTTCGCCCGGGACACCTTGGCCTTGGTCTTCTTGACTAGGCCCAGGGTCAACTCCTTCACCACTTTGCGGCAGATCTTGGAAATCTCGCGCTCCAGATTGCGCACCCCGGACTCGCGTGTGTAATAGCGTACGATATCGCGCAACGCCTCCTCGCTGACGCTGAGCTCCTCGGGTTTCAGACCGTTCGCCTTGAGCTGCTTCGACACCAGGTACTTCTCGGCAATGCCAAGTTTCTCGTCTTCGGTGTAGCCCGGGATGCGAATGACCTCCATGCGATCCAGCAGCGGACCGGGAATTTTCAAGGTATTCGCCGTGGCAATCCACATCACCTCGGACAGGTCCAGGTCGACCTCCAGATAATGATCGTTGAACGCGTGATTCTGCTCGGGATCGAGCACCTCCAGCAACGCCGAGGATGGATCGCCGCGAAAGTCCATCGACATCTTGTCGATCTCGTCCAGCACGAACAGCGGGTTCCTGACGCCGGCCTTGCTGATGTTCTGCACAATGCGGCCTGGCATCGAGCCGATATAGGTGCGCCGATGACCGCGGATCTCGGCCTCATCACGCACGCCGCCCAGGCTCATGCGAACGAACTTGCGATTGGTCGCCTTGGCGATCGACTGCCCGAGCGACGTCTTGCCCACACCGGGCGGCCCCACCAGGCACAGAATCGGGCCCTTCATGACGGACACGCGCTGCTGCACGGCAAGGTACTCGAGAATGCGCTCCTTCACCTTCTCCAGGCCGAAGTGATCGGCGTCCAGCACTTCCTGGGCTACCTGGAGGTCGCGGCGCACCTTGCTGCGCTTCTTCCAAGGCACGCCGACCAGCCAATCGAGATAGTTGCGTACGACCGTGGCTTCGGCTGACATTGGCGCCATCTGCTTGAGCTTGCTGAACTCCTGGCGCGCTTTTGCCAGGACGGCCTTGGGCATGCCGGCGGCGTCGATCTTCTTGTGCAGTTCCTCGACTTCGTTCGGGCTATCCTCGTTGTCGCCAAGCTCCTTCTGGATCGCCTTCATCTGTTCGTTGAGGTAGTACTCGCGCTGGCTCTTCTCCATTTGCGACTTGACCCGGCCGCGGATGCGCTTCTCCACCTGCTGCAAGTCCATCTCGCCGTCGACCAGCCCGATCAGCAATTCCAGCCGCTTGCCGACGTCAGCCGTCTCCAGCACCTTCTGCTTGTCGGCCATACGCACGGAAAGATGTGCCGCGATGGAATCGGCCACGCGAGACGGATCATCGATGCCCGACAAGCTGGCCATCACTTCCGGCGGCAACTTGCGACTTTGCTTGACCAATTGCTCGAACAGTGAAATCAGCGTACGCGAGACAACGTCAAGCTCGCGCTCCTTGGCGTTGTAGGCTGGCTCGATCAGGCGCGATCGCGCTGTCAACATGCCATCCGTCTCGCTGACATCCTCGATCGCGACACGCGACTGTCCCTCAACCAGCACCTTGACCGTGCCATCGGGCAGTTTCAGCAGTTGCAGCACCCCGGCCAGCGTGCCCACTTTATGCAAGTCGGCAACTTCCGGGTCATCAATATCCGGACGCGTCTGGGCCACCAGCAGGATCTGCCGCTCTCCCTCCATCGCGCGCTCCAGTGCCCGCATCGACTTGTCGCGGCCGACGAACAACGGAATGACCATGTGCGGGTAGACCACGACATCGCGCAACGGCAATACTGGCAGAGCGTCCAGCGCGACGGGAACGGGGGGCTGCTTGGCCATGGAAAGGCGTTTCCTCTAATGCTGATAGGCTTTCGACCCGACACTGCGCCGGACCCTTCTACACGTCAAGTGGAGGCAAACAGACGCCAGCTCAAGGTTTCTTCGGCATACCGGAAAAACGAACGGCCCCGGCGATAGTCGCGGGGCCGCTCAAGGAGCAGGGGCGAACTGAGTCAGGCAGCGGCGTCCCCGCCGTCGCCCGCCACACGCTGCTGCAGATTGCCGCGATAGATCAGATACGGCTCGGCCTGGCCCTCGATCACCGCATCGTCCACTACCACTTTGCTCACGTGCTCCAACGACGGCAACTCATACATCGTGTCGAGCAACACCTGCTCCAGAATCGTGCGCAGGCCACGCGCACCGGTTTTGCGCTTGAGTGCCTTGCGCGCGATTGCCTCCAGCGCCTCGGGGCGAAACTCCAGTTCCACCTCTTCCATTTCGAACAACTTCTTGAACTGCTTGGTGACGGCATTCTTCGGCTCGGTAAGGATCTTCACCAACGCCGCCTCGTCCAGCTCGTCCAGGGTTGCCACGACCGGCAGGCGTCCGACGAACTCCGGAATCAAGCCGAAGCGCACCAGATCGGCCGGCTCCACGTCCGCCAGCACCTTGCCCAAGTTCTGAGTGCGCTCCTTGCTGCGCACCTCCGCACCAAAACCGATGCCAGTATTCTCCGAACGCTGCTGGATGACCTTTTCCAGGCCTGCGAAAGCGCCGCCGCAGATGAACAGGATGTTCTTGGTGTCGACTTGCAGGAACTCCTGCTGCGGATGCTTGCGGCCACCTTGCGGCGGCACCGAGGCCAGCGTGCCCTCGATCAGCTTCAGCAGCGCCTGTTGCACGCCTTCGCCGGAAACATCACGGGTGATCGACGGGTTCTCGCTCTTGCGCGAGATCTTGTCGATTTCGTCGATATACACGATACCGGACTGCGCCTTCTCGACGTCGTAGTCGCACTTCTGCAGCAGCTTCTGGATGATGTTCTCGACATCCTCGCCCACGTAGCCGGCTTCGGTCAGCGTGGTCGCGTCAGCGATGGTGAACGGCACGTTGAGCAGGCGGGCCAACGTCTCGGCCAACAGCGTCTTGCCCGAGCCGGTCGGGCCGATCAACAGAATGTTCGACTTGCCCAGCTCGATATCGTCGCTCTTCTGCCGCGACTCCATCCGCTTGTAGTGATTGTAAACGGCCACCGCCAATGCCTTCTTGGCGCGCGACTGGCCGACGACATACTGATCCAGAGACTCGCGGATCTCACGCGGTTTAGGCAGCTGGGTATGGCCGGCTGCGGCCTTCTCCTCCAGCTCCTCGCGGATGATATCGTTGCACAGCTCCACGCATTCGTCACAAATGAACACGGAGGGACCCGCAATCAACTTGCGTACTTCGTGCTGGCTCTTGCCACAGAACGAGCAATAGAGAATCTTGCCGCTGTCGCTCGAACGTCCCTGCCGGTCGTCGCTCATACTCTCGATCCTGCTGCTAAATCTGGATGCGCCGCGAGAATACCACAGGCCCCCGTGTCTGCCTGCAGACGCAGAGGCCATCTCGTGCTGTTGGGTAAAACCGTGAAGTCAGGCCGATTTGACGGTTTCAACGGCGCGCTTGTCCAGCACTTCGTCGATCAGGCCGTAAGTCTTTGCGTCCTGCGCATTCATGAAGCGATCCCGCTCCATGTCCAGCTCGATCTTCTTCAGCGGCTGGCCGGTGTGCTCGACGTAGAGGTTGTTCAACCGTTCGCGGATGTACAGGATTTCGCGCGCCTGGATATCGATATCGGTTGCTTGACCCTGCGCACCGCCGGATGGCTGGTGAATCATGATGCGCGAGTTCGGCAACGCAAAACGCTTGCCCTTGGCACCCGCCATCAGCAGGAACGAGCCCATGCTGCAAGCCTGGCCGATACACATGGTGCTGACCGACGGCTTGATGAATTGCATGGTGTCGTAGATGGCCAGCCCGGCAGTCACCGCGCCGCCGGGGCTGTTGATGTAGAAGTTGATGTCCTTGTCCGGATTCTCCGACTCCAGGAACAACATCTGCGCCACGATCAGGTTGGCCACCTGGTCGTTGACCTCGCCCACCAGGAAGATCACCCGCTCTTTCAGCAGGCGCGAATAGATGTCATAGGAACGCTCGCCGCGAGCCGTCTGTTCGACGACCATCGGTACCAGGTTCAGATTGGTGATGGGTTGCATGGTCATGCTCGCGCCTTCAGAAGGGAATGAGCCCGGCAAACGTCAGGCATTGGCAGGGCGCATCACGTCATCGAAGCTCACGTCCTGCTGGGTAGTGTTGGCATGCTCGGCCACCCATTCAGCCACCTGGTCTTCCATCACGCGGTTTTGCAGCCCAGACAGCAACTTGGGGTCGCCGTTGTAGAGTTCAATGACCTTCTCGGGCTCCTCGTAAGTCGAGGCGATCGCCGCCAACTGCTCGGCAATACGCTTGCGATCGATCTTGAGGCCCTGCTTGCGCGCGATTTCGCCCATCAGCAAGCCTGCGATCACTCGCTTGCGCGCGATCGGCAACGCGGAATCGATCAACTGCTGCGGCGGCTGCTGGCCTTCCGGCACGCTGCCGACAGCCAGGGAATGCGCCTCGGATTGCACCATCATCTTTGGCACATCAAGGTCGCCATGAGCATCGGCAAGCTTCCCTGCCACTTCGGCTTTCAAGCGCGCCATCAACGCGGCCTTGAGTTCACGCTCCAGGTTCGCGCGGACTTCCTTGCGGAACGTTTCCAGGTTGCCGTCGTCGATGCCGAACAACCTAGCAAACTCACCATCGATCTCGGGCAGCTTCGGCTCTTGCACCTTGATCACGTGAAAGCTGGTCTGAGCCGTCTTGGCCGCCAGCTCCACGTTGCGGAAGTCCTCGGGAAATGCGATCTGCGCCTCGAAGTCGTCGCCAGCCACGTGGCCGGTCAGGGCTTCGTCCAGCGCAACGAACAGCGTGCCTGAACCAAGCACGCTGCCAGCGCGCTCCAGGCCTTCGGCGGGGAAGCGATAATCGCCGACGGTGGCGGAGTACTCGAACATCACGAAGTCGCCTTTGACCGAGGCGCGCTGGACTTCGTCGAAGCTGCGCCGTTGCTGGCGCAAGGTTTCCAGCATCCGGTCAATGTCCGCATCAGTCACTTCGGCGACGGCACGGTGGATCTCCAGCGCGCCCACGTCGATCTCGGGGAATTGCGGCATGATCTCGAACGTGGCGGTATACGCGATTTCGCCGTTCTCAGGCTTGCCGGTCGTATTGATGGCTGGATTTGCGATCGGCTGCAGCTTCTCCTGCTCGACCGCCTCGCGCAGCGTGCTGCCGATCAGGTCGGACAAGACTTCACCGCGCACCTGCTCGCCGAAGCGCTGCTTGATCACGGTCGCCGGCACCTTGCCGGGGCGAAAGCCCTTCAAACGAACGGTACGGCCCATTTCCGCCATCCGCGCGCTGACCTTCGTCTCGAACCGCTCCGCGGGAAACTTCACCGTAAGCTTGCGCTCCAGCGAACCAACATTCTCAACCGAAACCTGCATGACGTCTCCTGGTACTGCTCTTGTGTTGTGGCCCTGCCACAGGCGCCATGGCGGGGCTACCGCCTGCAAAACGAAATAAAAACCGGGCGACATGGTGCGAAAGGGGGGACTCGAACCCCCACGGGGTTACCCGCTGGAACCTAAATCCAGTGCGTCTACCAATTCCGCCACTCTCGCAATATCGCCGCCCTGACCGGACTGCGCGCAGCCACGGCTGGGGCACGTCCATCAAACGCCGATGACTGCCGCCAAAACCCTGCCCCACGCTTGTCCAAGTCGATGATTACCTTGTACGAAAGCAGGCCATTTTACGGTTGCACCGCGTTGCAACACAAGCGCCGAGCGCAACCGACGATGAATCAGAACAAGCTTGCGAGCACGGTTTGATCGACCCGTTGATCGCCGTAGCGACGGCTCTGTCGGCCCAGCGCTGCGGCGATCACGCACGACGCAAAGCAGAACGCCGATCGCTGGGTTGGCGATCGGCGTTCTGCATTACTGGTGGGCCGTGAAGGATTCGAACCTTCGACCAATTGATTAAGAGTCAACTGCTCTACCAACTGAGCTAACGGCCCATTGACTGGGATGTACCCGGAATACCGGGGTGAAACTGGGGTGGATGATGGGATTCGAACCCACGACAACCGGAATCACAATCCGGGACTCTAACCAGCTGAGCTACATCCACCATCGTTTGATACTGGCGCGCCCGACAGGATTCGAAC
>JBDTKM010000018.1:0-17160 GCA_039935315.1 Rhodanobacter sp. | reverse complement strand
GCGCATGAGCAGCGCCGAAATCAGATAGGCCGCGGTGCAGCTGCCCAGCAATGGCAGCAGACAGGCCGGCTGGCGAGTGGTTTCAAACGCGAACACCACGGCTGTCAGCAGCGCGCGCGAGGATCCGGCGAAAATGGCTGCCATGCCCACCAGTGCAGCAATGCGCGGATCGATATTGAAGCCGGGCAGCACGTGGTTGATACCAATGCCAATCCCCGCACCGAGCGAACCGCCGATCATGAACAATGGCGCCAGCGTACCGCCGGAGGTACCGCTACCCAGCGCGATCACCCACGAAATGAACTTCAACGCGCCGAAGGTGACCAGCATGGTGAGGCCGAATTGCCCCTGCACCAGCGCATCGATATTGTCGTAGCCCACGCCCAGGGTCCGCGGCTCGATCCAGCCCACGACACCGGCCACCAGGGCACCGATGACAGGCCACCACATCCAGTGGATCGGCAGCTTCGCGAACAGGTCCTCGACGCCATACACGGCCTTGGTGACCCAGACCGAGGCAAACCCGACGATGCCACCGATCAGGACGAAACAGATCAGGGCCCAGCCCCCAGGCTGCAGCACTTCGGGCATCGGGAATACTGCCCCTGCACCGTAGGTCGCATAGCGCACGCCGACCGCCGTCACCGTGGCCAGCGCCACCGGGATCAGCGAGCGCGGACGCAGCTCGAACAGCAACAGTTCCACCGCCAGCACCAAGGACGCCACCGGCGCACCGAACACGGCGGCCATGCCGGCCGCGGCACCGGCCGCCAACAGCACCTTGCGCTCGTTCGCAGTGACCCGCAGGAGCTGGCCGATCAACGAACCCAGCGCACCGCCGGTGGAGATGATCGGGCCCTCGGCACCGAACGGGCCACCGGTACCAATCGCAAACGCGGAGGACACCGGCTTGAGCCAGGTGATGCGGGGCGGAATGTTGGATTCGTTGGTGAGGATCTGCTCCATCGCCTCGGGAATGCCATGCCCCTGGATCGCGCGCGAGCCCCAGCGCGCCATCATCCCGGCGATCAGGCCACCGATGGCCGGAATCAGGATGACCCAGGCGCCGAGGTGGTTGTTCGCCGGTGACAGCACAAACGACCCGCGGCGTGCGGTAGGCCCGATCACATCCGATACCCGGCCGTAGAACGACAAGTCGGTGATCAGGTTGATCATCAGCATCAACAGCTGGGCGACATACGCCGCCGCGACCCCCAGAATCACCGCCAGCACGCTGATCAGCAGGATGCGATGGGTGACCAGGGTAGACTTGCGCGGCATGCGCGCCGCGTCCAGCGACAGGCCGAGCGCGGGTGCGATCGGCAGGGCGTCGGTACTGCCGACCGTGCGCACATCGGCGTGCCCGACGGGATCGTCAGTGGCTGGGTTCATCAAGGTTTCACAGCTGGAAAACGGGGATTTTACGCTGCTGCAGTGCGGAAAAAAAGAGAAAACTCTGTAAAAACGCACAACTTCATGAGCGCCGTCACATCTTCGACCAACGCGCAGCGATCACGCAAAGAGATTTTTTCCTGCAGACCAACGTCTGGCGATGCGCGCTTGACACGAAAATGCCCGCCGAAAGGGCGGGCACTGGGCCGGGTCATCATGCGCCGCTGCGTGCGACAGCATCTTGATTGGCAGCCCCGGATGGATTCGAACCACCGATGCCTGAGTCAGAGTCAGGTGCCTTACCGCTTGGCTACGGGGCTATGAGACGGAAGCTTAGCGCTTGGAGAACTGGGTAGCGCGGCGTGCCTTGTGCAGACCAACCTTCTTGCGCTCGACCTCGCGAGCATCGCGCGTCACGAAACCTGCCTTGCGCAACGGCGACTTCAGGCTTTCGTCGTACTCGATCAAGGCGCGGGCAATACCCAAACGGACCGCGCCGGCCTGACCGGTAATGCCACCACCGGCAACCGTCGCGGCGATATCGAACTTCCCGGTGTTATCGGTCAGCGCGAGCGGCTGGCGCACGATCATGCAGGAGGTCTCGCGACCGAAGAACTGCTCAAGCGGCTTGCCGTTGATTTCGATGGCTCCGCTGCCCTTGCGCAGGAACACGCGGGCGGTGGAGGTCTTGCGGCGGCCGGTGCCGTAATTCTGCTGGATGCTCATGCTGATTCCTTAAATTTCCAGCGCCTGCGGCTGCTGTGCGGTATGGGGATGCTCGGCGCCACCGTAGACCTTGAGCTTGCGATACATCTCGCGGCCCAACGGGTTTTTCGGCAACATGCCCTTGACGGCGATCTCGATCACGCGCTCCGGATGGCTGGCCAGCAGGTTCCTCAGATTGGTGGTCTTCAGATTGCCAACGTAACCGGTGAAGCGGTGGTACAACTTGTCGTCGAGCTTGGCACCAGTGACGTGCACCTTCTCGGCGTTGATCACCACGATATAATCGCCGGTGTCGCAATGCGGGGTGTACTCCGGCTTGTGCTTGCCGCGCAGACGACGGGCGATCTCGGTCGACAGGCGACCAAGCGTCTTGTCCGTGGCATCGACCAGAAACCAGTCGCGCTTGACGGTGTCGGCATTGGCGTTGAACGTTTTCATTTCAAATACCTGTCAACCGCCGCTAAGGCGGTGCACATGATGGAAGAGCTTTGCTTCGTTGAACCAACGGGCGCGAGATGATAGCGGAGCCATCATCCACGGCGCAAGTCCGCCGACCGGCAAACTGTGAGTCGGCAATGATAGCATGAACACCCCGCCGCTTTGTAAGGCCCGCCAGCACTCGGCGACGACAAGTGAGCCGGCGACGGGTCCGCCGTTCCGCCCAATCCACAGGAAACCCCATGAGCGTGCGCACCCTGAGTCATGTGGACCGCCTGCTCGCCGGTTGTGAACGCGCGCTGGAAGCGGTCGCCGGCACGCCCCTGGCCGCACGCCCCTCACCGGGCGCCGGCATGGCCGAAGCGGAGCTGGACGAGAGCGCGCGCCGCCATGCCGCGGGCCTGATGCGGATCAATCACACCGGCGAAGTCTGCGCACAGGCGCTGTACCTGGGGCAGGCTGCGCTGGCCCGCGATAAGGACAACCACGACCACCTGCTGCGCGCCGCCGCCGAGGAAACCGACCATCTGGCCTGGTGTGCCGAACGGCTGCAGCAACTGGATAGCCACCCCAGCTGGCTCAATCCGCTGTGGTACGCCGGCAGCTACGCGATCGGTGCCATCGCCGCGCTGGCCGGCGACCCGGTCAGCCTCGGCTTCGTGGTCGAAACCGAGCGCCAGGTGGAAACCCACCTCGCCGAGCACCTGGAAAAACTGCCTGAGCAAGACCAGCGCTCACGCGCCGTGCTGACCACGATGCAGGCCGACGAAATCCGGCATGCCGAGGCCGCGCAGCAACGTGGCGGCATTGACCTGCCGTTTCCGTTGCCGCAGCTGATGCAGCTGAGTTCGATGGTGATGAAGACCGTGGCCTACCGGCTGTAACGCAACATCACGCCCGGATCCAGCGCCACAGTTCGCGCCACGACGGCTTCTTGCCATACATCAGGATGCCGGTGCGATAGATCCGCGCAGCCAGCCACACGCAGGCCAGCAACGCCGCCACCATCAAGGCCAGCGACACCAACAGTTCCGACGGCGGCACCGAGGTCAGTGACCAGCGCACCGGCATGGTGAACGGCGCAAAGAACGGAATATAGGACATGGTGATGCCAAGCGGACCGGTCGGGTCCTTGATCAGGGCGAACACCGCGAAGAACCCGACGATGATGAACACGGTGACAAAGATCGCGTATTGCTGGGTTTCCTGGATCGTGTTGCACATCGCGCCGATCGCCGCGTACAGCGCACCGTAGAGCATGAATCCCAGCACGAAGTACAACAGGAACACCACCAGCAGGCCCGGCGCCATGCTCGGGATCGGAAAGCTCTGCGCCGCGTCGGCACCCATCCCGAACATCCCGGCCAGGGGTACGCGCTGGCTGCTGAGCACGAAGATCGAGCCGCCCCAGATCGCCATCTGGGTCAAGCCGGCCAGGCCCACCCCGAGCACCTTGCCCAGCAGCATCTCGAACGGAGTCAGTGCCGAGGTCAGCACCTCCATGATGCGCGAGGTCTTTTCCTCGATCACCGAGGTCATCGTCTGCTGGCCGTAGATCAGGATCGCGATGTACAGGATGAAGCCCATGATGTACGCGATCAGGAAAGACTCCTGTCCGCTTTGACCGGTCAACTTGCCTTCGGACACCTTGGTGGTATCCATGTCAGCCGGCGCCATCGCGCGTTTGACCAGGGCGGCATCCACGCCCGACTTGCCCAGCCGCACGCCAGCCAGCGCGTTGGATACCGTACGCTGCAACTTGGTCATCGATTCCGGCGAGCCAACGTTGCCCCCGTAATAGGACAGTTTGCCCGTGGCCAGGGTTGCGTCGGTGAGCACCAGCACGCCATTCCAGCCATCCTCGTGCTTTTCGCCAGAGAAACCCGTCTTGGCGATCAGGCCGTCGCGCACCTTGGTCAGGTCCTCGCTGGTGGCCGGGAAAACCTGCACCGTGTAGCGCGCTTTCGCGTTCGGCTTGCTGCCGAGCTTCTCGGACTCGAGCGCCTGGCTGACCGGCTGGCCCAGCCCCGTGCTGGACGCATCCACCACCGCCACCCGGCTGGCGCGATCACCACCGCTCATCAGCAGGATGGGCACGAACATGATCGCCACCATGAACACCGGCAGCAGCACGGTGGAAATCACGAACGCCTTGGTGCGCACGCGCTCGACAAACTCGCGCCGGACCACGGCGATGATCTTGTTCATGCGGTGACTCCAGTGTGGTCGACGGTAGCGTGAGCCGTGGCGGCATCGGCGCCGACCTTGGCGATGAAAATCGCGTGCAGGGAGGGTTCGACCACCTCGAACCGGCGCAGGCCAACCCCTTCGCCTACCAGCGCCGCCAGTAATTGCTCAGGATCGGCACCCTCGGCCATCTGCAACTCGGCACTGGCACCGTAATCGTCGACGTGGGCAATCAGCGCGCGATCGGCCAGGATGTTCGCGGCACGTGCCTTGTCATGGGTGAAGCCCAGCGCCACGTGGCGCCCGCCGAAATCCTCCTTGACCTGGGCCAGCGTACCGTTCACCACCATCTCGCCGCGCGCGATGATCGCGATGCGGTCGCACATCCGCTCGGCCTGCTCCATCACGTGGGTGGAAAACAGCACGGTGCGCCCCTCGGCGGCAATCGCCACCACGATGTCCTTCATCACTTGCGCGTTGACCGGATCGAGCCCGGAGAAAGGCTCGTCAAGGATCACCAGCTCGGGCTCGTGCAGCAGCGCGCCGGCGAACTGGATCTTCTGCTGCATGCCCTTGGACAGATCCTCGACCTTCTTCAAGGCCCAGTCGCTGACGCCGAGCCGTTCCAGCCAGGCTTGCGCACGCTTGCGCGCATCGGCGCGGCCGATACCTCTGGTTTCGCCCAGGAAGATCAAGTGATCGAGCACCTTCATCTTCTTGTACAGCCCGCGTTCCTCCGGCAGGTAGCCGATGCGCTGCGACAACGCGCGGCTGTTGTGCGGCGAGCCGAACAGCACGATCTCGCCTTCGTCGGGTTCCAGGATGCCCATGATCAGGCGGATCGCGGTGGTCTTGCCCGCGCCGTTGGGTCCGAGCAGGCCGAAGATGCCGCCGGCGGGAATCTCCACGGAAAGGCGATTCACCGCGGTGTGCCCGGAAAAACGCTTGGTGACGGACTCGAGACGCACGCTCGCTGCGGTCATGAAACAGCTCCTGCGAAAACCGGGCTCCCCGGCCGAATCACGAAAGCTAGCATGCCGCGATGAGCGGGCAAAGGTGACCAATGGCGGTTGTTCGTCGGTCAGCGCGTCACTGCACGAGGCGTGGTCGCGCAAACGCGGACGAAAACGCCCGCTCAGTCGGAGCGGTCACGCCCAAAGCGCGGCAGATTCCAGTGCAGTCGCAACGACAGGAAACGGAGCAGGAAGCAGACCAGGATTGGCAGCCAGGTCGCCCATACCGTCGGCCAGCCGAGATGCTCGCCCAGCACGGCCAGCGCCGCGCCCACCAGCGCCGCCGACGCGTAGATTTCTTCCTGCAGCACGATTGACACGCGCGCCAGCAATACGTCGCGCGCCATGCCGCCACCGATCGCCGTGACAATGCCGAGCAGAATGGCCACCTCGGCATTGTGGCCGAACACCAGTGCCTTGTGCGCGCCATATACCGAGAACAAGCCCAGCCCCATCGCATCGAACAGGCGCACCGGGTAGGTCAGCCGCTCCACCCACGGATAAGCGATGATGGTGAGCAACGCTGCAATCACCGCCGTGGCGAGATAGCGCCAGTCGGACAAGCCCGCCGGCGGAATCGCGCCGATGCACAGGTCGCGCGCAATGCCACCGCCGCACGCGGTGATATAGGCAATCGCCAGGATCCCGAACAGGTCGAGGTTGCAGCGCCGCGCGGCGGTCGCGCCACTGATCGCAAACGCAAATGTGCCGGCCAGATTGACCAGGTTGAACAGCACGTGCTCGTTCATGCAGGCAGGGCGCCCGCAAGGGCAACCGAGCCGTCGCGCGCCGTGGTTGCCACCGTACGGCACTTGCGCAAAACCGGCCCGGAGGCGCCGTTCAAAATTCCAGCACCGTATCGAGCCCGCGGTGCAGACCGATCAGGCCGGATACTTTGCGAATCGCCAGCAAGGCGCCGTCCACGTACGGAGCTGCGCCGCTGCCCGCGTTGTGACGAATCACCAACGTCTGATCCGGCATCCCGAAAATCGCCTCGGCGCCGAGCACGAAGCCCGGCAGTCGCACCGCATGCACCTGGGTACCGCCCAAGCTGCCGCCACGCGTCTCCGGCATGCCTGCGGTCTCGCTGATCGGCACCTCCAACTGCGGCTGGCGCACCTTGCCGAGGCGACCCGCCAGCTCGCGTACGGTACCGCTGGGCGCATCCGGCTTGGCGGCGGACGCATAGTCGATGATTTCCCATTGCGGAATGATCCTCGCTGCCATCTCGGCAAACTTGATCAGCAGTACCGCGGTAAGCGCAAAGTTGCCGCAAGCCAGTACGCCGCGACCACGCTCGCGCGCCAGCACATCGATCTGTGCATAGTCGTCATCGCCGAGTCCGGAACTGCCCACCACCACATGCGCACCACGTCTGAGCGCGGCAAGAATGTTTGCCTTCGCGCCGCTGGCGCCGGTGTATTCGACGAATACGTCGCACGGCCTGGCCAGTGCCTCGTCCACGCCGGCAAAGATCGGCGCATCCAGCCGCGGCTCGCCCAGTACGTCGCCCAGAACCTGGCCGGCGTGGCGCCGCGCCACCGCGGCGACCATGCTGAGATCGTCGGCCGCGGCGATGCCACGAGAGAGTTCGGTACCGGCCCAACCGGTCGCACCGGCGACGCAGACCCTGACTGACATGCTGACCTCTGCTCGCGGCACGGATGGGCAAGCATAAGCTGGATCGTCCGATCAAGCTTGTTCATCTCGATGGAAAGTCCGCTTGTCCGGTGCGATGCCAGCACGGACGTTCGCTGATCTGCAGGTTCAGTCGACGTGCTGAAGCAGTCGATCTCCCGGCGCGGTGATCAGCCGCTGCGGGGCGATCAGGGGGTGCGCCGATCGTGCAACAGGCCGATGCTGGTTCCGTCGGCTCACCGCCCGCGGACGGGGCAGCTTTCGGTGCCGCTCTCGTCAGGCGGTCGCCGACTCCGCCAGCGGCAGGCGCACCCGGATTTCCAGGCCGCCACCGGCGGCGTTATGCACCTCGATGCTGCCGCCGTGCACCTGCACCACACGCTGCACAATGGACAGACCCAGGCCATGGCCATCCGTCTGTGCTGCGTTGCTGCCGCGGAAAAACGGCCGGAACAACAAGCCCAGTTCGCTCTCCGGCACGCCCGGTCCATGATCACGCACGGCAAGTTCGGCGAACCCATGCTCCTCACGTAGAGTCAGGCCAATCGTGCCGCCCTCTGGACTGAACTTGATCGCGTTGGCGAGCAGGTTGCCCAGCGCACGCTCCAGCAGCATGGCGTTGCCGGACACCACGATCGAATCGACGCTGGTCAGGCACAAATCGACACGGCGCGCTCCCGCTTCGAGACGAGCCTGCTCCAGGCACTCGTGCACCAGCGTCGTCAGCTCGACCGGTTCGCGTTCCATACCGGGCAAGCCACCTTCCATCCGCGACAGCGCCAGCATCTCGCCAAGCATCCGGTCGAGTCGTGCGATCTCCTGCTCCGCTTGCTGGAAGTACGGCGCAGCCTCGGCCGGCTCGCCGCTGCGGCGGGCCAGGTCGACGATCAGCTGCAGCCGCGCCAGCGGCGAGCGCAGCTCGTGTGACAAACCCTGCAGCACGCCGCGATCATGCGCGACCAGCGCCTCGATCCGTCCGGCCATCACGTCGAAGTCGCCGGCGAGCTGGGCCAGTTCGTCGTGCGCCATTCCACCCTGCCGTCCGACCCGCGTCGACAACTCGCCATCGGCCATGCGCCGGGTCGCCCGGCGCAACGCCTCGACCGGGCGCGCCACGCTGCGCGCCACCCACCAACCGACCACACCGATGAACAGCAAGGACAGCAGCAATTGGACGGCCAGGTAGATCTTCTCGCGTGTCTGCGGACGCAACCGCAGGTGCGAGCGGCTCATCGCCAGCAACTGACGCGTGTGGCCATCCGCACCGGTGATTTGCTGGAAGGCCACATAGATGCCTGGCCGCGGCTGCATCACCATGCTCTGGCCCGAGGACAACCACTGCTGCAACGTCGAGCGCATCGCACCACGCAGACGAATCGGAACCAGGGCTTCCCCGTTTTCGAACAAGGTGGCTTCGACACCCTGCTCGCGCTGCTGCGCGACCCATGACGCCAGTGCGTCGCGCCCGCCACTTTCGTAGGCCTGGTCAGCCTCCTGCGCCAGTGCAGTCCAGTCGATCTGGACGGCGGTGGTGTACTCGACGAAGCGCCGCGCGAACAGACCACCGAGCAGGAGCACCAGCAAGTTGGCCACGCAGAACCAGACCAGCAGGCGCCAATACAGCGAGGTTTTCAGCGCGCTCATGACGCCGTGAGCACCAGCATGTAGCCCGAGCCGCGCACTGATTCGATCCGCGGTGCTTCCGTGGAAGCTTCAGCCAGCTTGTGGCGCAGGCGGCTTACGTGCACATCGATGCTGCGATCAAAACGCTCGAGCTCGCGCCCCAGCGCCAGGCGCGTCAGCACCGCCTTGTCGACCAGTTCGCCCGCACGCTGGGCCAGACCCAGCAGCAACGAAAATTCCGCTCCGGTCAGCGACAGCTCCTGCTCGCCTACTTCGGCGCGACGTTCTGCGGGAAACAGTTGCATGTTGCCTACCTGCACCGTGCCCGCCGCCAGCGGCGTGTTGCGACGCAACTGCGCGCGCACCCGCGCCAGCAATTCCCGTGGCAGGCACGGCTTGGCCAGGTAATCATCGGCCCCGAGCTCAAGCCCGATCACCTTGTCGACGGGTTCACCCCGTGCGGACAGCATGATCACCGGCAGGCGATGATGAGCGCGTAGCGTCCGCAGGGTTTCCAGCCCATCGCGCCCGGGCATCATCACATCGAGAATCAGCAGGTCCGGTCGCTCGGCCGGATTGCGCAGACGCGCCAGCGCCGCCTCACCATCGTGCGCAACATCCACCACAAAGCCCTCGCGTTGCAGGTAATCGGCCAGCAGGCGACACAGGGCACGATCATCGTCGGCGATCAGGATGCGGGAAGGGCTTGGAGTCTGCATGACGACCATTCAATCCGGTTTTGCCGTATCGGCACCACGTGCTTTACCGTTCTTTACCTTTGCGCAAAGAACATACACGCAACGATGTCGTCAAATGGTGGCGTACCTTCCCCACCACAGACGAGGCAAACATCATGCGCAAGCACACCCTACTCGGGCTGGCCCTGAGTTCCGCCCTGGCGATCGGCACCACGGTCGCCATGGCGGCGCCCGGCGCTGGCGGCCCGAATTCATCCAACCATGACTGGAACGGTCATCGCGGCCACGACGGTCAGATGATGATGTTCCACAAGCTGAATCTGAGCGACGCACAGAAGGCGAGTGTCAAACAAATCATCAACAGCAGCCGTCAGCAGGGCAAGACGCAGTGGCAGGCGCTGCGGCAACAGCGCGCTGCGTTCGAGTCGATGACACCCAACCAGGTCGGCTACCAGTCCGCCGCCGCCAGCCTGGCCCAGGCCGAAGGCCAGGCCACCCAGGCCCGCGTGCAGCAGATGGCCAACGTGCGGGCGCAGATCTATGCCCTGCTGACCCCGGCACAGCAGGCACAGGCCGCCACGTTCAAGGCACAGGCACAGGCGCGCCGGGCACAATGGAAACAGTTCAAGGCGCAGAACCCCGCCCCGTCCGGCCAGTAAGCCGCACTCCGCCGCGAGTGCGCTTATCGCGGCGACAACACGACCAGAAAGCCCGGCTTGCCCGGGCTTTCTTCTGCGCGTCCCTACTTCTTCTTCGGCATGTACAGATCGGTGATCGTGCCTTCGTAGACTTCCGCCGCCATGCCGACCGATTCGCCGAGCGTGGGATGCGGGTGGATGGTCAGGCCGATATCAGCCGCTTCCGCACCGATCTCGATCGCCAGCGCCACTTCCGAAATCAAATCGCCGGCATGCACGCCGACGATGCCGCCGCCGACGACACGGTGGGTTTCGTCGTCGAAGATCAGCTTGGTGAAGCCTTCGGTACGGTCCATGCCGATCGCGCGGCCGGAGGCGGCCCAGGGAAACTTGCCCACCCCGATCTTCAAGCCTTTTTCCTTCGCCTCGCGCTCGGTCACACCGACCCAGGCGATTTCCGGATCGGTATAGGCCACCGACGGGATCACCCGCGCGTCGAAGTAGCTCTTGTGTCCGGCCACCACCTCGGCGGCAACCTTCGCCTCATGCGTGGCCTTGTGCGCCAGCATCGGCTGGCCCACCAGATCACCGATGGCAAAGATGTGCGGCACGTTGGTGCGCATCTGCGTGTCGACGTGGATGAAGCCGCGCTCGGTAACCGCGACGCCGGCCTTGTCCGCGCCAATCTTGCCGCCATTCGGCGAGCGGCCCACCGCCACCAGCACGCGATCGAACAGCGTGGTTTCGGGAATACTGTCGCCTTCGTAACCAACCTCGATGCCCTTCTTGGTCGCCTTGGCGCTGGTCACCTTTGTTTTGAGGTGGATGCCCTTGAGGCGGCTGGCCAGGCGCTTGGCCAGCGGCTTGATCAGGTCGATGTCGGCACCGGGCATCAACTGATCCATGAATTCGACCACGGTCACTTCGCTGCCCAGGGCGCTGAACACGGTGGCCATCTCCAGACCAATGATGCCGCCGCCGACGACCAGCAGCTTCTTCGGCACATCGCGCAGTTCCAGCGCGCCGGTCGAATCCATGATCCGCTCGTCGTCCCATGGGAACGAGGGCAGCTTCACCGACTGCGAGCCGGCGGCGATGATCGCGTGCTCGAAACGAATCAGCTTGGTGCCGTCCCTGGTCTGCACTTCCAGCTCGTTCGGCGAGACGAACGCGCCGGTGCCCTGGACGGTGCGCACCTTGCGCTGCCTGGCCATGCTGGCCAGGCCACCTGTGAGCTGGCCGACCACCTTGCTCTTGAAGTCGCGCAGCTTGTCGATGTCGATCTTCGGCTTGCCAAACGTCACGCCATGCACAGCCATCGCCGCCGCCTCGTCGATGACGGCGGCAGCATGCAGCAGGGCCTTGGACGGGATGCAACCCACGTTGAGGCAGACGCCGCCCAGCGCGCCGTAACGCTCGATCAGCACCGTGTCGATGCCCAGATCGGCGGCGCGGAAGGCGGCGGTGTAGCCGCCGGGGCCGGAGCCAAGCACCACCAGCTTGCATTCGACGTCGGGGGCTTTTCCTGACGATGCTGCCGCTTGCAGCACGTTGGCCTGCTCGCCGCCGGCTTTCCTTTCACTTGGGGCAGAAGACTGAGGCAAGCGCGCCGCGCTGGTTGGAGAGGAGCTGGCTTTCGCTGCTTCGGCTGACGCTTTTGGCAACCCCGCACCCTCTCTGTCCGCTCCCGCCGTGGCAGAGGGGGACGCGGTGTCGGCTGCGCCGACGGTTTCCAAAATGGCAATCAGCATGCCTTCGGAAACCTCGTCACCGACCTTGAGCTTGAGCTCCTTGATCACCCCGGCGGCGCTCGACGGAATCTCCATCGTGGCCTTGTCCGATTCCAGCGTGACCAGGCTTTGTTCCTTGGTCACCACGTCGCCGACCTTCACCAGCACCTCGATCACGGGCACGTTGTCGTGACCGCCAATATCGGGAACCTTGATTTCGATGATGCTGGCCATGGCTTGTTTCCTTCGTGTGACGGGACGTCAACGGGTGGCGTCCGGATTTTGGGGAGAGGACGAATCAGCGCGGGTGGCGGATTCGGCGATGTCGGGCTGGACACCGCGTGCCGCGTCGTCATCGAGCATGTCCGCGTCGCTGGCGGAACGGCCCACGTCGGTGCCCGAATGTGCCGCGATGTTGATCCGGCTGCGAACGCGCACATCGCGCTGTGGCAGCGGGATCTCGATGCCGTGCTGCTCAAGCGCGCTATGCAATGCCCAATTGTAGGCCGCGAAAACCCGGCCCACGCGCCGGGTGGCCTCCGCGTTCAGCCAGACAACCAGCGAGAAATCGAGCGACGACTCGCCGAAGCCGGTCAGCCACACCAGCGGCTCGCGCGACCCTTCCATGGTGAGCGTAAACGGCACGGCGGCAGCGGCTTCCAGCGCCGCCTTTTTCACCAACTCCTTGTCGGTGCCGTACGGAACGCGGAACGGGATTTTCTGGCGCCGCGCAACCTCGCGCAGCGTCCAGTTGACCACCCGGCCGGTGACGAACTCGGAGTTCGGCACCAGGATGTCGATCTCGTCATTGGTCGTGATCAAGGTGGCGCGGATGCGGATCTCACGCACATTCCCGTGCACGCCGGAGGCCAGCTCGACGAAGTCGCCCACCTTGAGGCTGCGGTCGAACAGCAGGATCACGCCGGACACGAAATTGTTGAAGATGGCCTGCAGACCGAAGCCGAGCCCGACGCCGAGCGCACCGGCAAACACGGTCATCTTGGCGATCGGAATGCCGGCGACGCCCAGGCCCCAGAACAAGCCGACCACCAGCAACAGATAATGCAGCAGGCGTTCGATCGTATACAGCGAGGACTTGTTGACGTGCTCGTTGCGCTGGCCGTAACGATGCAGCAACCGCTTCAGGGCAATCGTCGCCAGCAGGAAAACAAAAAACAGCAGCACCCCGGCGAGCATCGAGCCGATCGTGATATGGATACCGCCCAGGGTGAAGCCCTGGTCAAGCAGGGTACCCAGATGACCGGCACCCTGAATGATCATCGAAGGCGCCGATGCAGGCCTGGCCGAGCCCGCCTGCACCAATGCAGTGGTCGCCTGCACCGAACCGCCGGTTACAGCAGCAGTCGGCGGATGTCGCCGAGCTGGCTGGCCAGGAACGAGGCAAAGCGTGCGGCCAGCGCGCCGTCGATCACGCGGTGATCGTAGGACAGCGACAGCGGCAGAATCGTGCGCGGCGCGAACTCACGACCATTCCAGACCGGCTTCACAGCCGCCTTGGAAACACCAAGGATCGCCACCTCGGGCGCGTTGACGATCGGCGTGAAATAGGTGCCGCCGATGCCGCCCAGCGAACTGATCGAGAAACAGCCACCGCTCATTTCGGCGGGGCCGAGCTTCTTGTCGCGCGCCTTTTTCGAGATCTCGCCCAGCTCGCGGGCAAGGTCGAGCAATCCCTTCTTGTCACAATCGCGAATCACCGGCACGACCAGGCCGTCGGGCGTATCGACCGCGATGCCGATGTGGAAGTATTTCTTGAGGATCAACTTCTCGCCGGACTCATCCAGTGAGGCGTTGAACTGCGGGAACCGCTTCAACGCCGCCACCACCGCCTTGATCTGGAATACCAGCGGGCTGATCTTGAGTTCCGTGCCCTTGTCGGATTTCTGCTCCGCACCGAGCTGCTTGCGAAACGCCTCCAACTCGGTGATGTCGGCGTCCTCGTGCTGGGTGACGTGCGGGATCATCGCCCAGTTGCGCGAAAGGTTGGCGCCGGAAATCTTCTGGATGCGGCTGAGCGGCTTCTCCTCGACTTCGCCAAATTTGGCGAAATTGATCTTCGGCCACGGCAGCAGGCTCAGCCCGCCAAGCGTCGTGGATACGCCCTGGTTGAGATGCGCGCCGGAGGCCAGTGCATGCTTCACCCATGCGCTGACGTCGTCGCGCTGGATGCGGCCGTGGCGACCGCTGCCTTTCACCTGGCGCACGTCTACCCCCAACTCGCGAGCGAACGCGCGGATCGCCGGGCTGGCGTAGGGGGCATCGCCCGGCATCACGATCGACGCATCCACCGGCGGGCGCGGGTGCGGCAGATCGCCTTGCAGCACGCTGACCGACGCTGCGCCCGCACTGGCCGCAGGCGAGGTGGAGGGCTTGCTGAGGGCTGCAACCGGGGCAGCCGGCTTCTGCGCAGATTGCGTACTTTCAGGCGTCGTGGAACTGCTCTCGGGTCCTTCGCGGGAAGCCGTGGGCGACCCCGTAGCCGCTGGGGTGGAAGGGGACGCGGGGTCGGCCGCACCGGCAGCTTCTATAAGCGCGATGACGGCGCCCTCGGAAACTTCGTCGCCCACCTTGAGCTTCATCTCTTTGACGATGCCGGCAAACGGCGACGGCACTTCCATCGTCGCCTTGTCCGATTCCAGCGTGATCAGGCTCTGTTCCTTCTCGACCCTGTCGCCGGCCTTGACCAGCACTTCAATAACG
The DNA here is from genome assembly GCA_039935315.1 of Rhodanobacter sp. GTDB lineage: Bacteria > Pseudomonadota > Gammaproteobacteria > Xanthomonadales > Rhodanobacteraceae > Rhodanobacter. Next base: position 2,356 of record JBDTKM010000018.1, on the reverse strand, counting down.
GGGACGCCGTCGTGACCGATGTCGGGAACGCGGGCTTCTTTGAGATCGGCCATGATGACTCCTGCGAATGGCGGTGGCGGGCCGCTCGGGGATGGCGGTCGCACACAAGGGGCCAATCATAACCAAGGCGCACCCGATTCGTCTGGCATGACATGACCAGGCCGGGCCGCCATCGCGTACCATGCGCCGGCGTATGCATGACCTTGAGCGCACGCAGGAATACCAGCGATGCCCTAATCTCAAGGCATTCACCAGCCGCACCAAGTGACCCAAGGACGATATCGATGCTGACCATACGAGACCTCTCCAAGACTTACGCCAACGGTGTTCGGGCGCTGCGCAGCGTGTCGCTGGACATCCCCAGCGGAATGTTCGGTCTGCTCGGCCCCAACGGCGCCGGCAAGTCCTCGTTGATGCGCACGATCGCCACCTTGCAGGATCCGGACGAAGGCACGATCAGGCTGGACGACATGGACCTGCTCGCCGACAAGCACGCCACCCGGCGCCTGCTCGGCTACCTGCCGCAGGAATTCGGCGTGTATCCGAAGGTCTCGGCCGAGGCCATGCTGGAACACTTCGCGATACTCAAGGGCGTCACCGTGAAGGGCGAGCGGCGCGAACTGGTCGAGGCGCTGTTGCGCCAGGTCAACCTGTGGGATGTACGCAAGCGCAAGCTGGGCACCTACTCCGGCGGCATGCGCCAACGCTTCGGCATCGCCCAGGCGCTGATCGGCGAGCCGCGCCTGATCATCGTCGACGAACCTACCGCCGGGCTCGACCCGGAAGAGCGCAACCGCTTCCTCAACTTGCTGGCTGAACTGGGCGAGCGAATGGTGGTGATCCTGTCCACCCATATCGTGGAAGATGTCACCGACCTGTGTTCCCGCATGGCCATCATTGGCCAGGGCCAGGTACTGCTGAGCGGCGAGCCGGTCGAGGCGATCCGCTCACTCGAGGGACGCGTCTGGCGGCGCAGCATCGAGAAGCATCAGCTGGACAGCTATCGCGCCCGCATGAACATCCTGTCGACCCGTCTCGCGGGCGGGCGCACCCTGCTGCACGTGTTGGCCGACGGCAAACCGGAAGAGGGTTTCGAGGCGGTTCCGCCGGATCTGGAAGACGTCTACTTCGGCCGCCTGCGTGCGCAGGCCACCGCCAAGGCCGCCTGACGCCAACTGCCGCTACTCCGGACGGGAATACCGATGTTCTTCGAGATACTTCGTTTTGAATTGCGCCAGCAGCTGAAGGCGCCGCTGTTCTGGATCGTTGCCTTGGCGTTTGGCGCCATCGCCTTCGCCATCGCCAGCACCGACGCGGTCATGCTCGGTGGCGCCAGCGGCAACGTGCTGCGCAATGCGCCGCTGGTGACCGTGCGCCTGCTCAGCGTGCTCACCGTGCTCAGCGTGTTTCTGGTGACCATCTTCGTCGCCGCCGCCGCCACGCGCGACTTCGATCAGCGCACTGCGGACATGATCTTTGCCACACCGATCACCCGAGCAGCCTACCTGGGCGGACGCTTCGCCGCCGGGTACGCCGCCTCGCTGGCGATCATGCTGACCTGCGTCATCGGCCTCGCGCTGGGCTCGTTGATGCCGTGGATCGACGCCACCCGCATGGGCCCGTTCCATTGGTACGGTTATGCGTGGGCATTCGGCGTGATGGTGCTGCCGGACCTGCTGTTCATGTCCGCCCTGCTGTACCTGCTGGCCACCGCGACACGCTCACTGCTGGCCACCTACATCGGCGTCATCGCCTACTTTGTGCTGCAGGGCGTGGCCGGCTACGTGGGTCGCAACATCAACAGTCACTTCCTGGCCGCCATGCTCGACCCGTTCGGCGGCCGTACCCTGGCCATCGTCACGCGTTACTGGACGGCCGACCAGTCCAACCAGTTGCTGCCGGCGCTGGATGGGGTTTTGCTGTTCAACCGTTTGTTGTGGCTGGGTGTGTCCGCGCTGCTGTTGCTCGCTGCGTTCGCTCTGTTCCGCCCCGACCGCGAAGGCCTGCGCCTGCCGCGCCGGCACAAACGCGCCGAGCCACCGCTGCTGCGCCCGCAGGCTGGTCTGACCAAACTGACCCTCCCTTCGGTTTCGCTGCACGCCGACGCGCGCGCGCGATGGGTCCAATGGCGCGCGCAGTTTGTGCTGGACACCATGAGCATCCTGCGCGGGGCAGCCGTCCCGATCCTGCTGGTGTTGGCGCTGGTGACCATGTTCGTGGCGCTGGTGTCGTCCGGTCAGATCTACGGCACGCCATTGTGGCCAGTCACGCACATCGTGCTCACCACCATCAACGGCAGTTTCGGGTTGCCGCTTTTCATCATTCTGATCTTCTACGCTGGCGAACTGGTGTGGCG
>JBDTKM010000017.1:0-7047 GCA_039935315.1 Rhodanobacter sp. | reverse complement strand
ATCTGGCGGCGAGAGGTGGTAGACGAGCCAACCGTTACTCGGCACCTCCTGTGCCTCGCCCTTCGGGCCATCGGCTGCGCCGATGTTCGACCACGGCATCCCGACCTTCGTCGTCGACGAATTTGTCAGGAACACAACGGACAGCCGCAGGCTGGCCCTGGAGCGCGCAGCGCGGAAGGGTGAGGCCCAGGATGGGCCGAGCAATCCCGGAGCCTCACGTTGCCTCGCGCCCTGTCGAAGAGGGGCGTTTTGCGTATCTGGCGGAGAGAGGTGGTGGACGAACCAACCGTTACTCGGCACCTCCTGTGCCTCGCCCTTCGGGCCATCGGCTGCGCCGATGTTCGACTACGGCATCCTGCCTTCGCTGCCTTCGCTGCCTTCGCTGCCTTCGCTGCCGACGATTCCGTCGGGAGCAGGGTGAACATCCGCATTCCGATTCAAATGATCTCCGCGCAGAGCCGGTGCAAGCTCGGCCTGAACCCCCATCTGCCCATCACGTCCGTGCCGCGGCATGTCGGCCGGCGGCATGGCGTGCAGCAACACCGACGTGATCACGATGACGGCGAGGCCCAGCAGACTTTCGATCAGTACGGCGCGCGCGCATTGGCGGACCGCGCCCGCACCGGTTGGGGTGGTCTTGCCGCGACTTCCGAGGCGGCGAAAGCGGTTCCCGAACCGGGACGCGGGGACACTCGGTCCGCCGCCGCGCAGCAGGTGTGGCAGCTTCACGTAACGGTTGTGTGCCCCCAGCGCCATCATCGCGAGGACGACCAGCAGTTTGATGTCGAGGGTGAGGCCGTAATCGCTGGACCACAGCGCACGGACGCTGCCGAGCTGCTGGACCGCGTTGCAGGTACCACAGGTGACCAGTACCGCCAGCGCGGTTCCCGACAGTGTGGACAGGCGCTGGAACATCGCCGCTGTGCTCGTGACCGCTGGCTCGCCGGTGCGCAGCACATCGGGGAACACGGCCAGTGACATGGCGAACAGGGTACCGACCCAGGCTCCCGCGGCCAGCAGGTGTCCCCAGTCCACCCACACCGACAGCACGAAGTCGCCATGATCGGCTGGGTGCCCGGTCTGGCTGCGGGTGAGTGCGATGCCAGCCACGGCAATCAACATCACGACGTCGGCCGATGCATGACGGGGCCGTCGCGATTGCCGGCCCAAGACCAGCCACAGCGCTGCAAGCGCGGGAATGCGCCACCGCCAGACATGGCCAAAATGGGTGACCGTGAGCGCCAGCCGCGTGTCTGCGAACAGTCCGTGCCATGACCCGCCGTTCAATTCCAGCGTGCGCGACAACAGAATGCCGAAACTTGCCGCGGTCATCAGCGCCACCGCGGCGCCGAGCAGACCCTGCGTAGTGCGCTCGGTGTCCCCGTTGCCGTCGCCCGACAGCACGGCCAACCGGCATGCGAGCACGCCGATCAACGTGATTAGCGCACCGATGTCGAAGGCGGAAAGGGCGATCGAGAGTGCCGTGGCGAGATCCTCGGGCGGTTGGGGCAGTGTGCTGGCGCAGATGTCGTCGGGGTGGCTGACGAGAGCACATCGACAACGCGCTCAGCGCAAATCGACAGTCCGTGGCGCCGGGCACCGTCGGGTCGATCCGCTGGAGACGACCTTCATTTGACCGTGAAAGGGTAGTGTCCTTCGGTGTGATGACCATCGTGCGCAATGACGCTCCAATACACGACGTACTTGCCTGGCGGCAATGATCCGGGCAACGCCGTCTCCAGCAGGGTGTGGTTGGATGGGGCGACGTCGCCTTTGCCCGCGCTGACCGCGACACCTGCCGCATTTTTCACGATCAAGTTGGAGAACACCGGCTCGATTTCGCCATCGAAGGTGATACGCACTTGCTTGGGCGATGCACGCAATATCTGACCGGCATGGGGTGAAGAGTCGCTGGGGAACGCATGGGCACTCACGTGCGATGAAACGGCGAACCCGAGAGCCAGCATGGCGATGGCGAACAGACGCATGGGGGAAGTGGCCTTCAGTCAGTGAAACAGCGGCGCACCGAAGCCGTGCGGTGCGAGATCGTCCAGATACAGATCGATGCCGAGCAGGATACCGACCGAATGACCGGTGCGATGGTTCACCGGGACCTGCAACTCGAACCCGGCCTGGAAGTAGTGTCCGATCCAGATCATTCCCGGGCTGACGTAACCGGTGGTCTGACCGCGACAGCCACGGTCCAGGCAGGTCTGCATCGGGAATTCGACAATCGGGATCATCTTGTTGAAAGGAGCCTTGATGCCGACGTATTTCACGAAATCCTGCAAGTACGCGATGTTGTACTGCAGCGAGGTGCCCCAGTCGAGCATGCGCGGTGCATGGGAGTCCGCCGGTAGATCCAGTCCCACGGCGCCGCTCACCGCGAATGGCTTCATCCATGCCGGGGACGCGTTGCCGAGGCCCTTGCCAAAGTCGAACTCCGGCGACCAGCTGGAGTAGTTGTCACGCATCGCGCGGCTGCCGCTACGCGCGATGCTGTCGCTGATCGAGAATGAGCCGATCGACTCGGTATCTGCGTTGCGATACAGCTGCCACACGCCGCCCACGCTGACATTGCCCAGGCCGTGGGTGGTGGGCGCATCGGGCTGACCGATGCCGAGGTAGTCGGTCGCGGCAATCAGCGAAAACCCCGGTGTGATCGGCTTGGTGACCGATAGCGACAAGTCGTTGTGGTAGACGCCGTCAACGCGGATGCGGCTGAACACGAGTGGAAATTCCGCACCGATACCGGGATCGTCGAAGGTGAGAGTGGACGGAAACAGCCGTTGTCCGGCGATCGCGTGGGCTCTCGCGTTGCCGGTGCCGCCAGCCAGCAGGAATGTCGCCAACGCCAGCGCGAAACGCACTCTCGAAATCTTCATGAGGTTTTCATTTTAGCAACCGCATTGCAGAAGTTGCATGTGCAAGTAATCAGCTGGGGAGTCCTGGCGACTGCGATCGTGGCCGGAATATCTTGCAAGGCCTTGCCCTGAGTCCCCTCCCTGTGCACCATGAGCGACTGCAAAGCTGCGGCCCCGCCCCGGGTTTGACGGCAGCACCACACTCACCTGGAGGTCGCATCATGTCCAACGTCGCATCGTTCTGGACGAAATCTTCGCCCTTTCTGCTCAGCGTTCTGCGCATCGTGCTGGGGTTTCTGTTCATGCAGCACGGTGCCGCAAAGCTGTTCGGATTCGGTGGCGGGCACACCGTGCACCTGCTGTCGCTGATGGGACTGGCGGGCGTGCTGGAGTTCTTTGGCGGGTTGCTGGTTTTGCTGGGTCTGGCCACGCGGCCGGTCGCCTTCATTCTCTCTGGTGAGATGGCGTTTGCCTATTTCATGGTGCATGCGCCGCAGTCGCCGTGGCCGCTGTTCAATGGCGGCGGGATGGCGGTGGTGTTCTGCTTCGGCTTTCTCTACTTGTCATCCGCCGGCGGTGGGCCGTGGAGCCTGGATCGGTTGATTCGAGGCAGCTGAGGTTGCTGCGGCGTCGGCTCCGGATTCGGTGAATGTGCCTGAAGCCGCGCGCTTCAGCGCACTGCCAGTCCGCGCAATTCCACGCCGTCGCGATCGACTCGCAGGACCGAGCCGTGCTCGTACCAATCCCCCAGCACGATCCGCTCTGCCGGTTTCCCGGCCAACTGGAACCGATGCACCGCTGGACGATGCGTATGCCCGTGAATCAACCTGGCCACGCCAGCGGTGCGCATCGTTTTGGTCACGGCATCGGCATTGACGTCCATGATGCTTTCCATCGTGCGGCCGGTGTGCGCCATGCTGTCCTGACGGGCTTTTGCGGCGAACGCGCGGCGCGCCTGCAGCGGCATTGACAGGATCTGCGCCTGCCATTCGCTGGTGCGGACCTGGCGCCGTACCGCCTGATAGGCAAGGTCGTCAGTGCACAACACGTCGCCGTGCATCAGCAACGTGGGATGGCCGTGGATATCGTGCACGATGCCGTCGTCCAGCAGGGTCATGCGCGCCCGCGCGGCGAACGCCTCGCCCAGCAGAAAGTCGCGGTTGCCGACCATGAAATATACCGGTACCCCGGCTTCGCGCACGGCGCCGGTGGCGTCGGCAATGCGTTGCGGCAGTTCGGCATCGTCATCGTCGCCGATCCACGCTTCCACCAGGTCGCCGAGGATGTACAGCGCGTCGGCGTGACGAACCTCCGCGCTGGCCAGGTAGTTCTCGAACAGTTTGGTGATCTGTGGACGGGCAGGATCCAGGTGCAGATCGGCGATGAACAGGGTAGTCATGCAGATCAACCCTTGCTGACGTGTGCGGCGGCCTTCTTGTTCGATTTCGACGCCGCGGGTTGGATCACGCCCGCCTTGGCTGGCGTCTTGACGCTGCCGGATGCGGCAGGCAGCTCGTCGCCGATGACACGCGCGCTATCGATCACCACCAGCGGGTTGGGCACGTCGCCGGAGAACGGGCCGAGCGGGCGGGTGGGCAGCACGGCGATCTTGTCGAGCACCTCCATGCCCTTGATGACCTTGCCGAACACCGCGAATCCCCAGGTGAGGCCACTCTGGTTGCCGACGAAATCCAGTCGGCGGTTGTCGACCAGATTGAAAAAGAATTGTGCCGTACCGGAATTGGGGTCCGCACCGCGGGCGACGGCAATCGTGCCGCGCAGATTCGACAAGCCGTTGTCCGCCTCGCTGGGGATCGCCGGCCGAGTGCGCTTGGGCTGCAATTCGCGGGTATACAGGCCACCCTGCACCAGGTAGCCCGGAATCACCCGGTGCAGCAAGGTGCCGTCATAGAAGCCGTCGCGCACGTACTGCAGGAAGTTGGCGACGCTCTTGGGCGCCTTGTCCGGGTAAAGTTGAAGCGTGATGTCGCCTTGCGAGGTATGCAGCAACACCTCCGGTTCGGCCGCGGGAGCCGCCGGTGCGGCGGAGGCAGGCTTGGCGGTTTGCGCGGCAACGGTCAGTGGCACGATCAGGAGCAGGGCAGCAAGCAGGGACTTCAGCATGGCATCAACGGGTCCGGGTCAGCACGGCGGAAATGGATGCCCATGATACGCGGCAATATTGTCTATCGACGAATGGCACTTGTTCAGCGGCAATTGCCGCAATAGTCGCCATTCACGCGAGCCGCTTTTCAATGGCCGATCGGCTGCTCAAGCGCATGTGACGACGTTGATTCAAGTGCCATTCGTCTATCGACTGGTTGCGGGTGTCGTCACTTGCTGGAGATATCCAGTTTCACGCCGAGTTCGGCCATCGGCGAACGCTCCTGCTGCAGGTCGGCGTCAGTGAGCGGGTGCTGTTCGAACCACGCGGCTGGGAGTTTCAGATGCAGCGACTTGCTGCTGGCAGCAAGCTGCATCTGCGGTAGCGATTCGGCACGCCGCGCGCGCCTGAACAGCACGGCGAGGCGCAGCATCGCGGTGATATGTTTTGCCAGGGCCCGGTAGCGCCGCGGCAAGGCGCTGATGATGGACTTGTCCGGCTTGCGCCGGTGCAGTTCGACTACGGCAGCCAGCAGTTGCTGTTCCTGCCGCGAGAAGCCGGCCAGGTCGGCATGACGCAAGATGTAGGCGCCGTGGTGGTGGTGCTGGCTGTGCGCGATCGTCAGGCCGATTTCGTGCACGCGAGAAGCCCAGGACAACCACTCGCGAGCGTCGGCGTCCAGTTTCCAACTGTGTGCCACCTGGTCGAAAAGCATCAGTGCGGTTGCCTCGACGCGTCGCGCCTGGGCCCGATCGACGCCGTAGCGCGTGGCCAGCGCATCGATGCTGTCGGTGCGTGGATCACTGCCGCCCGCTCGCCCGATCAAATCCCACAGCAAGCCTTCGCGCATCGAGCTCTCGCATACGCCAAGTCGCTGTATGCCGAGCGCGGCGAATGCCGCTTCCATGATCAGCACGCCGCCCGGGAGGACCGGTGCACGTTCTGCGGCCAGGCCCGGCAGTTTGAGCGTATCGATCTGGCCATGATCGATCAGTACGTTGCGCACGGCCGCGAGCGACGCTGCGGTGATGCCGTCGTCGGAGAATTTCATGGCCTGGACGACGGAGCCGATCGACTTGGTCGTGCCGGACGAGCCATAGGCATTGTGCCATCCCGACTCGCGGAAGTCCTCGGCAAATTGCTGCAACAGCACGCCGATCTCACTCAATGCCCGCTGCCAGCGCGCGTGGGTAACCTTGCCGCCTGGGAAAAATCGCAAGGTCGAGGCGATGCAGCCGGCCTGTACGCTCTCGGTGTGGAGCGGCGCCAGCCCGCGGCCGATGATGAATTCGGTGCTGCCGCCACCGACGTCGATGACCAGGCGCGGATCGCGCGATGCAGGCAGGTCGTGCGCGGCGCCAAGGAAGATGAGACGGCCCTCCTCGCGCCCGGAGACGACCTCGACCGGGTGGCCGAGCGCAGCTTCGGCGGCAGTCAGGAACGTGTGCGGCGAAGCCAGCTGGCGCACCGTGTTGGTAGCGACCGCGCGCACCCGCATCGAGGGCACGCCGGCGATGCGCTGACCGAAGCGCGCCAGACAGGCCAGTGCGTGGCTGCGGTGCTCGGCATCCAGACTGCCATCGGCGCGCAGACCGGCGGCCATGCGTACGGTATCGCGCAGCCGATCGATCACCCGCGGTTCGCCGTGCTCCATCCGTGCCACCACCATGTGGAAGCTGTTGGAGCCCATGTCCACCGCCGCCATCAGCTCGCCGTCGCGGATCGGGGTCTGTTCGGTCGGGCTCACGCGGGGACTCTCGCTGCGACAAAACGTCGATTCTTGCATGCTTGATGGGCTTGCGTGCGCGGATCAGGCTTCACTGGCAAACCTCTGCAGCAGGCCTTGCTGCGCGCTGTACGGCGCGTTGTCGCCCGGTTCGGCGCGCACGTAGTGGCCGTCACTGTCGAGCAGCCAGGCTTGGGTGTTGTCGGCCAGCCCATTGGCGAGCGTCTCCTCGAACACCCGCGCGGCCAGCTCAGGGTCGAGGATCGGGAAGGCGACCTCGATGCGGCGCATCAGGTTGCGCTCCATCCAGTCGGCACTGGCGCAGTAAATCTCCGCCGCGCCGTCGTTGGCGA
>JBDTKM010000016.1:0-5014 GCA_039935315.1 Rhodanobacter sp. | reverse complement strand
GCAGTGGACAGCGCAAAGAAGCTGACCGCACTTGATCCAGCCAATAGTGATTGGCAGGACGACTTTGCACTCTACAGTCAGCAACTCGGCGTACTGCTGCGCCAGAGCGGCCACCTCGACGCAGCCGCTATCGCGAATCAGGATGCGGTCAGCATCCTGACGAAGTTGAGCGCCAGGAATCCAGCCAATGCCAACTTTCAACAGGATCTGGCACTGAGTGAGTTGGAGCAATCACGACTGCAACTGTCGCGCGGAAAGCTCGATGCCGCGACGGAATCGGCCACCGATTCGCTGACGCTCCTGCAAAAATTGCGCGCCAAGACCCCCGGCGACCAAGGCCTGATTCTGCTGGTTGCGGAAGCGCATGGTGTCAAGGGACAGATCGCTGCCCAGCGTCACAACAGCAGCATGGCCCAACAGGAATGGATGAACGCGCGTGATCTGCTTGCGCCGCTCGTACAAGCCGGCAACGACACGCGTTCGCTGGCCGCCTATGCCACGGCAATGCTCCGGCTCGGCGACATCCATGGCGCTCGCCCGCTGATCACCCGGCTATCCGCGATGGGATATCGAACCCCCGATTTCGTGGCATTGGTGACCGCCAGCAATATGGCCTACCCGATCAATAGCGCATTCACTGAACGAATCGCCGACATCATGCAGCGACCACCGGTCGCACGCTGATCGAAGGCAAGCATCCGCCTCGTCATATCAACAAGCGCAGCAACCACCTGATCCACCCCACAAGGAGTCATGTCATGGCAAATCAACGGCCTTCCGCACTGGACAGCATTGAAGTCAGCCTGGACCTCCACAGCGATCCTCCTGTGACGGTAGCCGTGCCGCACGCCGACATTTTTGGCGCCCAGGAAATGCTCTGGAAAATCGCGTCCGATTCTCCAGTCAAGGACTTCTATTTCCTGCATGAATCGGTGTACTTCACCAACAACGCCGCGTGCTTCATCCGTGCAAGAACATTGCTTCACGAGCGTATGTTCAGCGTCTACAACACATACACCCTTGCGGGAGGCTGCAACTACATTCTCATGGTGGAGCACAACGGGAAGTACTACACCACCGTCTGCAAAGACCGCCCAACCGGAGGAGGTTCTGGCGACCCGATGATTCACAACCGATAGCCCACGTCGAATGCAATGGACGTCCAAGAGGCCTCAGGTTCACTTTTCCGCGGGGCGGTCCCACCGAGACAGTGAGCGTGACTCTTCAATCGCGAATGTTTTCCATCCCACACGGACTTATTTGCGAGGGAGCACTCGCCCCGGATTCGCACGCACCGGAACGCCACAAGTGACGACGCAAGACTCCGAAGCAACCGCGTTTCGCTACTACGCCTTCATCAGCTACAGCCACCAGGACAAAGCCTGGGCCGACTGGCTGCACAAGGCGCTGGAAACCTATGCGGTGCCGAAACGGCTGGTCGGCCGGACCACCACCGCCGACGTCATCCCCAAACGTCTGACCCCGATCTTCCGCGACCGCGACGAGCTGGCCAGCGCAAACGACCTTGGCCGCAAGGTCAACGAGGCGCTGGCGCAATCCGCCAACCTGATCGTGATCTGCTCGCCACGCTCGGCCGCGTCACCTTGGGTGCAGCAGGAAATCCTCGCGTACAAACAGCTCGGTCGCGGCGAGCGGATCTTCTGCCTGATCGTGGATGGCGAGCCCAACGCCAGCGAGCTGCCCGGCCGCGAAGCCGGAGAATGCTTTGCCCCCGCGCTGCGCTTTCAACTTGATGCAGACGGCCAGCTCAGCGCACAACCCGCAGAACCGATCGCCGCCGATGCACGCGTTGGCAAGGATGGCAAAGGCAATGCAAAACTCAAGCTGATCGCCGGCCTGCTGGACGTCGGCTTCGACACGCTGAAGCAGCGTGAGATGCATCGCCGCAATCGGCGCCTGGCCGTGATTACCTCAATGGCGCTGGTGGTGATGGCCCTCACCACTACATTGGCCGTGTTGGCGCTGATCTCACGCCACGATGCCCAGCGCCGTCAGGCCCAGGCCGAAAGCATCCTGGGATTCATGCTCGGCGATTTGCGCGGCAAGCTCGCTACAGTCGGACGGCTCGACCTGATGGTGGCGGTAGACGACAAGGCCATCGCCTATTTCGGCACGCTGCAGCCGCGTGATCTCAATGCCCGCGCGCTGGAGCAACAGGCGCGCTTGTTGACCGGCATCGGTCAGGTGCGATTGGACCAAGGTCACGACGACAAAGCCATGTTGGCGTTCCGCGACGCCTATGCGCGCAGCAGCGAACTGCTCAGACGTCAGCCCGGAAACGGGCAACGATTATTCGATAGGGCCCAGGCTGAATACTGGATTGGATTCGCGTTCTGGCGCTACGGGCAACTGGACAATGCGGAAACCTGGCTACGACGTTATCGCGACAGCGCGCTAAAGCTCGCAGCGATGGACCGAACGAATTTTGCCTGGCAGCGCGAGGTCGCCTACGGCCAGGAAAATCTGGCCACGCTCGATCTGGCTCGCGGCCGGAACAAACAAGCTGAGCGCATTTTCCACGCTGTCTATGACCTGTATCTGGGCTGGATGAAAACACATTCCCACGACACAGGGTTGCGTGACGAAGCCGCCAATATTGCGTCCTACCTGGGTACCTTGGCGATGCATGACGGTCGGCTTGTTGAAGCGCGCGCACGTTTCACGGAACAGGTGGAAGACATATCTGCCAATCGCGCCGCCGAACCACACAATGCGCAATGGAAGTCGGAATGGCCGGATGCGCGCCTGTTCCTGGTGGAGGCACAAGCGAAATCCGGCGACTTTGCCAGCGCGCGCCGCGGTGCCACCGCCGCGACGGCACTGTCCAAAACGTTGACCGAGCAGGACCCCACGAACAAGGCGTGGCAACTGGAACTGGCCAAGGATTACTGGTGGCAGGCCAGACTCGACTGGCATGCAGCGCCCGCGCAAGCCGCAAATGAGGCGCGCGACGCGGAGCAAGTACTCACTACCGCCCACACTGTTGAACCCAAGGACAGCACTACGCTCCATTGGCTGGCTAAATCCGAGATATTGCTAGGCGAGTTGGCATGGCGAGACGGTGCAAATGGCCTGGCAACGAACTGGCTATCGAGGGCAGCCGCTGAACTGCTACCGGCCGTGGCCCGCCAACAAAACCAGGACGATTTTCGATTACTGCCAGCAAAGCTGCACTTGCTCCAGGGTAACGTTGCGGCCCAACGTGGCGACCTCGCGTCTGCACGTGCGGCGTGGTCGGCCGCCGAACGCGAGCTCCGCAACGGTGGCAATCCACCCGCATTCGATCACCTCGATCTTCTGGTGCGCGTGTTGCTGGCGCAGAATCGCGGCGTCGAGGCGGCCGCTTATTTGGCAACGCTGAGGAAAAGTGGCTACGTCCCACTGTATCCATGGCCGGCGGTACTCGGCGGCCACGCAACGGAAGTCTCCAAATGACCCGCAAGATCACGCCGCAGAATGACGACCTTCCATTCACGAGGCCGGTGGACCATACGTCCCCCGTTTTGGCCCGGAGCGGCCAATTTTTAAACAGGAGCAATGTCGATGACTGCAAATAGTTCGCCCATCGTGAAACTGGACATTCGCCGCGCAGCCTCCACGGGCGATGGCTGGATCGATGTAATGGGCTCAAATAATGAGATGTACAGCTACAAATACGAGGGTGGCAACCACCCCACAAGAAATGACGGGTCGATACAACACATAGTCAATGCGGGCAAGGCAACGATCACATTGAATCTGATAGCGGCCAGCGTTTACCGATTCGGCGAGATCCACTTCTCCGGAGATGACGCCAATCAACTGACCTCCGCTGGCAATCGTGAGAATCAGCGGCTAATTACAAACGAATGCACTGCGAAAATCGATGCGCATTACAAGGTGTGGGTGACCGATACAGGAAGGCTCGACGCGGGCGACTGTCCGGTGGTGCTCCTGTGCGACCCGGCGATCAAGAACGTGAAAGAGTAGTGGACTGGCGGCGAAGGCGATCAAGTTCATTTATTCAATAAGTTGGCGCGCCAGTCAACAATCCGGTCCCTGATGTTCGCAGACACCTGCTGATGCAAGTACGAACCAAAGGGCCCAGGTTCATTTTCGTCGGAATACCCCAGCCCGGCAATGCAGCTGATTCACTGGCCACACAGACTTGGCACCGCACCCGGACTCTCAAGCAACGGACCGCCTGGGCCCATGGCCGGGATCAGGCGTGCTGCGCAAGATTGAAGCCGGACTTCGACATACCCGCATTCAACCTGGCGCCCGCATCATGGTCAGTGATCAGAACCGTGCCGTTGCAGCGCGTAAACTCGCACAGAAGATACAGCCACGCCTGGGCCACTCGTTCCATGTTGAAGCATGACGACTCCACGCCGAACACCGTCCCGCTGGTCATCGGCGTCACCAGCCACCGCAACATTCCCGCCCACGAAGTCGAGCCCATCCGGCGACGCGTGCGGGAATTCTTCGTGCAGCTGCAACACGACTTCCCTGCCCTGCCGCTGGTCGTACTATCCGCACTGGCCGAGGGCGGCGACCAGCTGGTGGCGGAGGAGGCGCTGGCGGTGGGCGCACGACTGATCGCTCCGTTGCCCCTCCCTCGCACACTTTACGTGGAGGACTTCCACCACTCCGCCACCCACGCCACCATCGATGCGTTGTGCGCCCACGCCCAGGTAATCAACCTGCCCTTGCTGTCCGATAGCACACACGAAGGCATCGGCACCCACGGACCGCAGCGCAATCGCCAATACGGCCAGGCCGGTGTGTTCATCGCACGTCATTGCCACCTGCTGCTGGCGATCTGGGACGGCAAAACCACGGCCCGGCTTGGAGGTACCGCACAGGTGGCGGAATACTTCCTCAGCGGCGTGATGCCTGGCCTGACCGAGCGCCGTCGCGGCGGCCGTCATCACTTGCTGGGCAGCGGGGACGAACGGCTGGTCTGCCAGATCGTCTGCTCGCGCGACACCGACGACGGCGCTCCTCTCTCACC
>JBDTKM010000015.1:0-38827 GCA_039935315.1 Rhodanobacter sp. | reverse complement strand
GCAACGACGGCGCTCCCGCCGCCAAGTGACCGCTGCGCGGCGGTCACTGACCGCCGCCCGGCTCAGCCCGAGATCAACGCGCGATCGCGTTCGTTCGTGTTCGCGCCTATCCAAGCATTGGAGAATGACCGATGAGCAATATTTCCGCCCAACTGGTGAAGCAGCTGCGTGAGCGCTCCGGCGCCGGCATGATGGAATGCAAGAAGGCGCTGGTCGAGAACAACGCCGACCTCGACGCCTCGATGGAATGGCTGCGCAAATCAGGCCTCGCCAAGGCCGACAAGAAAGCCAGTCGCATCGCTGCCGAAGGCCGCATCGTGGCCGCCCACGCCGGCGCCAGGGCGGTGCTGGTCGAGATCAACTGCGAAACCGATTTTGTCGGCAAGGACGCCAGCTTCCTGAAGTTCAGCGACGCCGTTGCCGAGATCGCGCTGAAATCCGGTGTCGCAGACATCGACGCGCTGAAAGCCGCCGCTTACCCGGGCGGAGGTACCGTCGAGGATGCTGCCAAGACCCTGATCGCGACCATTGGCGAGAAGATCGACGTACGCCGCATGGCCCGCGTGGAAAGCGGTGACGTGATCGGCAGTTATGTCCACAGCGGTCGCATCGGCGTGCTGGTGGCGCTCAAGGGTGGTTCCGAGGACCTGGCCAAGGGCATTGCCATGCACGTAGCCGCCATGAATCCGCCGCATGTCCGCGCCGAGGACGTACCGCCGGAGTTCATCGCCAAGGAAAAGGAGATCGCGCTGAGCCTGATGTCGGACAAGGACAAGGCCAAGCCGGCCGAGATTCTCGAGAAGATCATCAGCGGCAAGATCCACAAGATCGTGTCCGAAGTCACCTTGGTCGGCCAGCCCTACGTGCTGGATACCAACGTGACGGTAGCCGACGCGCTGAAGAAGGAAGGCGCCGAGGTGATCTCGGTGGTCCGTCTCGCCGTGGGCGAAGGCATCGAGAAGGTCGAAGAGGATTTCGCTGCCGAAGTGATGAAGCAGGCTGGCCTGAGGTAAGCCGAACTATCCGTCATCCCTGACAGTGAAGACGGGCCATCCACGGCCGGCCTTCCAGAAGGAACCAGCGCTTCGATTGACAGGGCCACGGCAAACCGTGGCCCTTCTTGTTTTCGGGGCCACAGCGGGCATTCGACGCGCTCATTTCCGACTGCTCCAGTACCCGTTTCCCGCCCATGGCGCCCCCGCTCTCCGCTACAATGAGCCGGTTTACCTACCCAATCCGGAGCCCCCATGAGCGACCAGCCCAAGTACCACCGCATCCTGCTCAAGCTCTCCGGCGAGGCGCTGATGGGCGAAGCCGACTACGGCATCGACCCCAAAGTCATCGGCCGGCTGGCCCACGAGATCATCGAGGTGCAGCGCACCGGCGTGCAGATCGGCATCGTGATCGGCGGCGGCAACATCTTTCGTGGCGCCGGCCTGGCCGCCGCCGGCATGGACCGTGTCACTGGCGACCACATGGGGATGCTGGCCACCGTAATGAACGCTCTGGCGCTGGCCGACGCGATTGAAAAGTGCGGTGGCTATGCGCGGGTCATGAGCGCGATCCAGATTCACGACGTCGCCGAGGACTACATCCGGCGGCGCGCGATCCGACATATCGAAAAGGGCCGCATCGTGCTGTTCGCCGCGGGGACCGGCAATCCGTTCTTCACCACCGATTCGGCCGCCGCGCTGCGCGCGGTGGAGATCGGCGCCGACCTGGTGCTGAAGGCGACCAAGGTCGATGGCGTCTACACCGCCGACCCGGCCCAGCATCCGGACGCGACCCGCTACGAACAGCTCACCTACGACGACGTGATTCAGCGCAACCTGCAAGTGATGGACACCGCCGCCATCGCACTATGCCGCGATCACGGCACCCCGCTGCGTATCTACGACATGACCGTGCCGGGCAATCTGATGCGGATCATGTGCGGCGAATCGATCGGCACCCTGGTTCACTGAAAGCCGGAGCGAATCCCCGGCGGCGGCCGCGGCTGCCACTGCTATAATCGAACGTTGCCAGGTCGACCGGGAAACAAGACATGCTCAACGACGTCAAGAACGATGCGCAGACCCGCATGAGCAAGAGCATCGACTCGCTCAGGCACGATCTCACGCGGATCCGCACCGGCCGGGCCAGCACGTCACTGGTGGACCATATCAAGGTGCCCTACTACGGCGCCGACACGCCACTGTCGCAAGTTGCCTCGGTGACGCTGGCAGACTCCCGCACGATCAACATCACACCGTGGGAAAAGAACATGGTGGCACCGATCGAGAAGGCGTTGATGGCCTCCGACGTGGGCATCACGCCGACCACGGCCGGTACCGTGATCCGATTGAACATGCCGGCACTGACTGAAGATCGCCGCCGCGAACTGGCCAGGCACGTGGGCCATGAGGGCGAGAACGCAAAGATTGCGATCCGCAACGTGCGCCGCGATGCGTTGCAGCAGGTGAAGGACCTGCTCAAGGAAAAGCTGATCACCGAGGACGACGATCGTCGCTTCGACGACGAAGTCCAGAAGTTGACCGACAGCGCCGTCAAGGATGTCGATGCGGTGGTCAAGGCCAAGGAAGAGGAGTTGATGGCCCTTTGATCACGGATCGGCCGTGCGGCAGTGCCACGCCCGCACCCGCGCCACTGGCGGATGCGCGCTCGCAGGGTTTCCGTACGCTCTCATCTTCCCCAGGCAGACACCTGAGCAAGCGACGGGCGGTGTCGATCAACGAACCACGAAACCGATGACCGGCGCCGCCGAGACCGCGCGCGTGCCGCGTCACGTCGCCATTGTGATGGATGGCAACGGGCGCTGGGCAAGGGCGCGCCATCGCCCGCGCAGTTTCGGCCACAATGCCGGCCGCAAGGCGGTACGCCAAGTGATCGAGGCCTGCCTGCGCGAGGGAGTGCAGGTCCTGACCCTGTTCGCCTTCTCCAGCGAGAACTGGCAACGCCCACAGGACGAGGTCGGTGCGCTGATGGGCCTGTTTCTGCGCGCGCTGGACAAGGAGGTGGACGAACTGCACGGCAACGGCGTGCGCCTGCGCTTCATCGGTGACCTGGGTGCTTTCGACGAACCATTGCGCCAGCGCATGCTCGGGGCAATGGCACACACTGCCGGCAACCAAGCGCTGCACGTCAACGTAGCCGTGAGCTACGGTGGCCGCTGGGATATCGTGCAGGCCAGCCGCCGGGTCGCCACCGCGGTCGCGACGGGTGAGCTGCGCGCCGATCAAATCGACGAAACGCGACTGGGCCAGTGCATGAGCCTGGCCGACCTGCCACCGCTGGACCTGTTCATCCGCACCGGCGGCGAATGCCGCATCAGCAACTTTCTGCTGTGGCAGGTCGCTTACGCCGAACTGTACTTTACCGACACCTTGTGGCCCGATTTCGATCAGGCTTGCCTGCGCCACGCCATCGAAGACTATGCTCGCCGCGAACGCCGCTATGGCCGCACCGGCGAGCAGGTCGCTATCGTTTCTTGAGAGGATTCCCATGCTGCTTCAGCGCATTCTCACCGCCCTGGTGCTCGCGCCGCTGACCGTCCTGATCGTCCTGTTGCCGCCCACTGGCGTCTTTGCTGCGATCGTGGCGGTGGCGTTTCTGGCCGCGTGGTGGGAATGGGCTCTGCTCAGCGGGCTGCGCAACCGCGGCGGACGCATCGTGCTGCTGCTCGCGGCCGCCGGCATCTTCGTTCTGCTGTGGCTGGTGCACGGCACGGCATGGACGCCCTGGTTGCTGGCGGTCGGGGTAGCCTGGTGGCTGCTGGCGTGCCTGTGGTTGCGGCGGTTTGCCTATGCCGCCGCGCCGACCCGCGAGAACCTGATCATCAAGCTGATGGCCGGTGCATTCGTGATCTTCCCGACGTGGGTGGCGCTGGTCAGCATCCATGCCCGGATACCGCATGGCCAGTGGTGGACGTTGCTCGCCTTGCTGATTGTGTGGGCGTCGGACATCGGCGCGTATACCAGCGGTCGCACCTTCGGCAAGCGCAAGCTGGCGCCGCAGATCAGCCCCGGCAAGACCTGGGCAGGCGCCTATGGCGCGATGGTGGCGGGGGTGCTGGTGGCGGAGATCGGCGGCTGGCTGCTCGGCGTGCGCGGCGCGGCCATGCTGGGTCTGGCCGTGCTGGCGGTCGCCACGGTGGCAATCTCGATCGTCGGCGACCTGCTCGAAAGTCTGATGAAGCGGCACGCCCAGGTGAAGGACTCGGGCAGCATCTTCCCCGGTCACGGCGGCCTGATGGATCGGCTGGACAGCGTGTTCGCGGCGCTGCCGATCTTCGCCGCCGGCCTGTGGTTGCTGCGGTTGTGACGATGCGCAAGGTCGCCGTGCTTGGCGCCACCGGTTCGATCGGCGGCAGCACGCTGGACGTCATCGCGCGCCACCCGGAACAATTTCGCGCCACCGTGCTCAGCGCGCATCGGCGCGTCGATGCTCTGGTTGAACTGTGCGCGCAACACCGGCCCGAACTGGCCATCATTGCCGACCCGGCACAGGAAGCCGAGCTCGCCCGCGGTCTCGCCGGCGCCGGCGTGCGCTGCGAGGTTGCCAGCGGCCCAGCCGCGCTGGCGACTGCGGCGGCGAGCGACCTGTGCGACACGGTAGTGGCGGCGATCGTCGGCGCTGCCGGCCTGGAATCGACCCTGGCCGCGGCCCGCGCCGGCAAGCGCCTGTTGCTGGCCAACAAGGAGTCCATCGTGATGGCCGGCCCGCTGCTGCTGGAGGCCGTGGTCGCCGGCGGCGGCGCGCTGATCCCGGTCGACTCCGAACACAACGCGCTGTTCCAGTGTCTGCCCGGCGGACGGCCCCAGCTGGCCCACAGCGGCGTGCGGCGGTTGATTCTGACTGCCTCCGGCGGCCCGTTTCGCGGTCGCACCCGGGCCGAGCTGGCCCACGTCACGCCCGATCAGGCCTGCAAACACCCCAATTGGGTGATGGGCCGCAAGATCTCGGTGGATTCGGCCACCCTGATGAACAAGGGGCTGGAGGTGATCGAGGCACATCACCTGTTCGCGGCCCCGGCCGAGGTGATTGAAGTGGTGGTGCACCCGCAAAGCCTGGTCCACTCGATGGTCGAATACGTCGACGGCTCGGTGCTGGCCCAGTTGGGCAACCCCGACATGCGCACCGCGATCGCCCACGCGCTGGCGTGGCCGGAGCGGGTCGAGTCCGGGGTGGCCCGATTGAATCTGGCCGCGTGCGCCCCGCTCCAGTTCGAAGCGCCCGACACGACCACCTTCCGCTGTCTGACCCTGGCGTTCCAGACGCTGCGTACCGGTGGCGACGCGCCGGCCCTGCTGAGTGCGGCCAATGAAGTGGCCGTTGCGGCCTTCCTGTCCGGCGCACTGCCATTCCTGTCGATCGCCGATGTGGTCGAAGCGGTGCTTGCGGAACTGCCGGCCCAGCCGGTGGTCGATATCCCGACCCTGCTCGACCGCGACCGGCTCGCTCGTGAAGTTGCGCGGCGGGTGCTGCGCAATGCTTGCTGATATTCTTGTCCTGATGATTTTTCACTGCGGTACTTGATGACTTCCTTTTTCGGCTCCGTGTTCTGGTTGCTGGTCACGCTCGGCGTGCTGGTGACCTTCCATGAGTTCGGCCACTACTGGGTCGCGCGCCGCTGTGGGGTCAAGGTGCTGCGTTTCTCGGTCGGCTTCGGCAAGGCGCTCTGGAAACATGTGGCCCGCGACGGCACCGAATACTGGATCGCCGCGATTCCGCTGGGCGGCTACGTCAAGATGCTCGACGCCCGCGAAGGCGAGGTCGACCCCGCACTGCGCGACCAGGAATTCACCGGCAAGCCGCTGTGGAAACGCATCGCCATCGTGGCGGCCGGCCCGGGCTTCAATGTGATCTTCACGATCGCGGCGCTGTGGCTGATGTTCATGCTCGGGCGCAGCGACTTTGCACCGATCGTGACGGCCACGCCGCAGAGCATCGCGGCGCAGGCAGGCGTCCAGCCGGGTGACCGCATCCTCAGCGTGAACGGGCGCGAGGTCTCCACCTGGAGCGACTCGATGGAGATGATCGGCAACGCGCTGTTGGCGCTGACGCCGATGCCGATAACCGTGCGCGATCGCGACGGCAGCACCCGCCAGTTGCTGCTGCCCTTGAATCAGTTGCCCGCCGGCAAGCCGATCGACCAGTACATGGACAAGCTCGGCCTGCAGCTGGCACCGCCGCCCGCGGTCGCCGCCTCGGTGAAGCCGGGCCAGCCCGCGGCCTTGGCCGGCATTCAGGGCGGCGACCGGATCGTCAGCGTGAACGGTCAACCCGCCACGGATTTCCTCAGCTTCGGCAAACTGGTGCAGGCCGACGCGGCCAAGTCGCCCAAGCTCGCCATCGCCGTGCAGCGGCATGGCCAGCCATTGACTCTTGACGTCACCGCCCGCTGGGAGTCGCTGGAAGGGCAGCCGGCCCAATGGATGATAGGGATTTCGGCTCCGCCATTGGAGCCGGCAACCGTCAAGTACGGCCCGCTCAGGGCGTTTTCTGCCGCACTCACCAGCACATGGCGCAACACACGGCAGACCTTCAGCATGATCGGCGACATGCTCAGCGGTCGTGCGTCGACCAAGAACATTTCCAGCGTGGTCGGGATTGCGCAGTACGCGAATGCCTCGGCGCACATGGGCCTCGCCTGGTTTTTGCAGTTCCTCGCCATGGTCTCGCTCAGCCTGGCGATCCTGAACCTGTTGCCGATCCCGGTTCTGGATGGCGGGCACCTGCTGTATTATCTGATCGAGCTGGTCAAGGGCAGCCCGGTCAGCGAACAGGCGATGGTCATTGGCCAGTACATCGGAATGGTGCTGTTGTTCAGTCTGGTCGGGTGGACGCTCTTCAACGACATCCAGCGTACCTTGCTGTCGTGATGCGGATCGCCTTCGTCGCCGACCGGGCGATCTGCCTGCCTGCGTCAGTCGCATCCGTACGCGCTGACACGACGGACAACGCATTGCGGTGGATTGCGATGCTTACTTTTACGGCAGGGTTCGTCCCTGCCGCATGCTTTGATGGAGCGGCCATGTTGGCCGCTGCACCGAAATAACCCTACGGAATCGACGATGAAGCGTATCGCCGCGCTGATCCTGCTTGCCTCCCTCACCGCCAACGCGTTTGCGTTCGAGCCCTTCGTGGTCTCGGACATTCGCATTGACGGCCTCAGCCGCATTTCCGCCGGCACGGTATTCAATTACCTGCCGGTGAACAAGGGCGACAAGCTCACCAATGCCGAGGCACAAAGTGCGATCCGCGCGTTGTACCAGACCAAGTTCTTCAGCGACGTGGAATTCGACCGCGACGGCAATATCCTGGTGATCAAGGTGACCGAGCGACCATCGATCGCGAAGTTGACGATCCGCGGCAACAAGGACATCAAGACCGACGATCTTAAGAAGGGGCTGAAGAGCACCGGCATCGCCGAAGGCGATACGTTTGATCGGCTGGCGATCGACAACGTGCAGCAGGAACTGGTCCGGCAGTACTACAACCGCGGCAAGTACAACGTCACGGTCGAACCGCACGTGACCCGCCTCGATCGCAACCGCGTCGCCATCGACATCGAGATCCGCGAGGGCAAGGCCGCCAAGATCAGCGAGATCGACATCCTCGGCAACCATGCCTTCACCGACAAGCAGATTCGCAAGGATTTCGAATCCGGCACGCCGAACCTGCTGTCGTGGTACTCCAAGAACGACCAATACTCCCGCGAAAAGCTTTCGGGCGACCTCGAAAAACTCCAGTCGTACTACATGAACCGCGGCTACGCGGACTTCGGCGTCGATTCCACCCAGGTGGCGATCGCGCCGGACAAACGCAACATGTACATCGACGCCAGCGTCAAGGAAGGCGACATTTACAAGATCAGCGACGTCCATCTGCTCGGCAAACTGATTTTGCCCGAGAAGACGATGCGCATGCTGGTGTTCGTCAAGAACGGCGAAATCTTCAATCGTGCGGCGATTGAAAACAGCAGCAAGGCCATCAAGGCGGTGCTGTCCAACCTCGGTTACGCCTACGCCAAGGTCACCCCGATCCCGAAGCTGGACAAGGAAAACCACACGGTCGACCTGACTATGTACATCGAGCCGGGCCAACGCGTGTACGTGCGCCGGGTGATCTTCCAGGGCAACACCAAGACCGAGGACAACGTGGTGCGCCGCGAAATGCGCCAGCTCGAGGGTTCAATGTACTCGCAGGCGGCAATCGACCGCTCCAAGATCCGCCTGCAACGGCTGGGTTATTTCAAGAAGGTCGACATCGACAAGAAGCTGGTGCCAGGTACCCAGGACCAGGTGGACGTCACCGTCAAGGTTGAAGAACAGTCCGCCGGCAGCGTCCAGTTCGGCGTCGGCTACTCGCAGTACGCCGGCAGTATCCTGAACGCGTCGCTGAGCCAGAACAACTTGTTCGGCAGCGGCGACAGCTTCTCGGTGAGTGGCTCGCGCAGCACCTATCAGACCAGCTTTGGCGCCAATTACTACAACCCGTACCTGACCGACAACGGCATCGGTATCGGCTATAACGCCACCTACTCGAAAACTGACTTCGGCAACACCGACTTTGCCAACTACAGTACCAGCGCCAAGAGTTTTTCCAGCTACCTGGGTATTCCGATCAGCGAAAACGACGGCGTGCGGGTGGGCTTGGGCATCAGCAGCAACAAGGTCAACCTGATCCCAGGCTACAGCCCGCAGGTGCTGACCGATTACCAGAACCAGATCGGCAACCAGACGATCCACTCCTGGACCGGCACGCTGGGCTGGAACCACGACACCCGCAACGGCTATTGGGCGCCGACGCGTGGTGGTCTGATCTCCGCGCAGAGCGACATTGCCCTGCCCGGCTCCACCGTGCAGTACTGGAAACTGACTGTCGAGGCCAACCATTACTGGCCGATCGGCAAGGGCTTTGTGCTGTATCTCGATGGCCAGGTGGGCTACGGCAAGACCTACGGCAAGAACGGCATTGACGACGACCAGTTCGCTGCCCTGAAGGCCGCCACCGAAGCCGAGCGGCCAGGCTATGTCATGCCGGACATGCGCCAGGACTTCCCGTTTTTCAACAACTTCTTCTCCGGCGGTGTGCGCGACGTGCGCGGCTTCCAGGACAACACCCTCGGCCCGCGCGTCTGCATCGACGGCAGTACACCGACCGCCAACGGCACGTGTCTGGGCGGCTACTACGCACAACCGATCGGCGGCGCCTTCAAGGTGCTGGGCACGGCCGAGTTGTATCTGCCGCTGCCGTTCTTGAAGGACGTCAACACGGCACGTGTCTCGTTGTTCACCGACGTCGGCAACGCCTACCAGAATTACCAGAGCTTCGACGCCAGCAGCCTGCGCGCCTCGGCCGGCATCTCGCTGCACTGGCAGGCACCGATCGGCCCGCTGATCATCAGTCTGGCCATGCCGTTCCGTTCGCAACCATCGGACAGCCATTACGAGGAGCGCATCCAGTTCACCTTCGGCAGCCAGTTCTGAGCGCAGGCGGTCAGGGATGCAATGATTCACCGGGAATCTCCCGGCGCCGGGCGGGAAAGTTCGGCGCTGCGCCGTACCATCACGCGCACTGTCCGGAGCAGGCATGAATGCAACTCACTATTCGGCAGCCGAGCTGGCCGAGCGATTCGATCTGGGAGTCCATGGTGACCCGCAGCGCGTGGTAAGCGGTGTCGGCACCCTCGCTGGCGCCGGCGCCACCGAACTGAGCTTCCTGTCCAACCGCAAATACACCGCCCAACTGGCATCCACCCGCGCCGGCGTGGTGGTGGTAAGCGAGGAGAACCTCGCTGCCTGTCCGACCACCGCCTTGATCGCGCGAGACCCCTACGTGTCCTACGCGCGGATCGCTGCACTGTTCGAACGCCAGCCGGCGGCACCCGCCGGCATCCACCCCAGCGCCGTGGTTGCCGCGGGCGCACGGGTCAGCGCCAGCGCCAGCATCGGCCCATGCTGCGTCATCGAGCATGATGCGGTGATCGGCGACGGCGTCATCCTCGGGCCGCATTGCATCGTCGGCGAGGGCTGCATCGTCGGTGCACAGTCACGCTTGGTAGCGCGAGTGACGCTGGTGACGCGGGTGACGCTGGGCCGGCGCGTGCTGATCCATCCCGGCGCGGTCATCGGTTCGGACGGCTTCGGCCTTGCCTTCGACCACGCTGCCGGCGAACTCGGTGGCTGGATCAAGCTGCCGCAGTTTGGCGGCGTGCGCATCGGCGACGACTGCGAGATCGGGGCCAACACCACGATCGATCGAGGCGCGCTGGATGACACCGTGCTGGAGGAAGACGTGCGGCTGGACAACCAGATCCAGATCGCCCACAACGTGCACATCGGCGCGCACACCGCGATGGCCGGCTGCGCGGCGGTGGCCGGCAGCGCGAAAATCGGGCGCTATTGCATGATCGGCGGCAATGCCGGCGTGCTCGGCCATCTCGAACTGGCAGACCGCGTTACCATTACCGCCAAGAGCCTGGTGACGCACTCGATTCGCGAGGCCGGAGAGTATTCGTCGGGTACGCCGCTGCAGGAAAATCGCCTGTGGCGCAAGAACGCCGCACGTTTCAAGCACCTGGATGAGTACACGCGCCGACTATCGGTACTGGAAAAGGACAATAGTCATGAATGAACAAGTCGGCGCGATGACCATGCCGATCGATGTCGAACAGATCCTGCAGCTGCTGCCGCATCGCTATCCGTTCCTGCTGGTGGATCGGGTGATCGAGATCGTGCCGGAGGTGAGCGTGGTGGCGCTGAAGAACGTCACCATCAACGAGCCATTCTTCAACGGTCATTTCCCCATCCATCCGGTGATGCCCGGGGTATTGATCATCGAGGCGATGGCACAGGCCGCCGGCCTGCTGACCCAGATCAGTCGCCGCCTCAAGGGAGACAATGGCAGCCCGTTGTTCTACCTGGTGAAGGTCGACAACGCACGCTTCAATGCCCCGGTCGTGCCCGGTGATCAATTACGACTCGAGGTGGGCCTGAAGCGGCAAATGCGCGGCATGGGTCTGTTCCTGGCCCGCGCAGTGGTCGACGGCAAGGAAATGGCCAGTTGCGAACTGATGTGTGCCGCGAGATCCGAAAAATGAACGGCGTCCGCGCGACCCACCCTACCGCGCAAATCGACGCAACCGCCGTGATCGGCCGCAACGTAAGCATCGGTGCCTACAGCGTCATCGGCGCCGAAGTGGAAATCGGCGACGACACCACGATCGGCCCGCACGTGGTAATCGACGGCCCAACCCGGATCGGCCGCGAAAACCGGATCGCCCAGTTTGCCTCGTTGGGCGGCGACCCGCAGGACAAGAAATTCGCCGGCGAACGCACCGAACTGGTGATTGGCGACCGCAACCTGATCCGCGAGTTCGTCACGATCAATCGCGGCACCGGCGATGGCGGCGGCGTCACCCGGCTCGGCAACGACAACTGGGTGCTTGCCTATGTCCACATCGCCCACGATTGCAAGATCGGCGACCACGTGGTGTTCTCCAATTACTCGGCGCTGGCAGGGCATGTGGAGATCGGCGACTGGACCATCCTTTCCGGCTATTCGGGCGTACATCAGTTCTGCAAGGTTGGCGCGCACGCTTTCATCGCCATGGGCTGCCTGGTGGGTCACGACGTGCCGCCGTTCGTGATGATGGCCAACGAACAACAGGGCCGCCCGCGCGGCATCAACAGCGAAGGTTTGAAGCGCCGCGGCTTCGACAGCACCCGCATCGCGGCGATCAAGCGCGCCTATCGCACCTTGTACATGGCCGGGCTCACGCTGCCCGAGGCGCGCGACAAGCTGATCGAACAGGCTCGCGAAAGCGACGATGTACGCGCCATGCTGGATTTTCTCGATCACAGCGGGCGCTCGCTGGCCCGCTAGGAGCCTGTCGGCCTTTGGTGGTCGAGGCGAGAATTCGACTGTGCGAGGACAGCAATTGACGATACGCAGGTCGATAGTGTTTCTATGGACCATAGAATCGGCGGAAATATGGGCCGCGCAGGCGGATTCGCAGCCCGGCCAACCAAAGTCCGACAGACTCCCAGACGCATGGCGCCTGTCGGAAATCAAACGCGCGCGGTCGCCCCGCTTCGAACCAAGGCCGGAGGCATTACATGCAGACAGACGAAGCCTCTCCAACCATCGCCATCCTCGCCGGTGAGGATTCCGGCGATCAGCTCGGGGCCGCGCTGATTGGCGCGTTGCGACTGCGCTATCCGCAGGCTCGCTTCGTCGGCATCGGGGGCGCGCTCATGCAGCGTGAAGGCTTCGAGTCGTGGTACGACATGCGCGAATTGTCACTGTTCGGCTTCAGCGAAGTGATCAGCCACCTGCCGCGACTGTTGCGCCTGCGCCGGTCCCTCGTCGCACGGCTGCGCGAGCTCAAGCCAACCGTCTTAGTCGGCATCGACGCGCCGGATTTCAATCTCGGCGTGGAGCGGCGTTTGAAAGATGCTGGCGTGCGCACTGTGCACTACGTCAGCCCGTCGATCTGGGCCTGGCGTGAAAAACGTGCGGAAAAGATCGGACGCAGTGCTGATCGCGTGCTCTGCTTGTTTCCGATGGAACCGGCGATCTACGCGAAACATGGCATCGATGCGCGCTTCGTCGGCCATCCGCTGGCCGACCGCTTCGCGCTGGTAGCCGATCGCACAGGCGCGCGCGAGGCGCTGGAACTGCCACCGCAAGTACCCGTGCTGGCCGTATTGCCGGGAAGCCGCGTGTCCGAGGTAAAGCGACTCGGGCAGATTTTCCTGGACGCCGCCAACCGGGTTGCGGCTGGCCTGCCAGGACTGCGCATCGTGATTCCC
This sequence comes from Rhodanobacter sp., assembly GCA_039935315.1. GTDB lineage: Bacteria > Pseudomonadota > Gammaproteobacteria > Xanthomonadales > Rhodanobacteraceae > Rhodanobacter. The sequence goes on along the minus strand of JBDTKM010000015.1, from coordinate 26,009 downwards.
GCTGCCAATCCGCAGGTGCACGCGCAACTGCAGGAGCTGTTGGCCAACGTGCCGCGCGATGCATCGCAACCTCTGCTGCTGAACGGCCACGCGCATGAGGCAATGCTGGCCGCCGATGTGGTGCTGCTGGCCTCCGGCACCGCGACGCTGGAGGCAATGCTGGCCAAGCGGCCGATGGTGGTGGGCTATCGCGTGTCGCCTGCCAGCTACTTCATTGCCCGGGCGCTGCGGATGATAAAGACCGACGTGTATTCCCTGCCCAACATCCTGGCGCACGCCTGCGGTTTGGGCGACGTCCCGTTGGTGCCCGAACTGATGCAGGACGACTGCACGGCGGAAAAGCTCGCCGCGGCAACCCTCGCCTTGTTCAAGGACAGCGAACGACGGGGAGGGATTGTCGCCGCGTTCGAGTATTTGCACCAGGAGTTGCGCGGGGGTCTGGAAGGACGTGCAGGGGACCGCGCCGCGACCGCGATCGCGGAGTTGATCGACGGACGCGGGTGCGCTGGTGATTAAGCGTCAGGCCAGTACCGACTCCTCGCCGCGATCCTCGGCAATGGCTCCGCGCATTGCTCTTCCTCCTGCATCCATGCAGTCGCCTCCCAGCAGCGGAGATGAGGCCAATGCCAAAGGCGCGGAATCTTGCTGGAGCGCCACTCTCGTGGCTGGCGTTGACGAGGCCGGCCGCGGGCCGCTGGCCGGCCCACTGGCAGTGGCCGCTGTCATCCTGGATCCGGCGCGGCCGATCATCGGCCTGAACGATTCGAAGAAGCTCAGCGAAAAACGGCGCGAGGCGCTGTTCCCGCAGATCATCGAGCGCGCACTGGCGTACTGCATCGTATTGATCGAGCGGGAAGAGATTGACCGGCTGAACATCTTCCAGGCCACCATGGCGGGCATGAGTCGCGCCGTGGCCGGTTTGGCGCCTGCCGCCGTGGAGGCGTGGATCGACGGCAACAAGTTGCCGAAGGATCTGCCCTGCCGTGGCCGCGCGATCGTGGGCGGCGACGCGCTGGAGCCTGCGATCAGCGCGGCCTCGATCCTGGCCAAGGTCACCCGCGACCGACTGATGGTGCAACTCGACTGCGTGCATCCCGGCTACGGCTTTGCCGTCCACAAGGGCTATCCGACGGCGGCGCACCTGGCGTCGCTGCGGCAGCTCGGACCGTGCGCGCAACACCGGCGCAGCTTTGCGCCGGTGCGCGCCTTGCTGGACCACGGCGGCTTGTTCTGACCCACGTCGGACTGTCCTGGATCGTCGTTCGCAACACGCTCGAATCTGCTGCCGATGAATGCTTCCGCGTTCACTGATCGGCATGCTGAGCCGGCCACTCCGGTGAGCCTGCACTCCACAATGAAATTGTCCCTCGTGCTGACTTCCTGCACAGCGACGCTGCCCGATTGACCGAGTAGGATAGGCGCAGACTGAAAAGAGGCCCTTTGCATGCGCTGCAAGCCGTGGACACTCGCCCTTGCCATCCTGTTGACCTGCGGCTGGCTACCGGTTCGCGCTGCCACTGCCTGCATCGATGCCGACATCGGCATCGATGCTGCGCATCGCACCGTCTCGCTGGATTTGACGCTACCGCAAGGTACCGATGCGATCGCACTGAAGCCGATGGACGGCTATCGGCGCAGCCAGCTGTGGCAATCCGCGGACGGCTCGACCGTGATCACCGACGACGGCCTGCGCTTGGCCGATCCACATCAGCGCCGCATGCGCGTGCAGATGGACGTCCGTACCAATCTGGAGCGCCCTGATCGCACCTACCCGCCGTTCCTACGCTTCGCCGACGGCACCATCGCGGTGGAGAGCGACGCGTTCGCTGCAGCGGAAGGCACCACGCCGCTGTGCCTGCGCTTCGTCCCTGCTCCGGGCGAACGGGTCATCGGCTATGCCACGGCGAGCACCCGCCCGCTGCACGCCCCGGCCGCACCGGCGCCGGCGGCCTACGTCGCGTTCGGCACGCCACGGGTCGAGCGGGTGCATTCGCTGTTGTTGGTCAGCGGCCGCGGCACGCCGGACTGGATACGCGATCGCCTGCGCCACACCATTCCCGGGGTGGCCGAGTTCTATCGCCAGCGGATGTGGCCGATGGCGCTGCCCACCATCTTCTTCTACAGCCTGCCAGACGCGCATGGCAGCGGTTATCACGGCGACCGCCTGCCCGGCTCGCTCACCCTCGGCCTGATCGGCGCCGCTTGGAAGACGCCCGACGCCAGCGCCGCCCATCAAATCACCGAATTCGTCGCTCACGAACTATTCCACGTGTGGAATGCGGCCGCAGGCATGCAGCCAGTCGACGCCGAATCGAACCTTGCCAGCGAAGGCGGTGCCGAGCTGGCCAAGATGCTTGCCTCCGCCCACGTCGAAGGCGACCCCGATCAGGCATGGCTGGCCGAGGCCAGTACGTCGCTGGATGACTGCCTGCTCTCGCTGCCAGCCCAGGGCAGCCTGGCCGCCGGGCATCTGGATCACGGACAGTTGCCCTATACCTGCGGCGTGCCGCTCATGCTGGTGCTGGCCGCCTTGAACCATCCACAGGATCCCGCCACGGGCTTCTTCCGCATGTGGAAAGCCCTGGTCGAACGCAAAAGCGCCGCCATCGATCGTGATTACCGCTGGACCGAGCTGGCGCCACCCGCTGCCAACGCGGGAATCATGGCCACGCTCGACCGCGCCGTGCATGGCGATGCGGCTTACGCCAGCGCCATTGCCATGGCGCTCGGGCACAGTGGATTCGTACTGCAGGCACCCTCCTCGCTTTCGGCGAAGCTGCGTCAGCGCATGAACATGCAGCTGATGGCCTCCTTGATGGCGCACGACTGCGGTGGCCGCGTCAGTTTCTGGAACGAGCCGAGCGGGTTCCTGCTGGACAAACCGTTGCCCTCATGCCGAACGCTGGGTGCCGGAAAGCTGGTCATTGCACTGCTCGGACAATCGTTTGCCGACGATCAACCGCAGCAGCTGGCCGCGGCAATCCGGGCGCGCTGCCGCGCCGGCGAACAGATCACCGCTGCTTATGCCGATGGCTCACCTGCGGCCGAGCTGGGCTGCCCCGCCATACCACCGCAGTTGCCCAAGCTGCTGCAGATCGTCGGTTATGGAGCACACTAAGCTTCCGATCAGCGACGCGGGAAGGGGAGACAATATGCGCCGGACAGGTTTTGCCCTGATCGCCTGGGCGTCGTTGATGTGCTGTTTCGTCGCCAACGCCAGCATCAAGCCCGGCGACACCCCGCCGGATTCGCTGGGCCAGACTCTGGACGGGCAGACGGTGAGCCTTGCTTCGCTGCACGGCAAGGTCGTGGTGATCAGCTTCTGGGCGACCTGGTGCGGCTACTGCATGAAGGAAATGCCGGTGCTGGCTGGCCTGCAATCGCTAGCCACGCAACGACACCTGCCGTTGCAAGTCGTCGCCGTGGATTATCGCGAGAATCACGACACCTTCCACCGCAGCGCGCAGCTGCTGCGCAAGCGTCTGCCCAACCTGATGATCAGCTGGGATCGCCGAGGCACGATCGGTGCGCATTACGGCACGGCCGGAGGCATTCCGGTGATGGTAATCCTGCACCGCGATGGCACGGTGGCAAACATCCATGTTGGTTATGGTGAGGACATGCTGGACAGCTTGATCGCCGAGATCAACGGTCTGCTCAACGAACGGGCACCGGAATCGAAGGCGCTGGCTGCACACTGAACGACCGCAGACGAGGCCGCCATGCGCTTCGCGCAAACCTCGCACAAGTCAATCTTGCCGCTGCGTGCAGCGCCGGGTAGCCTGCGGGGATACCGCGCGTAGATCCGCATGACTGTCAGCTACACCCACCTGCATCTGCACAGCGAATATTCGCTGGTCGACTCGACCATCCGCATCAAGGCGCTGGTCGACGCCTGCGTACGCGACGGTATTCCAGCCGTGGCCCTGACCGACGAATGCAACATGTTTGCCCTGGTCAAGTTCTACAAGGCATGCAACGCGGCCGGAATCAAGCCGATCGGCGGTTGCGACCTGCAGATCTCGGCGCCGGATGATCCGCGGCCATGGCGGCTGACGCTGTTATGCCAGGATCACGACGGTTACCTCAACCTCTCCCGGCTGGTCTCGCGCGCGTGGCAGGAAGGCCAGCGCGGCGGCCACGCGTTGACTGAAGCGCACTGGCTGCAGGGTGACGCCTGCGGTGGCTTGATCGCACTGCTCGGCCGCAGCAGCGAGGTGGCGCGGCTGGCCTTGAACCAGGGCAACGACGCCGCGCTGGCGAAGCTGCGCCCGCTGGCGCAGCTATTCCCGGACCGGCTGTACCTGGAACTCACCCGCTGTGGCCGCGACGGCGAGGAAAAATGGAATGCTTCCGCGCTGATGCTGGCCGGTGAACTGGGCCTGCCGGTACTGGCCAGCAACGACGTGCGCTTCCTGCAGCAGGACGACTTCGATGCGCACGAGGCACGCGTGTGCATCAACCAGGGGCGCGTGCTGGCCGATCCCAAGCGACCGCGCGAGTACACCGACCAGCAGTACCTGAAAACGCCCGCGGAAATGGCCGAGCTGTTCGCCGACCTGCCCGAGGCGCTGGAAAACACCGTCGAGCTGGCCCGTCGCTGCACCCTGGAACTGAAGTTTGGCACCTATTACCTGCCCGACTTCCCGGTACCGGCCGGCCACGATTTGAACAGCCATATCCGCGAACTGTCGCGGCATGGCCTGAGCGAGCGCCTGGCCCATGCGCCGCTGGCCGGGAACCACACGCTGGATGATTACGAGGTACGGCTGGAACGCGAGCTCGACGTCATCATCGAAATGGGGTTCCCGGGTTACTTCCTGATCGTGGCGGACTTCATCAACTGGGCCAAGCAGCAGGACATTCCGGTGGGCCCCGGTCGCGGTTCGGGTGCCGGTTCGCTGGTCGCGTGGGCGCTGAAGATCACCGATCTCGACCCACTGCAGTTCGACCTGCTGTTCGAGCGATTCCTGAATCCCGAACGCGTGTCGATGCCCGACTTCGACATCGACTTCTGCATGGATCGGCGCGACGAGGTGATCGATTACGTCGCCCGCAAGTACGGTCGCGACAAGGTCAGCCAGATCATCACCTACGGCTCGATGGCGGCCAAGGCAGTGTTGCGCGATTCCGGCCGCGTGCTCAGCATGCCGTACGGCCAGGTCGACCGGCTGGCCAAGATGGTGCCGCCGCGCCCGCTCGACCTCACCTTGTCCGATGCGCTGGGTCGTTCGGAAAAATCGAAAAAAGAACCCGACCGGGTCGTCAAGGAGTTCTGCGAAGCTTACGAACAGGACGAGGACGCGCGTGCACTCGTTGACCTGGCGCTGAAGCTGGAAAACCTCACCCGCAACGCCGGCAAGCACGCCGGCGGCGTCGTGATCGCACCGACCCCACTCACCGATTTTTCCCCGCTGTACTGCGAAGCCGGCGGCGGCAGCGTGGTCACCCAGTACGACAAGAACGACGTGGAAGCCGTGGGCCTGGTGAAGTTCGACTTCCTCGGCCTGCGTACGCTGACCATCATCGACTGGGCGGTGAAGGCGATCAACGCGCGGCGTGCCAGGGAGCGTTCCCATCCGCCCGCCGGGCCCCACCCCACGCAGGCGGCAGCAGCAAGTCCGGGGCAGCCTGTGGCTGCGGCGGAGCCCGTGGGCGAGGAAGCGCTGGATATCTCGAAATTGCCGTTGAACGACGCGGCTACCTACGAGCTGCTGAGGAAGGCGCAAACCGTGGCGGTGTTCCAGCTTGAGTCCTCCGGCATGCAGCGCATGCTGAAGGACGCCAAGCCCGACCGCTTCGAGGACATCATCGCGCTGGTGGCGCTGTACCGTCCTGGCCCGATGGACCTGATCCCGAGCTTCATCGCGCGCAAGCACGGCCGCGAGGACGTGGAATATCCCGACCCGCGCGTCGAGCCGATCCTGCAAGAGACCTACGGCATCATGGTCTACCAGGAGCAGGTGATGCAGATGGCGCAGATCGTGGGCGGTTACACGCTCGGCGGCGCCGATCTGCTGCGTCGCGCGATGGGCAAGAAAGACGCCAAGAAAATGGCCGAGGAGCGCGTCAAGTTCCGCGACGGCGCGGCGAAGGACGGGCTGACCGGCGAGAAAGCCGACACCATATTCGACCTGATGGAGAAGTTCGCCGGCTACGGCTTCAACAAGTCGCACGCGGCTGCCTACGCGCTGGTTTCCTACCAGACCGCGTGGCTGAAGACGCATTACCCCGCCGAGTTCATGGCCGCCACGATCTCCGCGGACATGGACAACACCGACAAGGTAGTGACCTTCCTCAACGAGGCGCGCGCACGCAATATCGTGGTGCAGCCGCCGGACGTGAATGCTTCCGAATACATGTTCGTGGCGATCGAGCCCAAGGTCATCCAGTACGGCCTGGGCGCGATCAAAGGCGTCGGCCACGGTGCGTGCGAGACGATCGTTGCCGAACGCGCGCACGGCCCTTATGCCGACCTGGCGGATTTCTGTCGTCGGGTCGATCCGACCCGACTCAATCGACGGGTACTGGAAGCGCTCGTCCTTGCCGGCGCACTGGATGCGCTGGCCACCAATCGCGCCAGCCTGATGCTGCAACTGCCGTACGCGATCAAGGCGGCCGAGCAGCACCTGCGCGATCGGCAGTCAGGCCAGAACGACATGTTCGGCACTGCCATCGGCACCAGCACGCCGGTGCTCAAGGTCGACTTGCCCACTTCGCCGGACTGGCCGCTGGAACAACGGCTGCAAGGCGAGCATGACACCTTGGGTCACTATCTTTCCGGCCACCCCACCGATCCCTGGAAAGAGGAGTTGGCGCAACTGTCAACCTGCCCGCTCGCCGAGATCCCCGACCGCTACCAGCCACCGAAACCGCATCGCGGCGACGACGGCAACGCCAATCGGTTCCGCCGCGGCCCGGATACGGCCTGGACCGTCGCCGGCATGGTCGCCGCCGTGCGCAAGCGCGGCGACAGCGATGCCTTCGTTCGCCTGGAAGATGGCGGCGGGGCCATCGAGGTGAGCTTTTTCGGCGAGCTCTACCAGCAAGTCGCGCCCTTGCTTACCCGCGGCCAGATCCTGATCGTGGGCGGCGGCCTGCGCATTGACGATTTTTCCGGCGGCGGCTTCCAGCTGCGCGCGCGCTCAGCCTGTTCGCTCGACGATGCCTGCCGCAAGCAGGCGCGCCTGCTGCAGCTGAAGTTGAACGGCATTCGCCCGGACTTCGTCGAACAACTGCAGCACGTCCTGGCGGGTTACCGGGGCGGCCGCGCCAGCGTCACCCTGCATGGCTACCGCAACCGCAATGCCCAGGCCGATCTGGAACTGGGCGAAGACTGGCGGGTGGACGCCATTCCCGACTTGTTGCGCAGCGTACGCGCCCTGCCCGGTGTGCAAGCTGCGCGACTGCGCATGGTCAAGCCGCAGGATTGACCTCGCACACCCCCGTGGGAGCGCGCTTGCGGGCGAAGCTCTTTCGTCGGGATTCGGGATTCGAGATTCGGGATTCCCAAAAGCAAGAGCATCACCCGCAAGCGAGCTGCTATGGCTTTCCGCGCTCCAGCATCGCCTTCAGATCGGCGAACGGATTCCCGGTGGCCGGCGGCGGCGTCTCGACTGCCATCACCCCGCCGCGCACGTGGTCGATGTGCCGCGCGTGTTCGTTGTCGTGGCAATACACGCACAGCAGCTCCCAGTTGCTGCCGTCGGACGGGTTGCAGTCATGATCGTGATTGCGGTGATGCACAGTCAGTTCCTGCACATTGGCGCGGGTGAATTCACGCGCGCAGCGCCCGCATACCCACGGGTACATCTTCAGGGCGCGCTCGCGATAGCCGTGTTCGCGCTGCTCGGCCTGACGGCGTGCCTCGGCCACGATGCGATCGAGTTTGGCGTTGTCGATAACGGCTTTGCCTGACATGTCACCGTTCCGCTGAAGTGGGTATCGGAGCCGTTCAAGATAGCGCAATCGCGCTGCCTGTGGCAGGCCGTGCCGACCCGGCCGCGGCCATACGGCGCTGTTCTCGTTCCTGCCAGCCGGACGGTATACTGGACCGCTTCGGTGCCTCAAAATGCAGCAAATGAATCCCAACTTCCTTGATTTCGAACAGCCTATTGCCGAACTGGACGCGAAGATCGAAGAACTTCGCCACACCAGCGACGGCCAGGCGTTCAATATCGACGAGGAAGTGGGTCGCCTGCGACAGAAGGTGAAGGTGAAGACGGCGGATATCTTCCGCAACCTCAACTCCTGGCAGACCACCCAGCTCTCGCGCCATCCGGCGCGCCCGTACACGCTCGATTACATCGGGGTGATCTGCGAGGAATTCCACGAGCTGGCCGGTGACCGCATGTATGCCGAGGATGCTGCCATCGTGGGCGGGCTGGGCCGTATCAACGGCAGGCCGGTGATGATCATCGGCCATCAGAAAGGTCGCGATACCAAGACCAAGGTGCGCCGCAACTTCGGCATGCCGCGTCCGGAGGGCTATCGCAAGGCACTGCGCCTGATGGAGATGGCCGGGCGCTTCGGCCTGCCGCTGTTGACCCTGATCGACACCCCCGGCGCCTACCCCGGCGTCGGCGCCGAGGAGCGCGGCCAGAGCGAGGCGATCGCGCGCAACCTGCTGGAGATGGCCGAGCTGAAAGTGCCGATCGTGTGCACCGTGATCGGCGAAGGCGGCTCCGGTGGCGCGTTGGCGATCGGCGTCGGCGACCGCACCAACATGCTGCAGTACTCGACCTACTCGGTGATCACGCCCGAAGGCTGCGCCTCGATCCTGTGGAAAAGCGCGGACAAGGCGAAAGATGCGGCAGAGGCGCTCGGCATGACCGCCCCGCGCCTGCTGGAGCTGGGCCTCGTCGACAAGGTCATCCGCGAGCCGCTGGGTGGTGCCCACCGCAACCCGCGCTCGATGGCAATCCGGTTGAAGGCGGTGCTGTTGAAGCAGCTCGACGAGCTCGAGGCGATGCCGACCCGCGACCTGCTCGAGCAGCGCTACCAGCGCCTGCGTCGTTACGGCGCCTACCAGGAATAACACCCACCGCGGTGCCAGCACGCGTTGCGGCACCCGCGCAGGTCCCGAGATCCAGGCGGTTCCCCCCGATCCGCGTAGATCCCGCACGCAGACGATGCTTTCGTCATTGCCATTGCGGATCCTGAAACACGAATACTGAGCCAAGGGCACCGCCCGCGAGCGGACTCCTACGCGTCATGGTTCGCCGCGGCTGAGCGCAGGTCGATCAAAGCTCGCAACACCGGGCCGTCGGCCGGCGTCAGCAGCGCCTGGTCGATCTGCTCCGGGAACAGCCATTGCAGCGCCTGCTCTTCCATCGACTGCGGCTCGCCAAGCCAGGCATCTACCCGCCACGCGTCGAGCCACAATTCGCGCTCCCCGTACGCCCATGGCACCGCGATCAACGGTTCGGCGTGTTGCATGGTGATGCCCAATTCCTCATCGAGTTCGCGCGCCAGCGCCGCCAGCGGCGTTTCGCCCGGCTCGCGCTTGCCACCGGGAAACTCCCACATCCCGGCCAGGTGCTTGCCGGCGGGTCGCTGCGCCAGCAACACGCGGCCGGCCGTGTCCAGCAACAAACCAGCCATCACATGCAAGACCCCCGGCGGGGGTATAGCGTCGGGCATCAGGCGCTGCGCAGGTACTCGACCATGTCGAAGTCATAGGCATGCTCGGCGTCGGCCTTGTGATGCACCCGCGACACCTCGGTCCAGTCGGTGAAATGCACGCCCGGAAAGAAGGTGTCGGCGCCATCAAGCGCCGTGCCGACCCAGGTCAGGTACATCCGGCGCGCATTCGGCAGCGCCGCAGAAAACACCATGCCGCCACCAATCACCATCAGGCCGGTGTTGTTGACGTGAGCCTGTGCCTCCTCGATCGACCGGACCGTGATCTGGCCGGGAAACGGCGCCTCGTGCCGGCGGGTCAGCACCAGGTTGACGCGGTCCGGCAGCGCGCGACCAATCGAGATGGCGGTGTTGTAGCCCATCAGCACGTTCTTGCCCACGGTCAATTGCTTGAACCAGCGCAGGTCATCCGGCAAATGCCACGGCAACTGGCCCTTGCAGCCGATAGCGAAGTTTTCATCGAGTGCGGCAATCAACGAGATGGCCATGGAAAATCCTTGCAAGCGTGATCAACGAAAAGGCAGCCCGCCTGGGCACCGCCGCATCCATGGAATCTTAGCAGGCCGCGCTGTTTGCAGCCGATGAAATCGATCCGCGACCCGCATGGTTTCAGCCGGGCACAAGCACATGCCTGCCACGGCTACACCGCAACGGCGGCCTTGATCGCCGGGTGCGGATCGTAGCCCTCGATGGCCACGTCCTCGTAGCGGAAATCAAAAACCGAGCGCACTGCCGGATTGAGCTTCAGCCTGGGCAGCGGCCGTGGCGCACGGCTCAATTGCAGGCGCGCCTGCTCGACATGGTTGTTGTATAGATGCGCGTCGCCCAGCGTATGCACGAAATCGCCGACCGCCAGATCGCAGACCTGCGCCACCATGTGGGTGAGCAGGGCGTAGCTGGCGATATTGAACGGCACACCGAGAAAAATGTCGCCCGAACGCTGGTACAGCTGGCAACTGAGCTTCCCATCCGCGACATAGAACTGGAACATCGTGTGACAGGGCAGCAGCGCCATCTTCGGCAACTCGCCCACGTTCCACGCGCTGACGATCAACCGGCGCGAATCGGGGTTGCGCTTGATTTCCTCGACCACCCCGCGGATCTGGTCGACCGTACCGCCATCCATGGTCGGCCATGCCCGCCACTGCCGCCCGTAGACCGGGCCGAGCTCGCCGTGCTGATCGGCCCATTCGTCCCAGATGCGCACGCCGTGGTCTTTCAGATAGGCAATATTGGTGTCTCCGCGCAGGAACCAGATCAGCTCGTGCACGATCGACTTCAGGTGCAGCTTCTTTGTGGTGACCAGCGGAAAGCCCTGCGCAAGATCGAAGCGCATCTGCCAACCGAACACGCTGCGCGTGCCGGTGCCGGTGCGGTCCGCCTTTTCCGTGCCATGGTCGAGAACATGCTGCAGCAGATCGAGATAGGCGCGCACGATTCAGTCCTTCGCCACCACAACGAGAGCCAGCGGCAGCGTCGGCGCGCGGCGTGACATCGCGATCAAGAGCAGACCAACCGCAATCAGCGGCAACGATTGCATCTGTCCCATCGTCACCCACGAGGTACCAAACAGATAGCCCAGCTGCGGGTCGGGCACGCGCACGAATTCCACCGCGAAGCGGAACACGCCGTACAGCAGCGCGAACAAGCCTGAGACCAGGTAACGCGGCCGCGGTTTCAGCGACACCCACCACAGCACCACGAACATCACCAGCCCTTCCAGGCCCGCCTCGTACAGCTGCGACGGGTTGCGCGGCAAGCCGCCAAACTGCTGCAGCGGCGCCAGCCACGCCGGATGCGCCGTGGCCCACGCCGCGTCCTCGGCGCGGGCACCGGGAAAGATCATTGCCCACGGCAAGTGCGCAGGCTTGCCCCACAGCTCGCCGTTGATGAAATTGCCGAGTCGGCCCAGACCCAGCCCGATCGGCACCAACGGCGCCACAAAGTCGACCGTGTCGAAAAAATGCAGCGCCTGCCGACGCGACCACCACCACCCGGCGGCGAGTACGCCGAGCAGGCCGCCATGGAAGCTCATGCCGCCGTCCCACACCTTGAACAGTGCCAGCGGATCGGTCCAGATCCAGCGCAGACCACCCTCGTAATAAAACAGCATGTACCAGATGCGCCCGCCCACGATCACGCCAAGCATGCCGTAGAACAGCAGATCACCCAGCGCATCGCGGGTCACCGGCAAGCGGCCGCGCCGACGCCGGTACTCACCGAGCACCGCCACAAAGAAGAAACCCAGCAGGTACATCAAACCGTACCAGTGCACCTGCACCGGTCCGAGGTGGAAGGCGACCGGATCAAAATGGACGACGAAAGGTTGCGACATGCGGGCTGCGCTGATCAGGCAAAATCGAAGTGTAGCGGCATGCGCCGCGCGCGGCGTCAAAGCATTTCCCCGAACTGGCGAGGGGCGCACTAGAATCGACCGCATGCGCGACCCGGGTAGCAACCTGGCCAACGCCGCAGTTGCGAGCAGTGGGGCTCCTAAATGCGCTTTCACAGCGAAGCGGATCGAGGCGCCTTGGTGCCTGTCTGATCGGGCGCCGACGGCTTGCGGATGACTGCATCGATTCGCCATCCATCCAGAGGAAACATCATGTTGCGTGCATCGCGTCTCCTGCTGATCGTGTTCGTGTCATGTGCTGCATTCGCCGCAACCGCCGCACCGGCACCCCTGCTCCCGCTCACCGACTTCTCGCGCCATCCGACGCTGAGCAATCCCTCACTGTCTCCAGACGGCAAGATGTTGGCGGTGTCGGTGCGCAACACCGACAAGGATGGCAACAACAGTTACCAGCTGGCCGTATTGCACCTGCCCGATCTCAAGCCACTCAGCCGGCTGGACATGGCGCCGCGCAACCTGCCGGGACAAATCGTCTGGGTGAGCAATACCCGACTGGTGGTCGCGGTAGCCTATGAATCAGCGTGGCTCGACGTGCCGCAACTCACCGGTCAACTGTTGGCGCTGGACTACGATGGCAGCCACAAGGCCACGCTTTACAGCCTGGCCGACCGCGGCAACTCGATCCATTCGCAGGATATGCCCCGCGGCGCAGCCACCATTGCGGATGTGCCCGAGCCACGCAACAACCATATCTACGTCGATCTGCACCCGGCAGTCACCGGGAACTACACCATGTACGACGCCGACAGCAGCATGATCTATGACGTCGACAGCAGCAGCGGCGCCGCCACGCTGATGGGCAAGATCGACAAGGGTGACATGAAGTTCGTGGTGCATGACGGTGTCGCGCGCTTCGCGATCGGCTCGCCCGACGCGGGCGCGTCCATCACTACCTATACCCGCGACAACAAGGATCAGCCGTGGCGCCTGATGCCGGCCAGCGTCACCGGCAAAGCCATGGTCCCGGAGCGGATCAGCTCCGACGGCAACCGCATGTGGTCGATCTACAGCGAAAACGGTGGCCCGGAGCAGCTGGTGGTGAGCAAGCTCGATGGCAGCGACCGCAAGGTGTTGCTCAGCGATGGCTTCGCCTCGGTGGGCGACATCTTGTGGGCGCCGCATCACGGCGCGCCCTACGCGGCGACGCTGACGGCCGGCCGGCCACACTTCGTGGCTCTGGACGACAACCCGCTGGCCCAGGTGCAGCAGGCGCTGAGCGCGAAATTCCCGGACGAGGCGATCAACGTGGTCGGCCAGAGCGACGACGGCATGGTGCTGCTGATCCGCGCCTACAGTGATCGCGACCCGGGCACTTACGCCTTGTTCGACCGCACCAGCATGAACTTGCGACCGCTATTCCAGAGCGAGCCGTGGATCAAGTCGGCACAGATGGCCGTACGCAAGCCGATCCGCTTCAAGGCCGGCGATGGCATGCAACTGGATGGCTATGTGACGGTGCCCACTGACGGTGCCAAGTCGCACCCGCTGGTGTTGATGCCGCACGGCGGCCCGATCGGCATCGCCGACGGCTGGGCCTACGACACCGACGCGCAGTTCCTGGCCAGCCGCGGCTACACCGTGCTGCAGGTCAACTATCGCGGTTCGTCCGGTCGCGGCATGAATTTCCAGCACGCCGGCTACAAGCAGTTTGGCGGCCGCATCCAGCAGGACTTGATCGACGGCGTGCACTGGGCGATCGGCGAAGGTTATACCGACGCCAGGCACATCTGCGTCTACGGCGGCAGTTTCGGCGGTTATTCCGCGCTGATGCAGCCGATTCTCGCCCCGGGCCTGTACCAGTGTGCCGTCGATTACGCCGGCGTTTCAGACTGGACCATCGGCATGGACTACAGCGATACCAGTCACTTCGCCGCCGGCAAGACCTACTTCGCCAACGCGATCGGTGACAAGGCCGCGGCCCGCACGATCTCGCCGCTGTACATGCTGGACAAGTTCAACGTGCCGGTGCTGATCGCCCATGGCAAGGCCGACCCACGCGTGCCGTTCCGCAACGCCACCGAGTTGCGCTCGGCGCTGGACAAGGCTGGCAAACCTTACGTGTGGCTGGTCAAGGCAAAGGAAGGCCACGGCTTCTACACCGAGGCGGACCGCACCGACCTGCTGCAGCACATGCAGGATTTCCTGGCCAAGTACCTGGGCGGCCGAGACGCCGCCGCGCCCTGATCACAGGAACACGGGCCGATCCGGCAGTTCGTCCGGGTCGGCCTTGTCGTTGCCCGGAAAATGTTTCAGCAGCAAGGCATGCGCGGCGGCAATGCCCGCGAGACTGCCCTTGCGCCATTGGCCAAGCGCATAGCACTCGCGCATGAGTGCGCAGATGACCGCCCATTCGGCCGGCGCCACGCGCGCCACGATGCCGCGGTCGGCGATGATCTCGATCCGATGCTCGGCGAGCAGCACATAGATCAGCACGCCGGTGTTGTGTTCGGTATCCCACACGCGCAATTGGCTGAATGCCTGCCGCGCACGGGCGGGCGCGTCCAAGCCGCCAACCACCGCGAACGGATCGAGCCGCGATTCGATCGCCAAGCGCAGTTCGCCCTTGTGCGTGTGTTCTCCGGCAGCGATCGCACGGGTGATTTCGTCCAGCAAGCTGGCGGGAAAGCGCCGCCGCAGCTGGAACCAGCCTTCAAACAGATTTGCCAGCAAACGTTGCATGCGCGCCATCTCACCAGCTCCCCGAAGCACCGCCGCCACCGAAGCTGCCGCCGCCGCCACTGAAACCACCACCGCCGAAACCGCCGCTGCCATCACCGAAGCCGCCACCGCCGCCAAAACCGCCGAAGCCGCCCCAGCCGCCACCACCGACCGAGCGTCCTGCGCCGGTCGGCAACAGCATGAACGCGCCGCCTATCAATACGCCAAGCACGCCGACGCCAGCTGAAACCAGCAACCACAACTGGCCACCGATGATTGCGCCACCGACCGGCGCGCGCACCAGTGCATGCGCACGGCCAAGCACGCCGCGCAGGAAGATTCCCGCAAACAACGCGATCATGAACGCGCCCTGGAATCCCGGCCCGCGCTGCTCCTGCGGCGCGCCCTGCACCGGCGGCGGCAAGGGTTCACCGTTGATCAACTGGGTCAAGGCGCCCACCGCGTCACTGATGCCGCCAAAGTAGTCGCCCGTGCGGAATTTCGGCGCGATATATTCGCGGATGATGCGCGCGTTGGCAGCGTCGGGGATGGCGCCTTCCAGTCCGTAACCCACCTCGATGCGCACGGCCCGGTCGTGCTTGGCGATCAGCAGCAGCACGCCGTCGTCGGTACCCTTGCGGCCGATCTTGTTCGCCTCGGCCACCGCCAGCGAATACTCCTCGATCGGCTGCCCGTCAGTACTCCCCACCATCAACACCACCAACTGCGCACCCTTGGCTTTCTCCAGCGCCACCAGTTGCGCATCAAGCTGACCGACCTGGTCCGTGGTCAACGTTCCGGTCAGGTCGGTGACATGCCGCGCCAGCGTGGGCACCGCAGCCGCCGCATGCAGCAAGGCCGGCAACAGCAACAGCGTTGCCAGCAGCGGTAGCAGGCGACGTATCACCTCAATGCGCCGAGGCCGCCGGCGCCGGTGTACTGGTGCCGAAATCCACGGTTGGCGCCGTGGAAATCGCCTTTTCGTTGTCCACGCTGAAGTTCGGCTTGATCTTGTAGCCGAACATCCTGGCGGTCAGGTTGTTGGGGAAGGTGCGGATCATCGAGTTGTACTGCTGCACCGCCTGCACATAGCGGTTGCGCGCCACGGTGACGCGGTTCTCGGTACCTTCAAGCTGAGCCTGCAGGTTCTGGAACAGACCGTCGGCCTTGAGGTTGGGATAGTTTTCGCTGACCACCATCAGCCGCGACAGCGCGCTGCCCAGCTCGCCCTGCGCGGCCTGGAACTGCTTGAGCTTCGCGGGATCGTTGATGGTGTCGGCATTCACCTGGATGCTGCCCACCTTGGCGCGCGCATTGGTCACCTCGACGAAGACCTTCTCCTCGTGCTGGGCGTAGCCTTTGACCGTGTTCACCAGGTTCGGCACCAGGTCGGCCCGGCGCTGGTACTGGTTCAGCACCTCGGACCAGGTCGCCTTGACCGTCTCATCCTGGCGCTGGATGGCGTTGTAGCCGCAACCAGAGAGCAACCCGACAATCAGCAAGATCACCAGCGTACGCGAGATTTTCATGAAGTCGCTCCTGAACGGACAAGGTCGCATTGCAGCAGTTGGCCTGTCGCAACGCAATCGTTGGTTTTCAAAGGCATCGCAAAGATTTCGGGACTATATTCCCCATATGGGGCCCGACGCTGCCCATGCGGCAGATACGAGCCAATTCAACGGACTTGAAAAGGAAGACGTCATGAAGGTCATCCGTCAACGACTCGTCTGTGCCGTCGCCTGCGGCCTGATGGCTGCCACCAGCGCAGCCACGGCCGCCGGAAAGCCGGCTGATCCACTGCAGGACAAGGTCTCGCAGGAAGTGCTGACCGCGATGAGCCACACCTCCACCTGGGGCCATCCCGACCAGTGGGGCGAGTTCACCGGCATGCAGAGGTTCGCGGACGGCAATTTCAAGGCCGCGATGAAATACTTCCTGATTGGCGCCCGCTTTGCCGACAAACTGTCCCAGCTCAGCATCGGCTTGATGTACCTCAACGGCCAGGGCGTCAAGAAGGATCCGGTGGCCGCCTTTGCCTGGGTGGCGATCGCCGCCGAGCGCAAATATCCGCAATTTCTGGCCACCCGTGACTCGATATGGGCGACCCTCGATACGTCACAACGCGAGCAGGCCAAGGTGCTGTTGGCGCAGCTCTATCCGGAATACGGCGACCCTGCGGCGAAGTGGCGGATGACGATGCGCCTGCGCTGGGGACGCACCCAGATGACCGGCTCATACCTCGGTTTCGGTGCTGATTCCGTCAGCAGCGAGACCCCGGCACAATTCTTCAGCGGCCAGAACAAGGGTAGCGGAGCGTATCCAGCATGTGGTGCCAAGACGATCGGCGGCGCCGCCATCACCGGCTGCGGCAATATCTACGCCAGTTGGCGCTGGGATCCAAAGGAGTATTTCCAGGCCCGTGATCAGCAGTGGAAGGGTACGGTCACTGTCGGCCAGATGGAGCATGTCGATGCCGCCGCGAACAGGCTTCCGGTCAAGGCACCGGCGCCCGCAAAGGATGATCCCCAACCCAAACCCGACCATTGATGCGCGCGCCGCGCGGACTCATAACCAGCGCGGCAGCAGGATCAGTCCCCAGCTCACCGCGACCAGCACCAGCAGCACGAACACGGCGGCCGAGCCCATGTCCTTGGCACGGCCGGCCAGCACGTGATATTCCGGGCTGACCATGTCCACCACCGCCTCGATCGCCGAATTGAACAGCTCGGCCGAGATCACCAGCAGTGGCACCAGGATCAGCGCGAACTTCTCCATCCCGCCATCACCAACCCACAGGCCCAGCGGCACCAGCACGATCACCAGGCTGGCCTCCAGCCGGAACGACGCCTCGTGCTTCCACGCGGCGGCAAACCCCTTCATCGACCAGCGGAACGCATTCCACAACTGCTTCGGACCCCGGAAACCCTCGGCTGGCATGGCGTGTCTCCGCTCAGGAGACCGCCGGCAGCGGCGATCCCGTATGGATGAAAACGTGGTTTACCGACGACCGCGTGACGTTCAGCATGAAGGCAGCGAGCTCCAGTCTCGACGCGGCATACAGGTGGGCCATGATGCCACAAGCCCCACCGCGGCCAGCTGGTTGACGCCAGACTTCAGCCGGGTTCGGTCTCCCTTCCAGCGCGGCTCAAACCGGGGAGTCTTTGGCAACCAAGCTCCGACGCCACTCCCGTTCGACGCAATCAGCTACCGCGGCACCTTCATGTCGCAGTGCACCCAGGCGCGGCAGGTGGATGGGTTACCCTTGCCCCGTTGTGGCTTGCTCTGGCCCCTTCTCTAGTGGGCTCGTGCCTGCACGCCGCCACGATTTGAACCACGCACGGAAAACCTATGGTTACCCAGAATCCACCTGTATCGCAGACACGCGCGTTCACCACCGTCTTCATGATCGAGATGTGGGAGCGCTTCGGCTACTACGGCATGCAGGCGCTCATCGTCTACTTCATGGTCCAGCGCCTGGGCTTTTCGGACGACCGCGCCAACCTGACCTGGAGCGCTGCGGCCGCGCTGATCTACGTGGCGCCGGCGATCGGCGGCTGGGTCGGCGACAGGGTGCTGGGCACCCGCCGCACCATGCTGCTGGGCGCCGTCATCCTGGCGCTGGGCTACGCACTGATGGTGGTGCCTACCGAAAACACCTGGTTTCTGTTCTCCGCGTTGGGCGTGATCGTGGTCGGCAACGGCCTGTTCAAAGCCAACGCCGGCAACCTCGTGCGCAAGATCTACGAGGGCGATGACTCCAAGATCGACAGCGCCTTCACCATGTACTACATGGCAGTGAACGTCGGCTCGACGATTTCCATGCTGTTGACGCCGGCCATCAAGGACTATTTCAACGCGCCCTATCACGGGCAGCTGTCGTGGCTGTTCGGCGATTCGCTGGCCTCGTACTTCGGGCACGAGCTTGGCTGGCACATCGCCTTCGCCGTGTGCAGCGTGGGCCTGCTGGTCGGCCTGGGCAATTACGCGGTGATGCGTCAGGCCCTGGGCCATATCGGCTCGCCGCCGGACGCGCAACCCTTGCATGTGGGCAAGCTCGCCGCCGTATTGGTGCTGGGCGCGCTGACTGTCGTGGCCTCGACCTACATTCTCAACTACGAGGAGCTCGCCAGCTGGTTCGTCAAGATCGCCGCCGTGGTGGTGCTGGGCATCTTTGTCTACTTGATCTCAGCCTGCCAAAAATCCGAACGCGCGGGTTTGATCGCCGCCCTGGTGTTGACCATTCAAACAGTGTTCTTCTTCATCTTCTACCAGCAGATGTCGACCTCGTTGAACCTGTTTGCGCTGCGCAACGTGGACTGGAGCTTCGATATCTTCGGCTACCACCTGTGGACTTGGTCGCCAGCACAATTCCAGTCCTTCAACCCGATCTGGATCATGATACTCAGCCCGATCCTGGCGTGGATGTACACCTCGGCCGGCAAGAGCGGAAAGGACCTCTCCATCGCCACCAAATTCGCGCTGGGCTTTGCTGCCGTAGCGGTGGGTTTCTTCATCTACAGCGCCGCCGGACATTTCACGACGCAGCCAGGCAAGGCCAGCTCCTGGGTGATGGTCTGGGGCTACGGCTCGTCCTCCCTGGGTGAGCTGCTGGTCAGCGGTCTGGGGCTGGCGATGATCGCCCGCTACGTGCCGGCACGGATGGGCGGCTTCATGATGGGCGCCTACTTCGTCGCATCCGGTATCTCGCAGTACCTGGGCGGCATCGTGGCCAACTACGCCAGCGTGCCGCAGGACATCACCGATCCGCTCAAGACCATGCCAATCTATACCGCGCTGTTCTTCTGGCTGGGTGTGGCAGGCGTGATCTGCACGTTGATCGCGCTGGCCGTGTTGCCGTTGATGAAGAAGCTTTCGTCCGAGCATCACGCCCACAACCGAGCCATCGATGCGCCGCTGCCGACGATCGGCTCGGAGCAGTAAGCCGCGCCGTTGCGCGCCACCCGCCTGACGGTGGATCGCACGCTGGCAGACCTTCTTCATGCCCCATCGCCGCCACACGCCAAGCTTGCGCATCGGGCCGTTCGCGCTGACCCGCACCTTGGCGTGGCTCAGACTCAGTGCCATCGCCGGGCAGAGTGTGGCCGTGCTGGTCTGCGCCTGGTGGCTGGGTCTGGCGATACCGTTGTTGCCGTTGCTGGCGGGCATCGGCGTGCTCGCGATATTTGCCGCGTTTGCCGCGTGGCGTCTGGCGCAACCGTGGCCGGTGCAGGTGTGGGAAACGATCGGCCACATCACGGCCGACACCGCCGTGTTGAGCTACCTGCTGTATTTCACCGGCGGCGCCAGCAACCCCTTCATCACCTTGTTGCTGGTGCCAATCGCACTCAGTGCCGCCGCGCTTTCCGTGCGCGCGCTGCTGGCCGCGGCGCTGCTGGCCGCGCTGGCCTACCTGCTGCTGCTGTTCTGGTATGTGCCGCTGCCGCTGCACGGCGGCAACAGTTTCGCGCTGCATGTGGCCGGTATGGCGGTGAACTTTGTCATTACCGCGTTACTGCTGGGCTTCTTCATCAACCGGCTGGCCCGCGCGTTGCGCGCCCAGCAGATGGAAGTGCAGCGCGGGCGCGAGCGCGCGTTGCGTGACGAAGGCATCCTGGCGATAGCCACCCAGGCCGCCGGTGCCGCGCATGAACTCAACACCCCGCTTTCGACCATGCGCACGCTGCTGCCGGAACTGCGCCGCGAGCACGCCGAGGACGCCACGCTCGCGGAAGATCTGGAGTTACTCGAAGGCCAGGTCGATCGCTGTCGCACGATCCTGCGCGAGATGGTGGCGTTCGGCAAGGCGCAGTTGTCGCAGGAACCCGAACGCATCAGTCTGGCGCGCTTCATCCACGGCTGCCTCGAACGCTTCCAGCTGCTACGGCCCGAGGCCGAGCTGGCACTGACCCTCGACGAGGCGGTCGCCCCCATGGTCTTGCGCACGCCTCCGGGATTGCGCCATGCCTTGATCAACCTGCTGAACAACGCCGCGGATGCGTCAGCTGCAAATCACTCCAACGCGGTGTCGTTGCAGATTTCCCGCGACGACAGCTGGTTGCAGTTGAGCGTGTTCGATCATGGCCCCGGTTTCGACGCGACCCATGAACTGCCCGGGATCGGCCATTCGCAAAAGCAGACCGGGCTGGGCATCGGCTTGGCGCTGGCCGAAGCGACGGCCGAACGGTTGAGTGGCGAGTTGATCGCGCGCAACGGCAAGCACGGCGCCGAGGTATGCCTGCGTCTGCCGCTGGCGGTCATCGCCGAAAAGCAGGAACGTGCAAGTTGAACTCAGTTCCGGCAAGAATATCCATCTGATCCAACCGAAGGAATGACCACCATGACCGAGTTGCCCAACGCTGACCGATCGCGCCCCTTGCTATTGGTCGACGACGACGCCACTTTTTTGCGCGTGCTGGCGCGGGCGCTGGGCTCGCGCGGCTTCGAGGTGATCACCGCCGGCAATTTCGACGATGCCCGCGCGCTGACCCGCAAGCATCATCCGCGTTACTGCGTACTGGACCTGAAATTGGGCGAGGAAAACGGTCTGCGCCTGATCCCTGAGCTGCACACTTTGGTGCCCGATCTGCGCGTACTGCTGCTGACCGGATACGCGTCGATCGCGACCGCCGTGGAAGCGATCAAACGCGGCGCCCACGACTACCTGGCCAAACCAGTCGATGCCGATGCCGTCGTCCGCGCGCTGCTCGATGGCGACAACGGCCCTGACGAGGGCGAGCCACCGGATGCACCCGAACAGCCGCTGGCCTTGCGCCGACTGGAATGGGAACACATTCAGCGCGTATTGACCGAGTGCGACGGCAATATTTCCGAAACGGCCCGCCGCCTCGGCATGCATCGGCGCACGCTGCAGCGCAAGTTGAGCAAGCACCCGGTGCGCGAACGGCCGGACCGCGACGACTGAGCGGCGCAGCTTCTGTACTTTCGATCAAGCCGTCTGGACGCCGGCACCTTCCAGCCTGTCAGCGCGTCCCATTGCCGCCCCCTGCGACGACACGCCACCTTTCGTGGCCGCAGGGATGAATTATCCTAGCAACCCTTGACCCACCTCCAGAGTAACTCTTGAAAGCCGTGCCTGCCTGCGTCTGCGCAGTCGTCTTCGCGCTTGCCAGCTCCGTTCTGGCCGCAACCGAAACGCCACAAGCCACCAACCTTGAACCTGTCTCGGTCCATGCCAGCGACACCCTGGTCACGGAAACACCCGGCGTGGAGGTACACGTCGATCGGCAGAAGCTGCAACAACAGAACGTCACCGAGAGTTCCGACGCCCTGAAGTACGCACCGAACATGATGGTGCGCAAGCGCTACATCGGCGACCCGAATGCCGTCATCAGCGGGCGCAATGCCGGTACTCTGCAAAGCGCGCGCAGCCTGGTGTATGCCGATGGCCTGCTGCTCTCCAACCTGATGACCAACGGCTACGCCGGCGCACCCCGCTGGGGCCTGGTCGCACCTGAGGAGATCGGCGCGGTTGACATCCTGTACGGCCCCTATTCCGCGCTGTATCCCGGCAACTCGCTGAGCACCACGGTGCTGATCCACACCATCCTGCCGCAGCGGCTGATGGCCAGCATCAGCACGCAGTTGTTCAGTCAGGACTACCACGACGCCTACGGTGCTGGCGGCCACTACAACGGCCAGCAGGCCTCAGCCCTGCTGGGCAACAAGCAGGGCCGGTGGAGCTGGCTGCTCGAGTACAGCCGGCTCGACAACCAGGGACAGCCCTTGCAGTACGCCACCGCCCAAGCTGGCGGCAACCCGGCCAGTGCCATCCCGGTCACTGGCGCCACTGCCGACCGCAATCCCAATGGCACACCGCGCCTGGTGTACGGCGCCAACAGTATCGAGCACACGGTGCAGGATCAGGCCAAGCTGAAAGTCGGCGTCGATCTCAGCGAGCAGGTGGCGGCGCTGTTCACCGTGGGCTGGTGGCACAACCGCGCCGAGGATCGCACCCGCAGCCTGATCCGCAATGCCGACGGCAACCTGGTTTCCAGCGGCGTGATCCGCTCCGCCGGGCAGACCTGGACACTACCTGCCAGCGGCCTGGCACCAACGTCTGCCCACGACTCCCATCTGCTGTATGGCGTCGAGTTGAACGGGCACCTGGCCAACGACTGGCACTGGACGGCGGTGGCGAGCCATTACGACTTCCTTCACTCGCAGGCCGCCACCGCGAATCTGGCCGAGCCCGGCACGCCGATGGGCGGTCCCGGCACCATCGCCGACATGGCGGGATCGGGCTGGGACACCTTCGACTTGCGCAGCTCCGGCCCGCTCGGCGACCAACACCGGTTGTACGCCGGCGTGCATGCCGAGCGCTACGTGCTGGACACCCGCGTGCGCCATGCCGGCGACTGGCTCGGCGACGCCGACGGCAGTCCGGTCAGCGCGTTTGCCGGCCGCACGCAAACCCGTGCCGCCTACCTGCAGGATGTGTGGAGTCTTGCCGACCTGTGGGCAGTGACTCTTGGCGGACGCCTGGAACAATGGCGCGCCTACGGCGGCGTGCTGGGTAACGCCAGTAGCACCCTGCGTTACGCCGACCGCCAGCGCACGGATTTTTCGCCCAAGGCCGCGTTGAATTGGGACCTGGCCCAGGACTGGGGACTGCGCCTGGCCTACGGCAAGGCAGTGCGTTACCCGACCGTATCCGAACTGTTCCAGGGCACGATCTCGGGCAACGCCATCGTGAACAACAATCCCGACCTCAAACCGGAGGTCGACCAGTCGCTCGATCTCACCCTGACCCACCCACTGGAAAACGGCCACTGGCGCATCTCGCTCTACCAGGACCGGATCACCGATTCGTTGTACTCGCAGACCGACGTCACCGTCACCCCCACCGTCACCAGCGTGCAGAACATCGACCGCATGCGCAGCCGCGGCATCGAGGGTGAAGTCAGCATGACCGACGTCTGGTTATCCGGCCTCGATGTTTCTGCCAGCGCCGCCCTCAACGACGCGAAGACGCTGCGGGACAATCAGTATCCGCTGGCCAACGGCAAGTACTTCCCGCGCATTCCCAAGATTCGCGCCAGCGTGTTTGCGGACTACCGCTTCGCGCCGCGCTGGGACGCCTCGCTCGGTATCCGGCATTCCGGTCGCCAGTACGGCTCGCTGAACAACAACGACTACGTGGACAGCTACGGTGCGGTGAGCACGTTCACCGTGGCCGACGCGAAGCTGCGCTGGAAGTTTGCGCCGAGCTGGACTGCCTCGCTCGGCGTCGACAATCTGACTGGCGAACGCTACTGGGTCTACCATCCTTATGCTGGCCGCACGTGGCTTGGCGAACTGCGCTGGGAGTTGTGATGCGCCGGCTGATATCGATCCTGCTATGCCTGTTCTCGCCGATGCTGCTGGCACACGCAGGCATGCCCATGGAAATGTCCGATAGCCCCGCGCTGGGCGCCAGCGCGGCATTCGACAGTCACGGCGCATTGTATGTGGTGGACGCGCTCGACGGCCATGTACGGCTGCGCCACTCTACTGACAACGGCTACACGCTCAGCGCTCCGATCAACGTGAACGCAACCGCCGAGCGTATCTACGACGAGGGCGAAAACCGCCCGAAGATTGCATTCGGCCCGCACGACGAAGTTTATGTGAGCTGGTCGCAACCGCGGGCTGCGCCGTGGACCGGCTTCGTGCGCTTCGCCCGTTCGCTGGATCACGGCAGGCACTTCAGCGCGCCGATCACCGTGCACCACGACCGTGCCGAGATCACCCACCGCTTCGACGCGCTGGCCGTGGACGGCCACGGCCGCATCGTGATCGCGTGGATCGACAAACGCGACGTCATTGCCGCCACCGCAACGCGCAAGCCCTACCTCGGTGCCGCGGTGTACTACAGCTGGTCCGGCGACGACGGGGCCAGCTTCGTGCCCGAACGCAAACTGGTCGACCAGAGCTGCGAGTGCTGCCGCATCGCGCTCGCGCGCATGCCCGCTGGCGAAGTCGCCGCGTTCTTTCGCGGCATCTATGGCGATAACATCCGCGATCACGCATTTGCCGAGCTACCTGCTGATGGACGGCGCAGCCACGCCGAGCGCGCCACCTTCAGCGACTGGCACATTGCCGGCTGTCCGCATCACGGCCCAGGGCTGGCGATCGGTCAGGACCAGGCACGCCACGCTGTATGGTATGAGGCAAAGGAAAAGCCCACGATCCATTATGGCCAGCTCGACCCCGGCCATCCGCCACGGCACGCGCAGGTCATCGCCACCACCGGTGCCAGCCATGCCGACGTGGCCGTGCACGACCACACCGTGTGGGTGGTCTGGAATCAGGTCGGCGCGGACGGCTATCGCCTGATGTTGCGACGGTCCAACGACAACGGCGCGCACTTTGACGCCGCGCGGGAAATCGCCAGCAGCGCAGGCGCGGTGGGTTCCCCGCAGCTGTTGCAAAAACAAGGTCACGCGTTCGCTGCATGGAATACGGCGAAGGGCTTTCACCTGATCGGAATAACCCCATGAGATGGGCGCTGCTGGCACTCGTTCTGCTGCTTCCCGCGCTGGCCATGGCCGGACCACTGCAACCGCTGGCCGCCGGCGACGTGGCCACGCTGCTGAAACCCCCGCCACACGGCGAACGCATCATCGCGATGTGGGCGCTGGATTGCGCCTACTGCGAACCCAACCTGGACGCGCTTGCCAAACTTCAGCACGCGCATCCAGCTGACATCGCACTCGTTATCGTCACCACCGACAGCATCGAGCGACGCGATGCGATCGAGGCGCGTCTGCGGAAAATGAAGATGGACGGCTATTCGAATCGCGCCTATGCCGAAGCCTCGCCCGAACGCCTCAATTTCCTGCTCGACCCAAACTGGGGCGGCGAGACCCCACGCGTGTTGTTGATCCGCGCCGACGGCAGCCGGCTGGGCATCAGCGGCGAACTGACACCGACGCAGCTGAGCAAGATTCTTCCGGATTAGGGTCGAAGAGCTCGCTTATCTTGAGCCCCTCGACTCGCGGGAAGACGGTGGGGAGAGGTCGGGCTCAGCGCACTGTGGCAGCGTTCAACGTTGCAGTTTCCCGCTACCCTGGTCTGACGCTTCGCGCCACCTTCCAACTGGAACTCCCGGCCCGTCGCGCTGAGGAGGACCATCACATCCGAACTTTGACGCTGCCCGGGAAAGCTCGCTCTGGTCCGCAGGCGAGAGCCATCAAGGTTGCTCGTCGCTATCAGCTGGCGTTGGCATCTCGACCGTACCATCATCCTCGTCGCCGTAGATCGCCACGTGCGGCACGCCGTCGGCACCCATCCAGCC
>JBDTKM010000014.1:0-10255 GCA_039935315.1 Rhodanobacter sp. | reverse complement strand
AAACTGCAACCATCGATCTTCCTGGATGCGATCAAAATCAGTCGGCGCGACATGATGGACGGGAGCGCCGACCGGCTGCTGCACAATTTCCTCCACGACGCGGGGCTGCCGCGCAAAGGGCCGGTGTATGGCGGCTGGGCCGACACCATCGCTGGACCCACCCCGGGCCACTGCCTGAGCTTCCTTTCCGAGTGGCATGCGCAGACTGACCACGATCAGACGGGTGGTCGCGTTGCGTGCGTCGTCCCGGAACGGGCTCGCTGCCACAAAGCCGACGGGAGCGACCTCGGTTCTGCCGGGAAGCCATTCGATCAGCCTTCGCCGGCATGGGTGCCCGACGATTCGCCATTGAAGACGTTCCGGACCAACCGGCCGCGGCGGCGGCGCACTACACCAGCGACGCGTCGCGCCCGGGGGGTCTGCATTTCGCACCGTTCTACAACCAGTACGATCGCCGCAGTGCCCTGTATTTCACGCGGATGGAAGACGCCAGCTGGCAGGGCAAGCGCGGCGCGCATGGTGCAATCCATCCCAACGCGCGCTTTCCCGACATGAAGGCCTTGGCCGACTACGTCCACGCCCGCGGGCTGAAGCTCGGCATCTACGGGTCACCGGGCAGCAGGACCTGCGCCGGCTATATCGGCTCGCTGGGACACGAGGCGCAGGATGCCCGCACCTGCGCCAGCTGGGGCATCGACTATCTCAAGCACGACCTGTGCAGCTGCATCCAGGATGTGATGCAGGCGCAGGCACCGCACGATCCCGACCAGCAGATGCGGTTGATGATTGCCGCCCACCGTCGCATCCACGACGCTCTGCACGCCGCCGGTCGACCGCTCGTGTTCTCGGTGTGCCAGTGCGGCTGGGATGCCCCGTGGGAATGGGCCGCCGGTCCACAGATCGGAGCCAGCCTGTGGCGCACCACGAGCGACATTACGCCCGACTGGGATCGCATCTACGCGATCGCTTCGCAGCAGGCAGGACTGGCCAGCTATGCCCGGCCCGGTCACTGGAACGACCCGGACATGCTGGAAGTCGGCAACGGCAAGCTCACCGATGCGGAGAATCGTGCGCATTTCAGCGGGTGGACCATGCTGGCCGCACCGCTGCTGGCCGGCAACGACCTCGCGCATATGCCGGCGGCAGCAAAGCCCATGCAGATCAACCGGGCGGTGATCGCAATCGACCAGGGCCCGCTGGGCAATCGGGTCACTCGCGTCCATGCCAAAGGCGAGACCGAAGGGTGGACACAACCGCTACAGGGTAGTGCCCTGGCCATCGCGATCTTCAACGTGGGGAACGACCACGACACCGGTGCGCACCGCTTCCAACTCGCTCTGGCATAGCTGGGCCTGCATGACACACCGCAAGGCACCGGTCTGTGGAGCGGTCGCGCGCTGACGCTCAACGCGCACGTGCCGATCGCACTGCATCATCACGAGGTGCTGCCGACACCGGTCGACAAGCCGCGCCGAGTTGGCACCACGCAAGTCGCGTGGCAGCGGAGTGCAGGCCCACCGCTGCCGGCATGCTTTCGAATGGACGTCCATTCGAGGCAGCCCGAATCGCCACAACCACCAAATGATCGGATCAGCTTTTGCGTGGTTCATCGCCGCAGCAAGACGGGGCCGTCAGCGAAGATGCGCCGAAGCACGACCGACAGTCATGGCTATGGCAGCTTTCTGGCCGCCATCGACTATGCAGGATTCCGCACGCCAATGTGGCAATTGACACAAGACCTGCCGCTTTCGTGACGGCAGAATGAAAGCGTGCATCGGGGGATGCACACGACGGCGCCAAGGACTTGTCCGGCTGGCGACATCCATACTCTCGGGGAGCAGGCATGCGACACGACACGACGTATCGCAGACAATTCCTCAAGGGAGCCGCAAGCGCGCTGGCTTCCGCGGTACTGGCCCCGAAGGCATTCGCTTTCGCTCCCGACGTGGCCGATCCATCGACCTCGGCGGCGGCCACCGCGGCGAACCCGGTATCCCGCGAACAGCCGGTGTTTCGCATGCAGGGCTTCGCCCTGGACCAGGTTCGCCTGCTGGATAGCGAATTCGCCACCGCGGCGGCAACCAACCTGCGTTATCTGCACAGCTTGCCGGTAGACCGGCTGGCGCACAGTTTCCGCGTGCAGGCCGGCATCGCGTCGCAAGCGGCGCCGCTGGGCGGATGGGAGAAACCCGATTGCGAATTGCGTGGCCATTTCAGTGGTGGTCACTACCTGTCCGCCGCGGCCCTGGCCTGGGCCAGCCTCGGCGACCAGACCCTGAAGCAGCGCGGCGATCAGCTGGTCGCCGCACTCGCCGCTTGCCAGCAGCCCAACGGCTACCTCAGCGCCTTTCCTGAAAGCTTTTTCGACCGTCTGAGTCACGGCCAGAAGGTATGGGCGCCGCTCTACACCATCCACAAGATCCAGGCCGGCATGCTCGACATGTACCGGCATGCCGGCAATCCGCAGGCCCGCCAGGTCGCCACCGGTATCGGTGACTGGCTTGTGCACTGGCTCAACGGTTTTTCCGACAACGAGATCGCGCACATCCTGAAGACCGAATACGGTGGCATCAACGATTCGATGACCGAGCTTTACGCCATCACCGGCAACGACCGCTATCTGGATGCCGCGCATCGTTTCGACCAGGCTTCGCTGTTCGATCCGCTGGCAGCTCATCGCGACGAGCTGCAGGGCCTGCACAGCAACACCCAGATCCCCAAGGTCATCGGCGCGGCACGCCGTTATGAACTGACCGGCGAACCACGCTACCGGCGCATTGCCGAATTCTTCTGGGAAACGGTGACCCGGAACCGCAGCTACGCCACTGGCGGTTCCAGCAACGACGAGTTCTGGAAGACTGGTCCGGGCAACCTCAAGGGCCAGCTCGGTCTCTACGCCGCCGAATCCTGCGTGGCCTACAACCTGCTCAAGCTGACCCGCCACATCTACCGCTGGAACGGCGACCCGCGCGCCTTCGATTACTACGAGCGCACGCTCTACAACACCCGCCTGGGCACCCAGGACGGGAACGGCATGAAGCTCTACTACTACCCGTTGCAGGCTGGCGCCAACAAGTTCTACAACTCGCCGTTCAACTCATTCTGGTGCTGTACCGGCACCGGTGCGGAAGAGTTCGCACGCTTCAACGAGAACATCTATTTCCACGAAGGACAGGATCTTTACGTCAACCTGTTCATCCCCTCCGAGCTGAGCTGGCCGCAGCAGCAACTCACGTTGCGCCAGGAGACAACTTTTCCGCGCGAGCCGCGGACACGCTTTACGCTCAAGCTCGGCAAGCCGACCACGATGGCGCTCAACCTGCGCATCCCCGAATGGATCGGCCCGGATGCCGCGGTGCATCTGAACGGCAAGGCACTCGAGGAATTCGCCTCCCCTGGCAGCTATCTCACGCTGCGTCGCGAATGGCACGACGGCGACCGCATTGAACTGGAGCTGCCGATGACCCTGCGCAGCGCGGCGCTGCCCGGCGAAGACAGCCTGCGTGCCGTGCTTTATGGACCACTGGTGCTGGCCGCGCGGCTGGGCGGTCAGGGACTCACCCATGCCATGCAATACGCCGACATGTTGGCGGCACCCAGCCCCGAACCCAAACCGCAACCGGCCCCGCGGATCAACGCAGACAAGCCGGAGGACACTGGCTGGATGCGCGTGCTGTCGACGGACGAGTTGCGCTTCGAAGCTACCACCAGCCAAGGCACCGTTGCCGTCGCGCCACTGAACCGGATTCACGCAGAGCGCTACGCGGTGTATTGGCAAAACGAATCCGACGCGACCGGCTTCGGCTGAGCGCGAGCCGGCCCTCGCCACTGCGATGGACGTCCACATGACACGACCGACCGGGGTGGACTTCCGCCTCCGGGGAGGACGTGCCCACAACATCGGCATCCAGCGCGACAACGGACACGTGCGGATGCAACAGCGCCACCACCAGTACCCGCCGCTCCTGCGTCACCCACCGCTCACACCACCATCCATCAATCACACGGCAAAGCCGCGCGAGGACATCACGTCATGAAATCCGTCAGCCACCAGCATCGTCAAACACCCCACCAACGCCCCACGATGATTGCGCACGCCGTCCGCGCTGGGCTGGCGCTGAGCCTGTTGGGAAGCCTCGCCCTGCACGCGCAGGAAACCCCCGGCGCAGCTCCGGACAGCACCACCACCGCGCCTGCCATAGCCAAAGCCAAGAACATGGCCGCCGTCACCGTCACCGGCTCGTTGATCCGCCGCGTCGATCTCGAAACATCAAACCCGGTGATTACCATCGACAGCAGCCAGATCGAGGCCAGCGGCAAGCCGACCTTGGGCGACCTGCTACAGCAACTGCCCGCCGTCGCCGGCAACGCCACCAACCCGACGATCGACAACGGCGGCGGTACCGGCGCCTCGACCATCTCGCTACGCGGTCTGGGCGACAATCGCACCCTGGTGCTGGTCAACGGTCGCCGGCTTGCCTACAACGACGTCAACAGCATTCCGGCCAACATGATCGATCGCATCGAAGTGCTCAGCGACGGCGCCTCCTCGGTCTACGGCTCGGATGCCATCGGCGGCGTGGTCAACTTCATACTGAAGAGCCATTACCAGGGCGTGCAGCTGAGCGGCGATTACGGCGTAAGCTCGCATGGGGACGGCAACCGGCGCAATTTCGGCGTG
Organism: Rhodanobacter sp.; assembly: GCA_039935315.1. GTDB lineage: Bacteria > Pseudomonadota > Gammaproteobacteria > Xanthomonadales > Rhodanobacteraceae > Rhodanobacter. The sequence continues at coordinate 5,574 of JBDTKM010000014.1, read as the reverse complement.
CTGGCCGGCCTGTCCGGTGACCGCTACAACCTGATCGTCGGCGCCACCCAGCAGAGCGTGAACGGCATCACGGCCAGCGCTCGCTCCTACTCGCAGAACGCACTGGCACTGCGCGGCGGCCAGGTGATCAAACTGGGTTCGTCCACTGTGCCAACCGGCCTCATCCAGAGTGCAGACGGCACCTACGTCACACTGAATAAAGGCGTCAGCGGCATCACCTCATTGTCGGACTACCACAAGTTCGGCCCGGCGGACTCGTACAACTACCAGCCCTACAATCTGATCGAGACCCCACAGAAACGTACCAACCTGTCGCTGGTCGGCGATTTCAAGATCACTCCCAACGTCGACGCCTATACCAACATTTTCTACACCAAGACCGCGTCGGCCCAGATCATCGCGCCGGTGCCGATCGTCGCCAACGCCGATGATTTCTTCGTCTCCAGAAATAACTACTACAACCCGTTCGGAGTCGACTTCGGCACCGATCGCACCACCGGCCAGAGCGCGAACGACTTCAACACGCGACTGACCTCACTGGGCAACCGCGACATCGCCAACCTGACCTACGACCTGCAATTCACCGCCGGCCTGCGCGGCAGCGTCGGCGAGAGCAGCTGGCAATGGAATGCGGACGTCAACTACGGCAAGGTTAGAAACAACATCCAGAGCAACGGTTTCCTGAACTACGCGGAATTGCAGCAGGGGGTGGGGCCGTCCTTCCTGGACAGCGGCACCGGCGGCGTCACCTGCGGCACCCCGTCCGCGCCGATCAGCAATTGCACGCCGATCAATCTGTTCAACATCAACGACCCGAAGACGGTGGCGGCGTTGAAGAAAATCACCATCAGTCCGCTCTACTACAACGATTACACCATGAAGCAGTTCGAGGCCAGCGCCAACGGTGAGCTGTTCGACCTGCCGGCCGGCCCGGTGAGCCTGGCCGCAGGCCTGTCCTACCGCAAGGAATCGCTGAACGATGGCACCGACACGCCGATCGCCACCGGGATCTCCTCGGGCGACTACGCGGGGCTGTGCGGCGTGGTGGAGAGTTGCGGCACCGTGCTGAACGGCGGCTTCAACGTCAAGGAAGTCTACGCCGAGACACTGATCCCGATCCTCGCCAACCAGCCGTTCTTCCACTCGCTCAACATCGACATCGGTTCGCGCTACTCCGACTACAGCCTGTCGGGCAGCACCACCAACAGCAAGGTGGCGGTGGAATGGCGCCCGATCGCCGACCTGCTTCTGCGCGGCACGGTGTCCCAGGTGTTTCGCGCACCCAACATCAGCGAGCTGTATGCCGGCACCAGTGGCGGCGCGCTGGCCGCCACCGACATCTGCGACGGCTACACCGGCGGCCACCCGCAGGCCTGCGCCAACGTTCCCACTGACGGCAGCTTCCAGCAGCTCAATCCGCAGCTTGGGGTCAAGAGTTCCGGCTCGGTGCCCGCCGGCTACGCACTCCAGCCCGAGCACGGCAAGTCGTTCGACTTCGGCCTGGTCTACGACCCGCACTGGCTGCACGGACTGTCGTTCAGTGCCGACGTCTGGCGCATCAATCTCACTGACACCATTGTCGACGGGCTCGATCCGACCACGATCCTGAACGAGTGCTACACCAGCAACAAGCTGTGCGGCCTGATCCATCGGGGCGGCAACGGGCAGATCAGCTACATTGCCTTGCCGACAGTGAACCTGGGCCAGACCTCGACCAAAGGCGTCGACGGCAGTGTCCAGTACAGCTTCAAGACGAACCGCTATGGCAAGTTCACCGCGAGTCTCAACGGCACCTACATGGCACGTTACAATGTCGACCCCGTGCCGGGCGATGCCAGCGTGGCCATCGTGCACTGCGCCGGCTCCTTCTGCCCGGCCTATGGCGAATTTCCGCGCTGGCGCGGCCTGGGCACGCTGAACTGGAGTCGCGGGCCATGGAGCGCCAACTGGGCGTTGCGCTACGTCGGCCGCACCAAGGTGGGCAGCGCCGACCCGTCGCAGAGTTATTCGGCGGACGGAGCTATCGGTGGCGTGGTACACCGGATTGGTGCCTATGCCTACAACAATCTCTCCGCCAGCTACGACTTCAACAAGTACCACACGACCTTGTCCGTCGGGGTCGACAACATCGCCGACAAACAGCCGCCGATGTTCTACCAGTGGGGCAGCAATTCGAACACCGACGCCTACACCTACGACCTGCTCGGTCGTTATTACTGGGTGCGCGCCAGCGTATCGCTCTGACTGTGACAAGTGCACTGTCGCGGCGTCTGCAGGCTCCCGCTTCTGCAGGCACCGGGCATGTGCATCACGCTGTCAAACGGTGCGCACACGAAGGATGGAAGCGACGACACGGGCGGCGGTTTAGCGAAGAGTTCGTGCCGAGTTGATGTTACGAAAACCGATGTTGACCCGGCACGCTCCCTCTGCTTCGTCGCCGATTTGGGCTCCCGTGTCCACCAGGATGCGGTGCCTTGAACGTGAGGGCACAGGCTCTCCAATGGGGGTCAGCTCGCCATCCGCTCCTTCGTTCACCGGCGGCAGTGTGCGAGCTGGCCAGACAAGCGGCACCGCGGGTACTGCTTCCTGCAGGAGATCATCGATGACCAGCCGCCGCGCTGCATTGTCACTATGGCTTGGCCAGCTAGCCGCGAGGATGGGGCCGTCGCTGGGTCTGTTCCTGTTGATCGGGCTGTCTCCCGGCACTGCGCGGGCGCAGTCGTTGCCACCGCTGTACCCCGAGATCGGGCCCGGAACGCACATCCTCGATCACGACAAATTGTTGTCCAAGGCAACGCTCAATGACCCTGGCTGGTATGCGTCCGACCTGGATTGGTACAAGGCGAACATTCCATTCCTCGACGTTCCGGACAAGACCATCGAGGCGGTGTATTACTACCGCTGGAGCGTGGTCAAACGGAACCTCAGGAATACCGGCAAGGATGGCTATATCAGCACCGAGTTCATCCCGCCGGTCGGTTGGGGCAACATATTCAACAGTCTCAACGATGCTTCCGGCCACCATATTCATGAGGATCGGTGGCTGCGTGATCAGCGGTACATGAACGATTACGAGAAATTCTGGCTCACCGGGTCGGGCGTCAAGTTCGCCCATCATTTCAGCGCGGACTGGCTTGCCGACGCCGTTCTTGCGCGAGCCAAGGTGGGTGGCGACCTGGACTTCGCCCAGACACTGCTGCCGAAACTCATCGTCCAGTATGACGGGTGGAACAAGCAGTTCGACGCAAAGATGGGCCTCTACTGGTCCACGCCGGCCAGGGACGCGATGGAATTCGAGCCGGCGTCGCTGGAGAGCAGCAACCCGTTTGCCGGCGTACCAACGTATCGGCCGACGCTCAATTCGTACCAGTACGGCAACGCGATGGCCATCAGTGAAGTTGCGCGCCGCGTCGGAGATACGGCGACTGCGTCGAACTTCCTGGCCAAGGCAAACGCGTTGCGGGAGAACATCATCAAATGGCTGTGGGATCCCGAACGACATTTTTTCTACGACATCATCGATCCGGGAAATCCGGAGCATAAGCGGCTCGATACCCGCGAAGAGGTCGGGTACATTCCCTGGTACTTCGACATCCCTGGACCGGCGCAGTCAATCGCCTGGCGGCAGCTGACCGATCCGCAAGGGTTTGCCGCCCCATACGGACCCACCACTACCGAGCGCCGCAGTCACTGGTTCATGGACAAGGCCGACGACCCACGCGGATGGGATGGCGGCTGCTGTCATTGGAATGGCCCGAGTTGGCCATTCGCGACCGCACAGACGCTGACCGGCATGGCCAACTTGCTTCGCGACTACCGCCAGGACATCGTCACCGTCGCCAACTTCGACGCGCTGCTACACACCTATGCGGCGACCCAGTTCAAGAACGGCCACCCGTGGGTGGCGGAAGCTGCCGACCCGGACACGGGCCGATGGATTTACGATGCCGAAGACCACAGCGAGCACTACTTTCATTCGACGTTCAACGACATCGTCATAGCGGGCTTGATCGGTCTGCGGCCACGACTCGGGCGGACGCTCGTGATCGATCCGCTTGTGCCCACGTTCTGGAAGTACTTCTGCCTGGAGAACGTCCCATACCATGGACACAATATTACGATTCTCTGGGACCGCACCGGCGAGCACTATCACCACGGGACCGGTCTGACCGTCTATCAGGATGGCAAGCCGATTGCACACACCACGAAGCTGCAGACGATTACGGTCAAAATGGCTGCGACCCGCAAGTTTGCGACTGATGTCGCGGCGCCATGGTTCAACGCAGCGGCCAACCTCTCTGGAGATGAGTATCCCAAGGCGATCGCCTCGTACTACGGGCCCCAAGGCAGCCCAAGACAGGCGATTGACGGGCAGGTGCTTTACGATCAGTTCCGCCCCGCTAGTCGCTGGACGGATTTTCGCTCTGGTCATCGCGATGACTGGCTGGGGGTCGATTTTGGCCAGTCGACCCGCGTGCAAGACGTGCGCATTTACCTGGATGGCGCGGGCGGCAATTTCAAGGAACCGAAATCCTGCACGCTGCAGTATTGGACTGGCAGCGCATGGAGCGATGCTCCAGAGCAGAAGCACATACCCGTGAAACCGGCGCTCGACCAGGTTAACCGGGTTACCTTGAAGATGCCGTTGTTCACCACGAAAATTCGGGTCGTCTTCAGCAACAGCGGCGGCCCGTACGGGTACGTTGCGGTGACGGAACTGGAATCGTGGGTACCGCCATTGACGACTGCAGGCCAGAAGAGCGTCCGGCCTTCTGAACGATCAGGTCTGAGTCGATGAGCAGCACCTTGTCAGGCCGCGAAGGAGGAGCCACGAAGTTCCGGAAATACTCTTTTGCCGTTCTGGTGTGCCTTGTTCCCGCCACTTGCGCGGCCGTCCAGATGCAGCATCTCTTTCTAACGAGCAGCTCCTGACGGCACCCCGTTGCGCCATGTTGGCCGGTTCCCCGTCGGGGCCAGATCCGTCGCCACCACCGGCCGACTCACCGATGAAGCCTCATCAGAGCAAGTTCGACGTGGCGCCATGGAAGGATGGCGGCTGTGGCGCCGGATGAAAACCGACCACCAAAGGGGTACTCCAGGTTCATTGTGACCCGGGTATTCAAGCTGACGCGGAGTTCTTGAGCAGCAGAAAGTCGCACCACGCTTCGTCCAGCTACCGCACCAACGCTCATCCACGTGTCACACGATCGATAGCGCGTACGCGAAAAGTACTCACCACGCGTCAACGGTCGAAGCCGGCACTCTCCAGAAACGCGTCCAGCAAGGCGCCACTGTATTTCCTGCGGTGCAGCAGCAGCGAAAGTGTGCGGCGCAAATCGAGGAAGGGCGTATTCAGCGCTTTCAGGTGACCGGCGGCGACGGCATCGGTGATCGCCACCGCGGGCAGACAGGCGATCCCCAGCCCTGCTACCACCACCTGCTTGATGGCCTCGATCTGGTCGAGTTCCAGAACGGTCTCGCCGGGAGGCAATTGCGCCAGCGCGCGCTCGCTGGTGGCGCGGGTGGCCGAGCCAGGCTCGCGCAGTACCCAGCGTGCGCCGGCGAAATCGGCCG
>JBDTKM010000013.1:0-6041 GCA_039935315.1 Rhodanobacter sp. | reverse complement strand
ATTGCATTCCGACCCCCTGTCAACGCTATCGGCCTTACCTCGAGAACACACCATGACAACGCACATACTTTCCATATGCGGCAGCCTCCGCACAGGCTCGTACAACGCTGCGCTGATGCGTGCCTTGCCGGAACTGGCGCCGACCGACATGAAGCTGACCGAAGCACCGTCGTACAGCGCTCTTCCGATGTACAACGCCGATCTGCAAGATCGCTCGGGTTTCCCCGCAGCGGCGGTGGCCTTGGCAGACGCCATCCGGACGGCGGATGGCGTGATCATCATTACACCCGAGTACAACTGGAGCATTCCAGGGGCACTCAAGAACGCGATCGACTGGCTATCGAAGATCGACCAGCAGCCCTTCGCAGAAAAGCCTGTCGCCATTCAATCGGCGAGCGCCGGACCACTTGGCGGTTCGCGCATGCAATATCACTTGCGCATGATACTGACGTCGCTCAAGGCACAAGTGTTCGGCACCCCCGAAATATTCGTCGGCCTTGCGCACACGAAGTTCGATGAAGAAAGCCTGGATCTTGTCGATGCAGGCACTCGGCACATCGTGGGGCTGCAACTCGCTGCCTTCGAAAAGTTCGTTGTTCGGACCAAAGGCTGATCGCGAGCGAGATCTGCGTGCGTATTCGACTGAAGCTGGCCTGCATGCATTTGGCCGCGCACCGCACGAAGACAAGCCCGGACCGCAAAACCGGTCCGGGCTCTCTACGCGTCAAAGCTGGCTCATGCCGCCGTCAACGATGACTTCGGTGCCAACCATATAGGCCGATTCGCTCGACGACATGTGCAGCACTGTTGCAGCGATTTCTTCGGGTGTGCCAAACCTTCCCAACGGAATATTCGTCAGAATCTGGGCAGCCGTCGCATCCAGTGTCGCCTCATCCATGCCGAACTTCCGATAGATGGGCGTACTGACCGGGCCCGGGCTCACGACATTGACGCGTACACCGCGAGGCAGGAGTTCGGCTGAGAGTGTTTTGGCCAACGAGATCACCGCCGCTTTGCTGGCCGAATAGACCGATGAATTCGGCATGCCGATGCGGGCATTGATCGAGCCGTTGATCACGATGGATGCACCGGGATTGAGTAACGGAAGCAGTGCCTGGATCTGGAAGTAGGCACCCTTGACGTTGGTGTCGAAGACCAGATCCCAAACGGCCTCGTCGACATCCGGGAAGGGACCAAACTTGGCCACGCCGGCATTGACGAACACGGCATCGAGCTTGACGTTCTGGCTACCCAGCGCGATGGCCAACTCCTTGGCTGCCGCGATCGAAGACACGTTGTTGCGCAGGGCAATCGCCTCGGGCCCCAAGCCAAGTCTGGCCTCTTCCAAACCCACCAGATCGCGCCCGGTGATGACCACGCGCGCACCTTCGTTCGCGAAGGCCTTGGCAGTCGCCAGACCGATGCCACTATTGCCGCCGGTGACCAGGACAGATTTACCTTCAAAACGATTCATGACATTCACCCTTCAACCGCAAAAAAAGTGGCTCCAGCCGAGCCCGGGTCACCGTGCCGACAGTCGCGCAGCCGTCTCTGCCACCACCCTGCCCTGGTAGTACGCGCCGTCGAGTTCGTTCTTGCTGGGTTGCCGCGACCCGTCACCCCCGGCAATCGTGCTTGCGCCGTACGGTGAGCCTCCGGTGATCTCGGCCAGTGTCATCTGTCCCTGGTGACCGTAGTCGAGGCCGACGATCACCATGCCAAAATGCAGCAGGTTGGTGATCATGGAGAAGAGGGTCATCTCCTGTCCGCCGTGCTGTGTCGCCGAGGAGGTGAATGCGGCGCCGACTTTTCCGTGCAAGGCACCCCGCATCCAGAGCCCGCCAGCCTGGTCGAGAAAACTGGCCATCTGCGAAGACATGCGGCCAAAACGTGTGCCGGTGCCAATGACGATGGCGTCGTAATTGGCCAATTCGTCAATGGTCGCGATCGGCGCAGATTGCGACATTTTGAAATGAGACGCCCGCGCGACGTCGTCCGTAACCAGCTCGGGCACCCGCTTGATATCCACGCTCGCGCCGGTGCTTCGAGCACCTTCCGCGATGGCTTCTGCCATGGTCTCGATGTGACCGTATGCCGAATAGTAAAGAACCAGTACGTTTGCCATGAAGTTGACTCCTAAATTCAAGGGGATGGTGGTGAAGAGCTAGGCTCGTTGGCTGCGACGTGGACTCAGCTCGCAGTCCGCCAACAGTCTGGCCGGATGGGTTGCATGACGGTCACGAAACTCTTCGTGCATCGCAGCAGCAGGTGGTCGGGCTGTAGCTCGACCGAGCTTTCGGCGCCAGACACCCGGACTGGTGCCCACGCGTTTGGTGAATATGCGGGTGAAGTGGCTTTGTCCGGCGAAGCCGCAGGTATGGGCGATCTCGATCAGGGGAAGATCCGAGCGCAGCAGCAGTGACTTGGCCTGTTCCAGCCTGCGCTCCATCAACCATCGATGCGGTGGCAAGCCGGTCGACTGCTTGAATGCCCGCGCAAAGTGCGCCATCGAGATACCGCAGGCCGTCGCGATCTGTTGCATGGGAACCGATTCATCGAGCCGTTTGCTCATCAGAAGTTTTGCCTTGCGCTCTTGCCACGAAGCGAGGCCCCCGCGCGAGTTGCGGTCCACTGACCCAACGGCCAGAGCTCGCAGGGCCAGCGCCAGATAGTCTACGAAGAGCTCATTTCCCTGATCACCGTTACCAACCGCGGAGAGAAGCATTCCGCTCAACTGGCGATGCATTTCCTCCCTCGAGTTCTCGCCCACTTTGTGCACGCTATCGGGTGTCGCACTTTTGGCGAACCCCCGGTCGGCGAGTTCCGATGCAACCAGATGCAAGGAGCTCGTGTCGCAGCTCCCACCACGGCGTCGCTGTTGCTCATGGACGATCGTTGCACCCGAGCCACACGTCGTGACGTGCACGACCTGGTCGTCCGATAGCTGCTTACCGCGCTCATCCGGGCAGCTTGCAGAATCCCTCCCGAAAGAATCAGCCGCATTCCAATCGGCAAGAGACGTATCGGCCCCGACTTCCGGCGAGGGAACCTGCTCAAGCCGCGGCGCGTTCACGGCGTCACGCTGCGATCAATAGCAGACCCCGAAACCACCTTGGCACGACCCGTAACGGCGCCATTCGGCACCACGCGTGCCGCGCGCCCAGTGGAGACAGGGGCATTCCGGGAATCTTCGTAATGGGTTCCCGTCGGTCCGTATCCCGATATGTCGACAATCACGGCGCTATCGCCGGTCTGCGCAAAATGGGGTTGCCGTGGCGGCTCGGTGTAGAAGCTTCCCGGCGGAAGTGCCTTCAGCGCCTTGGCGTTGAAGCGATCGCCGTAGCCAAAGAACCACGTTCCCGAGACGACGGTTGCGACCCGATCATCAGGGTGATCGTGAGGCATGATCCTGGTATGTGCGGGGACAATCAACCGAATCATGTAGACGCCCGGCTTCGCCGCATCGCCTTTGAGCATGATGGTCTGAATCCCCGATACACCGGAGCTTCCGGCGCCCGCACCCGAGCGCACCGCCGCATCAATTTCCGCAGGGTTCAATCGCTGTTGCGGCGGCATCGGTCGAGCGTCGACATGAAGCGCTGTGGCGAGAGCCAGCACCGTGATGGAAAGGGACAGCCAGGTACGTGTCATGAGTCATTCCTTCGTCAAAGTTGGCAGCGAGCGCGCTATCGGCCGAACCAGGCCACCTGCAACACAAGTGGCCTGGTCGTCTTACTGTTTGGTGTTTTGATTCAGAAAGTTGGTCAGCAGCGGAATGACCTGTGCGGGCGCCTCTTCCATCAGCCAGTGACCGGAGCCCTTGACGACGACTCCATCGACGTTGGTCGCAGCCAGCCTGGCTTGATCAATGAGGAAGGATCCGCCCGCCTTTTCACCACTGAGTACCAGCATCGGCATGCTCAGCTTGTTCTTCGAGAGTTCTTCGAAGTCTTTCGCATCCTGCGGAAATGCCTTGAAGTATTCGAAGCCCGCGGCCATCGCACCTGGCTGTGAATAAGCCTTGGTGTAGAACGCCTTGTCCGCCTCGGAGATGGTGTGATTCTTGTCGGCAGCGAACCCGTTCCAGAAGTGATCGAGATAGATCCGCTCGCGCCCCTTCACCAGCTTGATCGCCGTCTCGCCAAAGAAGTGGAAGTGCCAGAGGCTCGGAGCAAGCCACACCGTCTTCCAGTCGCCAATGCCCGGCAGAAAAGCATCCATCAGCACGACACTGTCGGTTTCGGATGGATGCATGGCGGCGTAAGCATAGGCCACCATCAAGCCAACATCGTGACCGACCACCTGGACATGTTTGTAACCCAGCGATTGAACAAGCGCGTAAATATCCGTGGCCATGTTCTTCTTGTCGTAACCGCCTTTCGGCTTGCCGGATTCGCCTTCCCCGCGCAGATCAGGCGCAATCACGGTGTGGTTCTTTGCCAGAACGGGAATCAGCGGCAACCACATGTGGCTGGTTTCAGCGTATCCATGAAGCAGGACAATCACCGGGCCGCTGCCCGCCTTCATGTAGTGAATCTTTACCCCGTTGACGACCGCGTCGTGACGCTCAATCGTGGTGCTGCTCGACCGTGCTGCCCGCGTCGCGGATCCTGCGCCAGCGTTCGGCGCAGCATAGGCTGGACCAAGCGAGGCAATAAGGACGACGAGAAACCCAGACAGGTAGCGGGACCATCGCGTTGCATGTTTCATGACTGTGTCTCCCTGATGATGTGATGTTCGAAACAGTGACAAGCTAGAACGCGCTCTTGATGACGCCGCCATCCACGCGCAGGGCTGCTCCCGTCGTCGCTGACGCGAGCGGGCTGGCAACGTAGACAACCAGGGATGCAACTTCCTGTGGTGTCGCGAAACGCTTGATCAGCGACGTGGGCCGTACGTGCTCGAAGAAGTCTTTTTCGAACTCTTCAAACGACTTGCCTTCCGCGCCCGGGAGCGCGCTGACGAAATCGACGACGCCACGTGACTTTGTCGGCCCGGGCAGAATGCTGTTTACCGTGATTCCCGTACCCGCCACCACTTCAGCCAGACCGCGCGATACAGCCAACTGCGCCGTCTTGGTCATCCCGTAATGAATCATTTCGGCCGGAATCTGCACCGCGCTTTCGCTGGAGATGAAGATGATGCGGCCCCAGTTGGCACGCCGCATGGATGGGAGAAATAGTTGCGCAAGGCGTATGCCGCTGAGCACATTGACGTCGAAAAAATGAAGCCAGTCGGCGTCGACAATATCCTCGAACGCCTTCGGCTCGAAGATGCCAAGACTGTTCACCAGAATCTCGACATCCGGATATTTGGCGGCCAGTGCCTTCGCCGCATCCGGCTCACTGAGATCACCCGCAAAACCCAGTACTTCAGCACCTGTTTCGAAAGTAATCGATCGGACTGCTTCATTTACCGATGCCGGTGTACGACCATTGACGATTACCCGAGCGCCTTCGCGGGCAAACGTTGTCGCGATGGCCAATCCAATGCCCGCTGTGCTGCCACTGACAAGTACCAACTTGTCATTCAAATCAAGATCCATGACTTTCTCCAATAGTGAGTGGCAAACTGGTGCGCCCAAGATTTGATCGACCAAGCGCAACCACCGAGACGACTCGCAGCGGCGAGTCGCGCACAACGCACGACCGCTCCGCTTTCGGGAATCTCAAGTAGCTGCGCAGCCCCATTCGACGCTGGAATCAGTGGCCGACCTCAGCGAAAACAATTTCAGCGAACCCCGCTGCCGTCTCCTTTCTGAGCCAATCCCTCTGCAGTTCACACGCAAGTTGAATCCAACTTACGGGTTGCGCTCCGGCTTGAACGATGCGATCGAGCCCCGCACGATGAGCTTCTTCTGAAGTCCCACCAACAGCGTCAACCACGGGATAGACCTCGAACCCTGCTTGCAGCGCATCGAGCACGGGAAACACGAGGCACACCTCGGTCCAAAGCGCCACCATAATCAACTTCTTGCGCTTGGTAGCTTCAACCGCCGCGACGAAATCCTCATCCTCCCAGGCATTGATCGATGTGCGGTC
>JBDTKM010000012.1:0-19676 GCA_039935315.1 Rhodanobacter sp. | reverse complement strand
CGCTGAAGGTCAGCGGAGGCGTGGGCGAGTCCTTCAAGTCGCACAGCGAGCAGGTCGAGAGTGACTACTATCTCAAAGCCGGCTCGAACCTGGTGCTCGAGGCCGGTGTTGCGCTAACCCTGAAAGTTGGCAGCAATTTCATCATGATCTCCAGCTCGGGGATCACCATGGTCGGCACGCCGATGGTGATGATCAACAGCGGTGGCGCAGCGGGCAGCGGTTCGGCAGCCTCGCTAGTGTCGCCCTCGGCAGTCACTGCCGCTGCAGTTGCCGACAAGGCCAAGCCAGGCGAGAAAATGGAAGTGTCGCCACTGGCCGGCTCGCGGCCACGTGGTTCGGCGGCCTCCGACGCCCACGCCCACGACGCCAGCGATCCTGGCAACAAGAACAAACGCCATTACATCGAGGTCGAGCTGGTCGACGATGCCGGCAAGCCGGTGCCTGGCGAGAAAGTCCGTGTAACTCTGCCGGATGGCAGCACTGTGGCTGAAGGCACCACGGACGAGAAGGGAATGTTCATGGTCACCAACATCGATCCGGGCCAATGCAAGGTGACCTTTCCGGGTATGGAGAAAGAGGCATGGAAACCGGCATGAGCGTGAGCGTTATCAACGCGAGGTCGGCACATGGCTGACAGCGCTCCCCAAGGCAGTGACGGCGGCGTTGCGGCCCATCACACGCCCGCGACAACCACCGTGCCGAAAGTCGCCAGCACGGCCGAAGCCGACTCCAACCGGATCGTGGCGCAGCTGCGACCAATTGCGTGCATGCGCGTGGACGATGTCCGCTTCGAGTTCGCTTCGTCGTTCGTGCGTCCCGGCCTGCAAGACGAAATGAAGCTGCTTCTGGCGTTGATGAGGCAGCACGAGGGCAGTCCGCTCACCCTCTTTGGCCACGCTGATCCAGTCGGCAGGGATAACTACAACAAGACGCTCAGCGGCCGGCGCGTAACCGCGATCTACGCCATCCTCACGCGGCGTGTCGAGCTGTGGGAAAAACTTTATTCGCAGCCGGAAGGCAGCGACCACTGGGGCGACCGGGCGTTGCGCATGATGCTCGACACCGCCGACGGTCCCGGGGCCGGTGACAAGGGCAGCGGTTCCAGCCACGCTGACCCGGTGACGCCGTATCAACACGACGTCGGCAAACGGCAGCAGCTGTACAAACGCTACATGGACAAGCTGTGCGGCACGTTGACCTTGCATAAATCGGACTTTCTCGGCGGCGGCAAGGACAGCGGTGGCAAGGGCGACTACCAAGGCTGCGGTGAATTCAATCCGCTGATCGTACTGTCCGCTGAATACGACGCAGGTGAAGAAGGTGTGCGCAACGCCGCCAACGCGCCCAACCGTCGCGTGTTGATGTTGCTGTTCGAGAAAGGTTCGGTGATCGATACCGCCCGCTGGCCATGTCCGCGGGCCAGTGAAGGCGCGAGCGGATGCCATGCGCGGTTCTGGTCTGACGGCGAAAAGCGCAGGGGTACGCAATCGCCAAGCGAGTCGCGCCTGTACGGCAAGACCCGAGACACTTTCGCCTGCCGGTTCTACGACCGGATGGTCAACGCCTCGCCCTGCGAAAAAGCACCGGAACCGCTGATCTTCCGCTTCGTCAGCGAATTCGATCGCACGCCACTGAAAGGCGCACAAGTGGTGATCCGCAGCCCGGGTGGCAGCAGCCGGGCCTATACCGCCGACGACAACGGCGAAGTACTGGTCATGGGTCATCCGGGCACGATTTACAGCGTCAGCAAGATCGTCACACCGGAAACCGACGCGGTTTCTTCTGTCGAACGCACACCACTTCAAACTCATGCCCAGCCTTGACGACATTCTCAACAGCGGCACGCTGTTGCGCATGGGCAACGGCTCAAAGCCCACTGGCGTCGGCGTGGCGCAGCCGATGCCCGCTGCCGATCCGGCCAAGGATAGCCATGACGAGAACAAGGAGATCTGGCACTTCAAACAGGACTTCCTGACCAATTCGGCGCAGCTCGACCACATCAGCGAGCTGACCTGCAAGGTCAACAGCATGAGCTTCATGGAAATGACCGTGTGCGATTCGATCGACTGGGGCCCGGTCGATATCGACGTGCGTGGCAATACGGTAAACCTGCCGCTGACCACTCAGTTCATGGTCCTTAGCGAATACCTTGACGGAGGCATCGTGCCAGCCGCGAGCACCGGTTTCTGGCAGCTGGAAGCGAATCTTGACAAGAGCTTCCAGAATGTCTTCTGCTACGACCTGGGGCCGCCGGCTACTTCCGGCACACCGCAGACGGTGGATCAGAAGATCTATGAATCTGGGAACTTCATGCCCGAACCCGTCTCCTCGCATCTGCCGGTGGATGCTGAGGTGGGCACGATCTGCACGATCGCGCTATCGAACCTGTATGTCGTGGTCGTAGTCAGTTTGGTGACTTGCATGGAGCGGAACGATTTCGAGCCAGGTGGCGTACTTGGTGCGGGGCGACTCTATCCGTTGATCCAGGTGATGGCCAACCAGAAGCTGGACAAAATCGTCGGCAAGGTACGTATCAAGCGCCCGGCCAGCCTGCCACCGGGACACCAGAAAATGAATGGCGAGGAGATGACGAAAGACATCGGCGCCATCTTCTTTGCCGACTTGAACAACACCAGCGGCATCCCGATTACCTGGCGGGAAACTTTCAGTCACTACTGGACCGATCCGACCCCCGGCGCGTTCGTGATGACCGACCCCGCCAAGGGCAGACGCAGCATCACCGGCGCGGTAGTTGGCAACCGCGTGTTCACTGATGTCCCGCCGATGAAGATCCAGGATCGTACCTACGTCGATCTCATTGATTTCGAAAAGCTCGAGGGTCAGGGTGAATTCGACAACCTGCATCTCGCGCCGAAAATGAATGCGCCCGCCTCGACCCGCGCCAGTTTCCCGAACGACACGACGCTGGTGAATATCGCCATGGCACCGTTCTGCATCCACGATTGCCTGCACACGCATACACGCTGGGGCAATGGCTCGTTCGCGCAACCCAGGCATATCTGGGGCTGGGACGGATTCACGCCGTATGCCCGCATCGGTGCGCCGCTGCTACCACCAAACCAGAAGGTCACCATCAACCTCGTCAACAGTCATGAGTTTGTCTATCAGGCCGAGGTGATACCCAACGCCAAGTTCGCCATCGATGGCGGCCAATGGCAGATCATCTACCACCACGGTTCCGCCTACGCGCTGTCGATTGGTTTGGCCGGCATCCTGGCGAAAAATGGCCTGGGTGCGTTACTTGCGGCCGGCGGCGAGCAGATCATCAGCGGGCACGGCAGCTGGGCCATGTTCTACTGGAAATTGCGCTACGCGCGGGGCGTGAGCACGATTCTTGAGCGCGTCGAAGTGCTCGACATGGCCAAGGCACGGAGTTGAGGTTCATGCGATGAACTATACGGTCAAGCAGGGGGACTACCTGGCGAAGATAGCCTCCAGTTTCGGTTTCGCCGATTGGAACACGATCTGGAATGATCCGAACAACGCCGCGTTGAAGAGTCAGCGCAAGAATCCGAATGTTCTCTACCCGGGCGACCAGCTGTTCATCCCGGACAAGCAGACCAAGGATGAATCCAGACCCGCGGACCAGCGCGCCAAATTCAAGGTGAAACGCAACCCGCTGAAATTGATTGTCGTGCTCGAGCGTGCCTTCAACAAACCTTTGGCGAACGTGGCTTGCGACGTCACTATCGAGGGCGACACCGCCAAGCTCACCACCGACGGCAATGGCAAGCTGCAACACGATATTTCGGCCAAGGCCGAAAACGTGCAACTGATCGCCCGCAACAGCAAGACGCCGATCGACGACGTGATGATCCCGCTACAGATTGGCTATCTCGATCCGATCGATGAAATTTCCGGCCAGCGTCAACGCCTGGACAATCTGGCCTATGCCGCCTCGCCGGTGGAAGGGGTGGATGCCGCCGAGGCGGATCGCACCTTCAAGTCAGCGGTGGAAGAATTCCAGTGCGACAACAAACTTGCTGTCGACGGCGTCTGCGGCCCGGCGACACAGAACAAGCTGCGCGCGGTGCACGGCTGTTGAATGAGGTGTCCGCCAACGTATCGCCACTTTCTGTCAGGGAGGTACGCCGTTGGGGAACAAGCCGGTGGTGAATCGCTTGACCGACGCCTGCGCATCGGCCGACAGTTTGATGACGTCATGTTGCGCGGCGGCTTCGTCATTCCGGTCTGGCCAGACGAAGGCGAGCTTGTAGCCCTTCTTGGCCAGGACCGCTAGCCGCTCGAACGCAGCGTTTGCAACCGTGTTGTCCGCACCATGGCACTCCGGCCACAGGCGATCCACGGAGGTGGCAATCTCGCCGACGAACCTCGGCTTGGTTGATTCGAACGCAGGAATGACCTCGGGATCGGAACGATAGATGCCCCCTAGGTTTGGCATGCTCGGACTCAGCGCATAGTAGTGAAACTGGGGTTTGCTGCCGATCGGCAATACGCTTTCCGTCACATCTTCAAGAAAGCGGTGCCCGACGGTAGATTCGAAACCACCTTCCTGGAAGATCTTCAGGATGTCAGCGATGAACGTGGCCATCACCGCCTTGTCCACATCCGGGCCGGAGTCCGATGTATGTGGCCGACTCAGGCCGAAACCGGACATTACGTTCCAGTACGGCTCGTTGATCGCTTCCCAGGCGAACACCGTTTCCCGAAAGCCTTTTGATACGTCCACGAATGGCCGAACCACAGTGTCAATGAACCGCTGGCGCTGCGATGTGACTATGCTGGTGCGGCCGCCGCCACCGCCGGGAGTGAGCGGATAGATGGCGCCGAAATCCACCAAGGAAGGAAGTATCTGCATTCCCTTGCTCTTGAAGACTTCAAGCATCTGCCGGAAGTGGTTGAGAAAAAGCGGATGCAACGAGATCGGTGCCGTGAAGAATGATCGCCCCGATGGGGTCACTCCGGACAATGGGCGTGCGCCATAGTTGTACGCATTACACAGAAGAAATACGCGTACTTTGCGGATCTTGAAATCGTTCTTGAGCGTGGCCAGGTTTGCTGCCAGCGACCCTTCAGGTGGCGTCGCGGAGGTATCGCGAAATACCGGCATGTCGTCACCCACACCGGTCGGCGGATCATGTTCAATGTCGCGTGGACCAATCCAGGTACCGTAACGATTGAATGACCACGGATAGTTGAAGCCAACTTCCATCTCGGGTCCGCGCAGCAACGGCACGGCGGGTTGTGTGTCGGTCATGAGCTCAACGCACCTGCGTCTTCTTGAGGTCATTCGCGCATTGCGCGTAGACGTCGCGTAGTACGCGTAAGGTCGCTGCGTCCAACTTGCCACTTTGGTCTAGAGGAGGCGAGGCGAGTGTGGCGTAATCGCCCTGGAACGAACTGACGTTATCGGCGAAGTGCTGTTGACCATAGCCAAGATTGTTGAGTTTCATGCGCGCCTCCTGCTCGACTTCGACATCCACAATGGTCAGATACATATTCAGACCATAAATGTACTCGGGCGCCGTGCCAGCGGTGGGCGCCGGACCCCAGCGGATCAGGCAGGTGGAGGGCACCTTGACGTCTCGCAACACGATGGTTCCCTGCGCGTCTGCCACACCTGTGGTTGAAGGCAGGCTGTCGCCTTCCATGGTCAATTGAAAACAGGCGCCCGCTATCGCCTTGCATTGCTGATCGTACAGACGCACACGCCGCTCCTGAAGAATTTGTTCACAGGGTGAAGCGCTCACCAGCCGGTCATAGAAGCGGCAGGCAAATGTGTTCTTGCCCTGCGAGTACTCGCGCGCCGCATCGGGCTGCAACGCACTGCGTCTTTTTTCGCCGTCGGACCAGAACCGCTTGCGGCACGCGGCGGTGTCTTCGTGCACCCGCGGGCATGGCCATAGCGACGGATCGACTGCGCTTCCACGGCGAAAGATCAACGCCATGACGCGACGATTGGGCACATTGGCGCGATTGCGAGCGCTCTTGTCTTGAGTTGCGTTGAACGCATCCTGGTCCTGCTGCGAAGGGAGCAGTAGCGGGTTGAATTCGCTGCAACCCTGGTAGTCGGCCTTGCCTCCGGCGTCTTTCCCGCCGCCCAGGAAATCGCCTTTTTCGAGACACTGCGCGGCCGGCCAGAGCGCGTCCATATATTTGCCGTACAGGGCCTTGCGCTGTGTGGTGTTGCCGGCGATCCGCGCCGCCTCCGAACCGCTGGAGACACCGCTCTGACCTGCCGAAGTGGCGTCGAGCATCGCCTGTACCGTCTTTTCCGACCAGTGATCGTTACCCAGTTGCCGCGTGTAGAGCCGATCCCACAGCTCGACATCGTGGACAAGCAGCGCGTAGATCGAGGTGGCACGCCGGCCGCTAAGCTCCTTGTTGTATTCGTCATCACCCACCGGATCGGCATGCGCAAAAATCGATAGGGGGCAACCGCCGCCGATCTGACCGGCACGCGCTGCAGCCGAGGGCGGCAAGTGCACGGAGAGTAGCGCGGACAGTTGTTGCAAACCGGGGACGATGGCGACACCGGGAAACGAGGAATCAAAATCGAAGCACAAGTCGTCCACGCGCCAGCACGCGACTGGCGCAATCAGTATCCGTAATCGATTGATTTCCGCTGCGATGGTCGCAGCGACCGGGGATGGCGCAGTGCCCACGGGGGGGTATTGTGCGGCCATGCCGCTCGCCGAGATCAGGGTAGTGGGCGGTGCGACATCGCTCATGTCAGCCCCCGATTCGCATGGCGTATCCGATCGCGTGCGCCACGTCATCGCGTCCAGTGATCAGGGAATCATCTCGGTCATCTGACCAGGCACGCTCACCGTCACCGTGCCGCCCCACATGCACATGCAGGTGTGCGTGTTGTCCAGACACGGCATGTTGCCCAGCAACACCGTTGGCGTGCCGGCGACCCAGGGTGCGACTGTGGCCGGTATGCACGGCTGCGGCGTGAGCACGCCCAGCGCCGCCGTGGTGGCCGCGGCCACCTGCGGGTTGGAAGGTGACATGCACATCCCGAAGGGCATGATGTTGGTCATCGGAACGTGATCCATGATCGTCGCCGCCGGCTGATTGCTCGACAGCATCTTGTTGGTCGGCAACACCACCAGGGTCGACGGCGCCATGCCGAAGCTGCACATCAGCGTGGCGCCGTTGACAACATGAGTAGGCACCGCGAGGCCCTCAGCCGCCGCTGGCCACGATCTCGACGCGGCGGTTCTCGCCCGCGGCGGGGTCGGCCTTGTTGAGCAGTTCGCTGGCACCTTTGCCGCTGGCGCTGAGTCGTTCGGCCTGCACGCCGTGGTCGACCAGGAAATGCTTCACCGAGGCGGCACGCATTTGCGACAGATGCATGTTGTAGTCAGCCGAGCCGACGCTGTCGGTGTGCCCGACGACTTGGAATGTGCGCCCCTTCAGTTGATCCGATTTAAGCGCCGCAGCCAGGTTGCCCATGGTGGTCGCCGAGGCACCTTCGATGCGATCCGAGTTGAAGGCAAACTGGATTTGCATCGAAATCGACGCCGGCGGCGGTGGCTCATCGGCTATCTTGCCCGCCGCCGCTGCGGCGCCCAGGCGCAGCGATCGGGTGGCGCCGGTATTCACCGAGCCGTCGTCGATTCGATGCACCTTGAGCTGATCCACGATCGACTTCACTGACGTGTCGGTCGTGTTGGAAGCAGCCGAACCAGTGTCCTGCGCCGCGGCGCATGTGCCGACCAGCCACAGGCAGACGACAAGGAGGGACAGGGAAATCCTGGCGTTCATTTGAGTGCTCCCGGTGGTGCGAGGCAGTGGCGGTGGATGCCGTGAAGTGTGTGCATAGCGGCCACGCTTTTCGATATGCAATTCGTTCTATGCCGCACGTTGCTATGTCGAACTGTGTATCGAAACGTCGGTATGGGTTCTCCTACAGTGCCGTACCAGAGGCCATGGACGGTGGCGGTGCTGCGGCTGTTCGTCCGCAGCGAAGGCAATCGATCGAGGGCTGGCCGCATGACGTTCCGCCGCAGAGATGCATGTTGCGCTCGCCGCGCCGCGGCGTGTATCGGAGCGCCAGCGAGCAAGCCGTGGCCCAGGCAGTTTGCGGCTCGCCACAGGCAGGCAGGAGCACGCCGATGCTGACGCCGCCAATGCGCCCCGGACTTCTGCCCCGACTAGTCGTCGACAGCGTCTTGCCGTGCGCGCTGGTGGCGTGGGTGATGATTGGCGCGGTGACGTTCTATCGTGTGCAGAATATCGACGACCGCGCGCACCTGGTCATCGCCACGCAGCTCCAGCGGCTGGTCACCGCGCTCGATCGTGCGGACGACCAAGCCGCGCAGGCGTTGCTCGACGATGCGATGCGCAGCGGACGCGCCATCGACCTCAAAGGGATCGAACTGCGCGATGCCAACGGAAACTTGCTGCAAAGCGGTCGGGTTGACATGGCGTCGCTGGAGCGCTATCCGAGCGATCTGACCGCTCGCCATGGGCAACTGCGCCGCCTGACCGCGCATGTCGATCCGGTGCCGCGCCGCCACGCACAACACGTTGCGCGGATGTACGGACTTGGCGCCGGCCTCGGCGTGCTGTTGTTGACCTGGCTGGCTATCCGCGCATTGCGCTATCGGGTAATTCAGCCGCTCCAACGGTTGCAACGAAGGATGAACGAGATCATCGCTGGCACTGCCATCCTCGCCAGCAATGGCAACACCGAGGCGCACGCCGAGTTCGCGCAGCTGCAGGCCGCCAGCGCAACTCTGCACCGCTTGCTGGAGGCACGCGGCCGGGAAGCGACCTTGATCCGACGCGACAGCGGGATCGAGGTGCTCGACCAACGCCGCCAGAGCCGCGCCGCGTTGCGCGGCAAGGCGCAGTTCGTCGCGCTGGTCGGCCACCACTTCCGCCAGCCGTTGCAGGCTTTGCAGTTGTTCGCCGGTAGCCTGCACCCGGGCATCGATGCCGAGCAGCAGGCAGTGATCGGGCAGATGCGTTCCAGCGTCGCCGACATGACGCAGTTGCTGGATGCGCTGCTGGAGATCTCGCGCCTGGACGCCGGAGTGGTCGCGGCGCATCCGGCATCGATCGACGCAGTGGAACTGTTCATGCACTGGCGCGCGGAATTGGGTGAAATCGCGCGTGGGGCGGCCGTGACGTTGCACTGGCATGTCGCCGCGCACACGCTGGTCGGCGATGCCGAGCTGATCGGCGCGCTGCTGGTGCAACTGGTGAGCAACGCAGTGGCATGGTCGCCGCCGCAGGGACGCGTGCTCATCGCGGCGCGACCGCGTGGCGACCGCATCCGCATCGAGGTGCGCGACCACGGCCCGGGCATTGCAGCGATCCACCACCAGCGCATCTTCGAGGAGTTCGTGCGCTTGCACGACGAGGGTGAACGGCGTCGGGGCTATGGACTGGGGTTGGCGATCGCGGCACGCCTGGCGCGGTTGCTGCAGACCGAGATCGGATTGCGCTCGGAGCCCGGTCGTGGCAGCACGTTCTTCTTTGAGTTGTCATCGAGGCCACCGCTCGGAACTGCCGAGCAGGCTGTTCCTGCCGGTGCGGAGATGGACGAGGACACTCACGGCGCCGCCTCCACACGCGATCACGGCGCTGTCTCCGGGCCAGTGTCGACATTCGCGCTCCCGCCGTCGTCCAAACGGGCTATGTCCTAGTGCGAATAGGCCGCGCCGCCGGCGCTGCCTAGACTGCCAAGGCTTCCAGCGACTGGCCGTCTCGTGCGACCGGCCTTGAGCCCAGAGGATCGCCACGTGCGCGTAAAGATCATCTTGTTCCGATTCGCCGCAGGGGTGACGGTGGGTCTGGCTGGCCCGCTCGTCGCGCAGGATCTGCCGGCGCTGCATAAACATGACGCAACCACCATCAACACTTCGACGGCGCTGGACGCGCAGGCGCGCATGCATGATGCCGATACCGCGCTGGCACTGAGCGCGGACGGCGCGCTGCTCTACGGCAGCAGCGCGATGAAGATGGACGGCTATCAATATTGCAGCCAGGCCATCGCGTTGTCGGAGAAGGGCGAGTTGCGCCGCAGCGTGCGCGCCGCCAGCCAGGCGCTTTACCTGGCCGAGCAAGGCAAGGACGGGGAGTTGCTGGCCCGGGCGTATCGCGATCTGGCCATCGTCTACGGCTATGGCGGCGACTTCGAGCGGGCCAAGGCGTTTGCCGAAGCCGCGCTGCAGCACCCGGTCAAGGACCCGACCCAGATCGTGGGTCCTGCGCACAAGGTGCTGGGCGATGCCGCAGCACGCCAGGGTGATTACGCCGCTGCCGTGGCGCAATACCGGCTGGCGATGACCAGCAGCTCGGATCATTACCGCCCGTTGGTGGCCTTGTCGCTGATCAATGCACTGATCGGCCAGGGTGATGCCGCAGGCGCGCGCGCGACATTGGACGCGCTGGTGCCGTCCACACTCGATCCATCCTTGATGCCGCTGCTGACGCGCACACGCGCCAAACTTCTGCTGGCCGAACACAAACCCGCCGAGGCTATCGCCCTCTATCGCCAGCTGGAGCAGCAAGCTGCCGGCATCGATGCCGGTTATCAGCGCTTCTGGGCGCAGGACGGGATCGCGCAAGGCCAGCTGGCCATGGGTGAGGAGAAACAGGCGGCGGCCACCTGGACCCAGGCACTGGATGGGCTGGACAAGGTGCGTGCGCGCTTCCACAGCGAGGAATTCAAGATCGGGCTGTTCTCCGATGTGCAGCGTGTGTTCGAGCAGGCGATCGACCTGTATTCGCGCCAGGGCGACCGCGCTGCGGCGTTCAACCTGTCCGAGCGCAGCCGTGCCCGCGCCCTGCTGGATGAAGTACGCGATCGCGGCAAGATTGCTGCTGGCGCCACCAGTGAGTCGGTGGCGCAGGTGCAGCAACAGCTGCGCCCGGACGAACGCGTGGTCGAGTTCCATGCGCTGCCAGCGCGCCTGTTGGTGTGGGTGGTCAGCCGCGACGCCGTGGTTGAACACAGCTATGCCATCCCGCGCAAGGATCTGGTGCAGCTGGTGGATGCGTTCCGCCAGTCGATCATCGCCGGTCGCCGCAGCGCCGTGGGTGCGGCCGAACAGCTTGGGGAACTGCTGATCAAGCCGCTGGCATTGCCGTCCGGCGTGCGCTTGATCGTGGTGCCGCACGGACCGTTGCACTATCTGCCGTTCCAGGCGCTGCGCGTGGATGGCCACTACGTGATCGAGGGCCACCCGCTGTCGGTCACGCCATCCATAAGCATCGCGCTGCAACTGATCGACCGCGGCACCCCGGTGCATCGCACGCTGACCGCGTTCGGCAATCCCGATGTGGCGCCGCAGTATGCGTTGCCCGGCTCCGAGGCCGAGGTCAAGGCGCTGGCGGCGGATTTCCCCGGCGCGCAGGTGTACCTGCATAGCCAGGCGACCAAGTCGATGTTCGAGCGGAGTGCCGGCAGCACGTCGTTGATCCACGTGGCCGCGCACGCGCAGGCGGACACCATTGACCCGCTCTATTCACGCATTCTGCTGGCCAGCGAAAACGGCAAGGTGAATTTCCTTGAGGCGCACGAAGTGCTGGGCCTGAACCTGGACAAGGTGTCGCTGGTGACCTTGTCGGCGTGCGAATCCGGGTTGGGTCGAGTCGCCGACGGCGATGAGGTGCTCGGCTTCACCCGCTCGTTCCTGGCCGCCGGCACTTCCGGACTGATCGTGTCGCTGTGGCCGGTGTCCGACGAAGCCACCAAATTGCTGATGTCCACGCTTTACGGCGAACTGGCGCGCGGCACCGACGTGCAGGTGGCGATGCAGCGGGCACAACTTGCGGTGCTGCATGCGAAGGGCATGGATCATCCGTTCTTCTGGGCGCCGTTCGATGTGATCGGCGACTGGCGGCT
Organism: Rhodanobacter sp.; assembly: GCA_039935315.1. Lineage (GTDB taxonomy): Bacteria > Pseudomonadota > Gammaproteobacteria > Xanthomonadales > Rhodanobacteraceae > Rhodanobacter. Next base: position 7,828 of record JBDTKM010000012.1, on the reverse strand, counting down.
CAACGTGGGAGACCGGCCATGAGCCGCTGCAAACCGATCGCATCATGGCCCCGACGGCTACCGCTGGCGATCGCGCTGGGCCTGGCATGCTTGCCGGCGTTCGCCCAGTCGACCAGTCAGGGCGTACGTTCGCCAGCCACTCCACAGCTGCCGGCGAACGATGCGCAGGCTGCGCCCTTGCCGCAACCGCAGAATGCGCTGCAGCCGCCGCCGACCACCGGGACGCAGAGCAGTTTCATCCTGCGCAAGGTGGTGTTCAACGGTGCCAGCGTGTTCTCCGCGAGCGAGCTCGATGTGCTCGCCAGCACACGCATCGGCAAGCCGGTGACACTGGCCGACCTGGATGCGTTGGCGCAACAGGTCACCAAGCTCTATCACCATGCCGGATACATCTTCGCCACTGCCATCGTGCCCGTGCAGGAGGTGAAGGACGGGACCGTGGAAATCAGCGTAGTTGAAGGCCGGCTCGGTCAGCTGACGCTTGAGATCGATCCGCGCGCGCCGATCAGTGAGGCTCGCGTGCGCGCCATGCTGGCGCCGCTGGAGCCGGGCATGCCGCTGAGCGGCAAAGTCTACGAGCGCACCATGTTGCTGCTGTCCGACCTGCCTGGGATCAAGGCGCAGTCGTCGCTGAGCTCCGGCGCCGAGGCCGGCACCACCGACCTGACCGTGAAGGTGGCCCGTTCAGCGCCGTTCAGCGCCTCGTTGGGGCTGGACGATTACGGCACGCGCGAAGCCGGCACCTTGCGCGGTGGCGGCTCGGTGCGCTGGAATAGTCCGCTCGGTTATGGCGACAACCTGGATGCCCGTGCCCTGGTGTCCGAGCACGGCGGTACCACGTTTGGTCGCCTGTCCTATGAGGCGCCAATCGGCTATGACGGGATACGCGCCGGCGTCGGTGCCTCGCAGGTGGATTACAGCCTGGGCGGCGCGTTCGACGCACTGGACGCGATCGGGCTGTCGCGCATCTACGACGGCTCGTTGACGTTTCCCGTCGTGCGCCAGCGTAGCCAGAACCTGTTCATCCGCGTGCAGGTGGATCAGAAGGAACTGACTGATCGCCTGCGTGCGGTTGACTACAACTCGCACAAGCGCGTCAGCGGCATGGGCGTCGGTTGGGCGTGGGAACGGCGTGACAGTTTTGGTGGCGGCGGCTACCTCAGCAGCAACGGCGTGCTCTACCGGGGACGTCTGAAGTTGCTCGACGCCGGCAATGCGGCGTACGACGCCAGCCCCTACGGCGCGGGCACCGCTGGCAGCTTCACCAAGCTCACTTTCCAGCTCTCGCGGCTACAACTACTGTGGCCGAAGAACACGCTGTTCGTGGGACTCGGTGGACAGTGGAGCAACCGCAACCTGGACGCTTCCGAGCAACTTTCCCTGGGCGGCCACGATGCGGTGCGCGCGTATCCGCAAGGCGAGGTGCTGGTCGATCGCGGCATCGTCGCGAACGTCGAGTATCGCTATTCGCTCAGCGATGACCTCACTCCATACGTTTTTTACGACGCTTCGCGTGGCTGGCTCGACCAACCGCCGGCCGCCACGGGCGGCGTGCGACCGATCCGCAGTCTGCGCGGCCCGGGACTCGGCCTCAATTGGGCACGTCCCGGAAACTTCTCGCTGGATCTGAGCGTCGCCTGGAGAACTACCGATCCGGCCGTGACCAGCGGTGGCGACAAGAGGCCGCGGGTGTTCTTTCAGTTGCAGAAGTTTTTCTGAGTTGCGCGCGGCACTGTTGCGCCGCGTTACTGCCGTCCTTGCTGCCGGCCCGGAGACCAGTATGAAAACGCACTCCCGCAAGTGTTCCTTCCCGCGTCGACCGCTGGCGCTTGCGCTCGCGTTCGTGATCGCACCGGCAGCACTGGGACAGAACCTGCCGACCGGATTCGCACTGAAGTGGGGCGCGGTGGACACACCGGCAACTTCCGGGCAGACGATGACCTTGGCACAGCACAGCAAGGGCGCGATCATCGAGTGGGGGACGTTCAACATCGGCAACGGTTATCACGTCGATTTCCAACAGCCCGGCTCCGACAGCGTGACTCTCAATCGTGTCACCGGCGGCTCCCTTTCGCAGATCAACGGCATGCTCACCGCAAACGGCCGGGTGTTCGTGGTCAATTCGCAGGGAATCATGTTTGGCAGCACCTCGCAGATCAATGTTGGCGGCCTGGTCGCTTCCACGCTGGACATCGCCGACGACAAATTCGAGACGGGCGTGACCAGTGGCTCATATGTCTTCCTCACCGGCGTAGCCCAACAGAACACCGTTGAGAACGACGGTCAGATCACTGCCAATCCCGGCGGCAGCGTGGTGTTGCTCGGCGGACGAGTCCTGAACGGCAACGGCACGGACAATGCCACCATCAGTGCGCCACAGGGCACGGTTGCCTTTGGCGTGGGGAGCCAGATCACTCTCGATATCGGCGGCGACGGCCTGACCCAGCTGCGGATTGACGCCAGCGCTTTCAACGGAAACGGTACTTATGCGGTGAACAGCGCCAACGGCAAGCTCGTCGCGGATGGCGGCCAGGTGTTGATGCAAGCCTTGAGCAGTGTGCCCACCAAAGTCGTCAACAACGGCATCGTGCAGGCACGTTCGATGACGTCTCGCGCCGGTCACATTGTGTTGTCCAGCGCCTCGGATGACGGGATCAGTGACCAGGTGAATGTGCAGGGTGGCACGCTGGACGTCAGTGGTAACGCGGCGGGAGTACGCGGCGGCGCCATCGAGCTCAGCGGCTATAACATCAGCGTTCTCGGTTTGACCTGCTTCCCCTTCTGTGAGGAACTTCCGCCACCGCCGACACCTTCGCTGATCGATGCCTCGGGCAGCGCCGGCGGCTCCATCAGTATCAACGCGTACAACGTCACGGAGGTCGATCGGTTCTCGACCCTGAACGCGAACGCCGGCAACAACGGCAACGGCGGCTCGGTCATCGTCAATGGGATGAACGGGCTGTATGCATTCGGTCGCTTCAGTGCGGAGGGCGGGGTCAATGGCGGCGACGGCGGCCTGGTGGACACCTCGGGCGGCGGCGTCTCCATGGGCGGCATCCAGGCGAGCGTCAAGGCACCACGCGGCACGGCGGGGCGGTGGCTGATCGACCCACACGACGTGACCATCGTCCACGGCAATGCTGCGGGCACGTTGCCGACCAACCCGTTCGATCCGATCATGGACTCGACGATCCAGGACGGCGACATCAACAATGCGCTCAATGGCGGAACCAACGTCACCATCACTACGGGAACCGGAGGACTGCCTGGCGCTGGAAACATCTACATGGACGGCACAATCCTCGACCCTGTTACCGGCTTGGCGCTCGCGGTCGATATTCTGCGCAGCACCGGCAACGCGCCGGTGACTTTCCGGCTCGATGCCAACGAGGGCATTGGCGGCGACAATTTCACGATCCACTCAAATGTCGGCCCGTTGAACGTGATCTTCGACAGCGACGCCAACGGCAACAACGGCAGTCGGGCCCCCATGCAATTTGCGAATGCGACGATCCTGACCAACGGCGGCGATCTGTCGATGTATGGACAGAACGATCCGCTCAATGGTGCGGCCACGAGTGTGTCCAATCAAGGCATCGAACTCGACGGAGTCAAACTTGATACCCGTGTCGGCGGCAGCGACGCCAACGTGAGCGGGAACATCCTGCTGAGGGGACGCGCCAGCTGCACTCCAGCACACGACTGCCAGGGTTTCGCCATCGTGCGAGTGCTGGACTCCAACCTGTTCACGTCCACCGGCAGCATTGACGTCGAGGGGGTCAATGGTGCGGGCGTGCAAGGGGCGCCCGGTGTGGTGCTCGATACGTCTAACGCCAGCGGACCCGGCACGGTGTTGCGCAGCACCAGTGGCGCGATCACCGTCGTCGGAGTCAGCAGCGGTGCTGGCGGCTCGGCGGGCTTGATCCTTGGGGTAGCCAACGTGCAAAGCACCGGTGGCGTCATTGACCTGCGGGGCCACGGCGCCGTAGACGGCACTGATGGAAACGGCGCGCCTGTCTTCAACTATGGACTGGATATTTCGGAAGCCGCCAACTTGAGTTCCGCCAGTGGCCTTGTCCTGTTGAGTGGCTCTTCAGACGGTAGCGGGGCCGGCGTCAACGTGGATGCCGGTGCGACAGTCGGAGCCGGTAGCGGCAATATCGTTGTGCGTGCGCACAACAACGGCAGCACTGATGCGCTGGTGCTGGGCGGCACACTGGACACGAGCGGCGTGATCGACGTGCGTCCTGGTGGCGTGGACGTCACCGGCGCACTGGTCGAAAACCAGAACGATGCGATTGTGCTGGGCGGCACCACCGGGTTCGCTCTTTCCACACCCGAACTTGGCAACCTCACTGCAACAACGCTGGTCCTCGGTAGCAGCGTCCAGGCAGCCGCGATCAGTGTTCCTGTCCCCGTCTCCTACGCTCACAACCTCACCCTGCAAGGTGGCGCCGGCATAGCAATCAATGGTGCGCTCAACGTGGGCGGCAACACGCTGGCATTGATTGGCGCCGGCAACATCACGCAGGCCGCACCGATCACTGCCGCGTCGCTGCTGGTGGACTCCAGCGCGGCCGCAGTGATCCTGACCAACGCAGCCAACCAGGTGTCCGCCAACACTCTGGCGGGCTCGGCCGCCGGCAATTTCAGCGTCGTCAACGCGGGCAGCGTCGGCATCGGCAACGTCACTGCTACCGGATTCAATGCTGCGGTCAATACACCTGCCGCGTTGGCCGGCACCGGCGTCAACGGCGGTGGCGATGTGCTGGTTCGTGCACTGAATGGCGACATGATTCTGGGCGCGAACGTCAACGGCAACAACGTCGATCTGGTCAGCAACGGTGTCTTCGACAACACCGGCCGCAACACCATTACTGCCGCCGGCAACTGGCAGGTGTGGGGCAACACCTGGGCGGGCGAGAACCGCGCCGGTCTGGCCGGCAACGGTAATCTGCCCAATCTGTATGGCTGCACGTTCGGGGGCGCCTGTGGCGTAACGCCCTCGACGACAGCGAACCAATTCATCTACACCGTGCGACCGCTGGCGACGATCACGTTCACCAACAGCAGCCGCGAATACGGCCTGGCCAACGCGACGATCAACTACGGCGTGAACGGGCTGATCCTTGGTGACCAGGCGGGCAACGCCATCAACGGCAACGTGGTCACCGCGGCGACCCAAGCGTCGAACGTGGGCAACTACGCGATCGGGGGAAATTTTGTCTCGCCCGCGGGTTACGCCCTCAACGTGCTGCCCGGCGTGCTGGCCGTGACGCCAGCGACGCTTGTCTACGCCGCCAGTCCATTCGACCGCTTGTATGGCGATCCGAACGGCACGCTGGCGGGAACCGTGACCGGCTTTCGCCTGACCGACACTCTGGCCAGTGCCACCACCGGCGCAGTTGCGTTCACTACCGGTGCAACCCAGGCATCGAATGTGGGGCAGTACACCATCAATGGCAGCGGGCTGACTGCGACAAACTATGTCTTTGCGCAGGCCCCCGCCAACGCGACGGCGCTGCGCATCAATCCGGCCTCCCTCTTCTACGTGGCCGCTCCGTTCACCCGCCTTTATGGCGATCCGAACGGCCCGTTGACGGGAACCGTGACCGGGTTTCGCCTGGCGGACACCCTGACCAATGCCACCTCCGGGACCATCGGCTTCACCTCCAGCGCCACGCAGGCTTCCAACGTCGGCCAATACGCCATCAATGGCAGCGGGTTGAACGCAACCAACTATGTTTTCCTCCAGGCCGTCGGGAACGCTGCCGCGCTGCGCATCGATCCCGCCACGCTGGTCTATGTTGCCAATCCGCTGAGCCGCCTTTATGGCGACCCGAACGGCACGCTGGCGGGAACCGTCAGCGGATTTCGCCTGGCGGATACCCAGGCAAATGCCACCACCGGAAGCGTCGGCTTCGTTACCAGCGCCACTCAAGCTTCCAATGTGGGGCAATACGCGATCGACGGCAGCGGACTGGTCGCAGCCAACTACGTGTTCGCGCAAGCGCCTGGCAACGCGGTGGCATTGCGCATCGATCCTGCCACGCTCTTCTACGATGCCGATCCCAAGCGTCGCATGGTAGGCACGCCCAATGGCGATCTTGCCGGCACGGTGAGCGGATTCCGCAATGGCGATACGCAAGCCACGGCCACCACCGGCTCGCTGACGTTCCAGACCATGGCGACCGCCAACTCCCCGGCCGGCACATATGCCATCAACGGCGCCGGGCTGCTGGCCAACAACTACCTGTTCGTCCAGGACCCAACCAACGCACTGGCGCTCACGATCACGCCCCCTTTTGCCACCTATACGCTGGATGTCCTGCGCGACACGCCGGTGACTTACGTCTACGACAGCAATTTCGGCATCGTCGGCCTGTGCCCCGCCAACGACCTCGCGGCGGGCAGCCGCGAGCAGGATGGTGACACGCTGTCGCGCGAATGGTCGCGCGTGCGCTCACGTCCCAACCTTGCCAATTGCGTATCGACACGACAGAAAGACAGCTGCGGAGATTTCTGAAACTGGGCCACCATCTGCCGAAAAGATGCGCCAAGTATTGGATTTAACGAACCAATGACTTGACGACTGATTCACTGTTACTCGCATCCTTACTCACATCTGGCACGGACGCTCTTGGACAAGTATGTGCGCGTCCAGAGATCATACCGTGTGGGATACCGGCAACAGCGTCGGCCAAATGGCGTTTGGCCAACTTTCCCTAATGCGCGGCCTGAACTGCTGTCCTTCTGGCATTCCGGCCCGATGCTCAAGCCAATTGCGAACCATCGCAACAGCAAGCGAGCAGGATCGCCAGCGGGGGCTGGCCTTTACGATCGCGGGTGCAGAAGCCGGTCTCCTGGGTGGCGCTCTTGGTGTCTTGCTCGGTGCGGCGGCGGGTGTGTTCGTCGATGGCACCGTAGGCGGTGCTACTGGGTGTGCGGCGTGACCGCGTCTGGGTGCTGCCATTGACCGGAACATCCTGCCCAACCAGAGCTATCGTGCCTGCGGCCACACTCTCGGCGACACATCCGGCTGAGCCCCGGCACGTTGCCGCGGTCTGCTTCAACCTTGTCCGCTCGTGGCGGCACAACGCCCCGGGCCCGGCAGTATCGTATCCGGGCCCGGGGCGTATGTCGTCTCATCCAAGGTGTATGTCACGCCGCCGATTTCACCCGCCGCATCGCTGCAAGTGAAATAAACGCACGTGCTGGTCGAACATGATCAGAGTTCCGGTCGGACGTGATCACTCCGCTGATGCCAATCAATGGCGGACGATCTCCATCAAAGGGCCGGTGCCGACCCGTTTGAGCCGGTCGCGAACGGCTGCTTTGAGAGAGTCCATTGCCCGTACGCTACCGAGGTTCTACCCCGGTATCGCGCCACGGCCCTTGATCTCCAGTCGAGGTCATTGTCGGTGACCTGTTGCAGTTCGAAATGCAACGTCACCAGTTCGAAATCACCGTGGAATTGGATATTTGGCATGCAGGGAATATGGCAATCCCTGAACTCCTTGGCGTTGGCGAGCGTCTCACCGCGCCAGACTTCTTCGGGGACATCTCCAAACCTGATCGGGTAAACATTGGTTGCCTTGATGATGCAACGAAGTCGCCGTTTCGGATCGAAGACCTCGATGACGTCCCCTGGCTCATAGCCACCCTCGCCTAGCTCTCCCTAGCCGCCGAAATAGTCTTCGACGGTGTCGACGGTAGCCGTCTTTCGTCCCTCGATAACGCTGCGCACGAGACTGTCATCGTTCTCGTCGGCGCTCCAGAACGTAAGGTGCTTTTCCCAGCTCATCCTTCCTACTCTCCTATCAATGCG
>JBDTKM010000011.1:0-3386 GCA_039935315.1 Rhodanobacter sp. | reverse complement strand
CGTTGGCCCGCACCGACACGTTCATGCCGATGTAGCCGGCACCGCCGGACAGCACCGCGCCGACCAGGAAGCCGATCGCCGTGTACCAGTTCAGGAAAAGACCGAGCAGCAGCAGCAACACCACGCCGACTACGCCAATGGTGGTGTACTGGCGGTTGAGGTAGGCGCGTGCGCCTTCCTGGATGGCGGCCGCAATTTCCTGCATTCGCGCGTTGCCTGGCGATTGCGCCAGGATCCAGCGCGCAGAGATGGCACCGTAAAGAATTGCCACTACCGCACACGCCAGAATGATCCAGCCATACTGCTGCAGCATCTCAGCCTCCCCATGATGATGATCGGCCGTCCAGAACGGGCGGCCTCACAGAGTATAGGCAGACCAGGCCGGCGTGGTCGTTGTGCGACGCAACAAAATGGCGGAAGCGGGCTAAAGGCAACCAGGCCATGCACGGATAGATGGCCTTGGGTTGGCGCGCGATCAACGACACGCGGTGCCCTGTCAGCGCAGCGCGAGGTCCAGGATGATGCCGGTGCTGATTGCTACCCGCAGGAAATCATGGTCGGCGCGTACTCAGCGGCAAGCATGGCAGCGGCAATCAGCAGGCAACTGACGAATTTCATCCGGCGGTTGCTCCTGCGGCACGCGGCGCAGGTGTCTCGTGCGCTTCCACCGCAGAAACCTGCGCAGAAACCTGCGCCCGGCCCGGAGGCCGTTGTTTGCGCTACTGCTCGGCCAGGATCGTCGCAAGCCCGCCGTGTTTCATTCTGCAAAGCTCTCCAGTACTTGTTTGACCGCGACGTTCTTCAACTGCACGTAGTGCGGCAGGCCGTCCTTGCCGTAGGGCAGCGGCGCTTCGCCGCGGATCAGCGGCGCCAGATAGCGGCGGGCGGCGGCGGTGATACCGAAGCCGTCGCGGGTGATGAAGCTTTTCGGCATTTTCTTCTCGCGGTTGGCAATCTTCGCCAGCGGTGCGGGCTCGATGATCCAGCGATACGGTGCGTCGGACGTACGCACGATCACCGGCATCACCGTGTTCATGCCGTTCAATGCGTAGTCGACGGCCGCGCGACCCACGGCGTAAGCCTGCTCGGCGTCGATCTTCGAGGCAACATGGCGCGCCGAGCGTTGCAGGTAGTCGGGCAGCGCCCAGTGGTACTTGTAGCCCAGCTGCTGCTTCACCAGTGCCGCCAGCATGGGCGCCACGCCACCCAGTTGCGTGTGGCCGAACGCATCGTGCGTACCGGCCTCGGCGAGGAATTGGCCGGCGCTGTTGCGCACGCCCTCGGAGGCCACCACGGTGCACCAGCCCACCCTCTCGACGGTGGCTTTTACCCTGGCCAGAAACGCTTTCTCGTCAAACGGGATTTCGGGAAACAGGATCAGGTGCGGCGCGGCATCGGCGCCTTCGCCAGCGAGGCCGGCCGCAGCGGCGATCCAGCCTGCGTGGCGCCCCATTACCTCGAGAATGAACACCTTGGTCGAGGTCTCCGCCATCGAGGCCACGTCCAGGCTCGCTTCCAGGGTCGAGATTGCGGTGTACTTCGCCACCGAGCCGAAACCGGGGCAGCAGTCGGTGACGGCGAGGTCGTTGTCCACCGTCTTGGGTACGCCGATGCAGCGGATGTCGTAACCGAGCTTCTTGCCGATCTGCGACAACTTGAGTGCGGTATCGGCTGAGTCGTTGCCGCCGTTGTAGAGGAACCAGCGAATGTCGTGGGCGCGGAACACGTTGATCAGCCGCTCGTATTCGGCGCGGTTGTGCTCCAGCGACTTCAATTTGTAGCGGCACGAGCCGAACGCACCGCCGGGGGTGTGGCGCAAGGCGCCGATCGCGGCGGCGGATTCCTTCGAGGTGTCAATCAACTCTTCGCGCAACGCGCCGAGGATGCCGTTGCGTGCGGCGTAAACCTTGACGCCTTTCGCGCGCGCCGTTTCGATCACTCCAGCGGCGGTGGCATTGATGACGGCGGTAACCCCGCCGGACTGGGCGTACAGCAGGTTGCCGGTGGCGGCGGCGTGGTGGCGGGCAGGGCTCATGACTATCCTCGGATCGATCAGGTGGCGGGGGGCGGGCGCCGGCAATTTCCGCCAGCGACAGCGACTTGGTGATTTTCGCGGGCGGTCACCGTTTGACGGCATCGGGCGCAGCCGCTAATTTGACGTTTCATTCTGGCATCGGGTGGGTTGACGCAACGTGCGCCAGCCGGCCGAATCTGGGGAGCATTATGCGACTCGTCCTACTTGGTGCGCCCGGCTCGGGCAAAGGCACGCAGGCTGCCCGGCTGAAGTCGGCACTGGGCGTACCGCATATCTCGACCGGCGACATGCTGCGCGCCGCTGTCGCCGCCGGCACCGCGATGGGGCTCAAGGCCAAGGCGGTGATGGAGTCGGGTCAGCTGGTTTCCGATGAGATTCTGCTTGGCATGCTGGGCGATCGGCTGGCGCAGGACGATGCCAAGGCCGGCTTTATCCTCGACGGTTACCCGCGCAACCTGGTTCAGGCCGGTGCGTTGGATCAGTTGCTGGCCAAGATCGGTCAGCCACTGAATGCGGTGATCAAGCTCGAGGTACCCAGCGCGGCCATCCTCGGTCGCTGCGAAATTCGCTTCAAGGCGGAAGGTCGTGCCGACGACAACCCGGACACGGTGCGCAAGCGGCTGGCCGTCTATGCCGAGCAGACTGCCCCGGTTGCCGATTTCTACGCGGGGCGGGGCAAATTGCAGATTGTCGATGGCGTCGGTGAGCTGGACCAGGTCACCACCCGGATCAGGCAGGCGCTGCGAAACGAGTCGGTCGCCGCTGACTGATCGCATCCCGCTGCGCGCGGGCCGCAAGGGCTGATTCCAATGCGTCTGCACATCCTGGGTATTTGCGGCACCTTCATGGGCGGCGTCGCCGCGCTGGCGCGCGAGCTTGGTTTGGCGGTCGAAGGCTCGGACACCAACGTGTATCCACCGATGAGCACCCAGCTGGAGTCGCTTGGCATTGAGCTGATGGTCGGCTTTGCCGCCAGCCACTTGCAGCCGCCACCGGATCTGGTCGTGGTGGGCAACGCGTTGAGCCGCGGTAACCCGGCGGTGGAATACATGCTGAACCAGCGCCTGCCCTACATCTCCGGGCCGCAATGGCTGGGTGAGACGGTTCTGGCCGATCGAGACGTGCTCGCCGTCGCGGGCACCCATGGCAAGACCACGACCACCAGCTTGCTGGCGCACCTGTTGGAAAGCGCGGGGATGGCACCGGGGTTCCTGGTGGGCGGGGTGCCGGGGAATTTCGGGGTGTCCGCGCGGTTGGGGAAAAGGAGGCAGAGTCATTTTTCCCGGAGTACGGGCGCTCCAGAGATTTCGCGATCAAAAAATGACTCTGCCCCCTTTTCGCCTTTTGTCAT
>JBDTKM010000010.1:0-8456 GCA_039935315.1 Rhodanobacter sp. | reverse complement strand
GGCGCCACCCGCGGTCACATCATGAGTTACTTCCGCACCGAGAACTTCCTGATCAGCACGGCGGGCGTGCTGATCGGCATGGCGCTGGCGTACGGCATCAATCTGTACCTGATGCAGCACTACGAGCTCGAACGCATGCCCTGGTATTACCTGCCCGGTGGCGCGATCGCGCTGTGGCTGCTGGGTCAGTTCGCGGTGCTCGGTCCTGCACTGCGCGCCGCGGCGGTGCCGCCGGTGGTGGCGACGAGGAGCGGGTGATGGGCCAGTTGACGAGATTTGTGGAATCGACTTCAGTGGCGAGACGCTGCACTACCCGGACGAACAGCGCCGCCATGCAGGCCAACGGCATCGGGGCTGAAGTCGATCCCACAGTGTTTATCCACAGAGCAGCCGCATGATGCTCGGCTACTACCTCGATCTGGCGCTGCGCAGTCTCAAGCGCAACAAGGTGCTCAGTGCGCTGATGATGCTGGCGATCGCGCTGGGCATCGGCGCATCGATCACCATGCTGACGGTGCTGCACAACTTGTCGGGCAATCCGTTGCCGCAACGCAGCGATGTGTTGTTCCATCCTCAGGTGGACCCGCGGCCAGCTGATCTGCCGGGCGCTTCCGGGGAACCACCGGATGGCCTTGCCTATCTTGATGCGGTGAATCTCTACCACCTGGACATCGCGCCACGCCGCGCCGTGATGAGCGCCAACTGGCTGCCCACGCGACTCGATGCGCCGGACAGCCCGCTGGCGATGCGCACCGATCGCGCCACGACGGCCGATTTCTTTGCCATGTTCGGCGTGCCCTTCGTGTATGGCTCACCCTGGAAGGCGCAGGAGGATGTGAACCATGCGCAGGTCGTGGTGTTGTCGCAGGCGCTGAACCAGAAACTGTTTGGCGGCGCCGACAGCGTGGGCAAGACGCTGGTGATCGCGACCAGGATCTTTCGCGTGGTCGGCGTGATCGGCCGTTGGAACCCGCAGCCGCACTTCTACGACGTCGATGACGTCAACGACGGTGGCGCGTTCGCCGATGCGGAGCAGATGTACCTGCCGTTCTTCACCTGGCTGGACCTGCCGCAAGACTACGGTTACGGCTCGATGCGTTGCTGGGGTAATGACCCGAATGCGGGACAGCACAATCCCAAGGCGCCGCAATGCACCTGGGCGCAATTCTGGGTGGAACTGGATACGCCGACACAGGTTGACAGCTATCGCTCCGCCCTGAAGCAGTACAGCGCGCAGCAGCATCAACTGGGCCGCTTCCAGCGCACATCCAACGTGCGCTTGCGCGGCCTGCTGGACTGGCTGGATTACAAGCACGTGATTCCGGTAACGGTGCGCATGCAGACCTGGATTGCGTTCGGCGTGCTGCTGATCTGCATGGTCAACACAGTGGGCCTGATGGTGGCCAAGTTCCTGCGCAAGTCGGGCGAGATCGGGGTGCGCCGCGCCCTGGGGGCATCGAGGCGTGCGGTGTTCGTTCAGTGCCTGATCGAAGCAGGCGTGGTGGGTGTGCTTGGTGGATTGCTTGGCCTGCCGCTGGCCTGGCTGGGCCTTTGGATGGTGCGCCAGCAACCGGTGAGCTTCGCCGCTTCGACGCATCTGGATCTCTCCATGCTCGGGGCCGCCTTGCTGCTGGCGGTGCTGGCCACGCTCGGCGCGGGTATCTGGCCAGCATGGCGCGCCTCGCGCGTGGCGCCTGCCCTGCAGGTGAAATCGTTGTGAGAACTTTCAGGCAGATTCCTCCCATTGTTGCCGCGCTGCGCAGTCACAAGACGGCGGTAACGCTGCTGGTGCTGGAGATCGCCTTGACCATGGCGATCCTCGGCAACCTGGTGTTCATCGTGTACGGCACCATCCGGCGCTCACATGTGCCGACCGGCGTCGCGGAAAGCCAGATCGGCTTGATCCAGAGCATCACCGTGATCGGGGAGCAGTCCCGGGGAACGACAGCGGGTGATCTCGCGGCCCTGCGCGAAGTGCCCGGTGTGACGCATGCGGCCTATGGTGGGCCGCCACTCTGGTACGTGGAACGCGACCCGGTGTTCCTGGACCCATCGCGCCAACATCCGGTAGCGCATATGTACGAGTTCCAAGGTAGTGAGGACCTCAGTCGCACGCTGGGATTGCATGTGGTCGAGGGGCATGACTTCAGCCAGGAAGAATTGCCCGTGCTCGCCAAGATGAACATGAGCAAGGATTACCAGTACCCGGTGCTTGTCACGCAGGCGCTGGCAGATCGGTTGTATCCGGGTGGCAGCGCACTGGGCCGGGTGTTGTACGACGGCAATGCCGCCGCGCGCGTAGTGGGTGTGGTGGATCACCTGCGCGGTGAGATTACCGGTCGCCCGGACGACGACTATTCGATGGTCTACGAGTACGTCGTGGGAGCGCAGAACATGGGTGGCGGCTTCATGATCCGGGTTGACGACGGCGCGAATCTTCCGAAGACGCTGCGTGCCGCTGCCGCGGCGTTGCAGAAGGCGAATCCGGGCCACGTGCAGAACAAGCTGTTCACCATGCCGGAGCTGCGTGAAAAATATTTTCGCAGTGATCTCGCCACCGGGCGCATGCTGCTGGCGATCATCCTGATCCTGCTGGTGGTTACCGCGCTGGGCGTGAGCGGGCTGGCCAGTTTCTGGGTGCAGCAGCGCCGTCGACAGATCGGCATGCGCCGCGCGCTCGGTGCCAGCCGCAGGGACATCCTGCATTACTTCCAGATCGAGAATTTTCTCATCGTCACCGGCGGCGTGCTTCTGGGCGCGGTATTTGGCGACGCGCTGAACCTGTTCCTGATGCATCGGTTCGAGCTGGCGCGTTTGCCGGCGAATTATCTGATGGTTGGCGCGATTGCGCTTTGGCTGGTCGGACAACTCGCCGTGCTCGGCCCGGCGCTGCGCGCCGCGGCGGTGCCGCCGGTGGTGGCGACGAGGTCGGTGTGAACGAGTCCCCTCTCCCTGCCGCGAATTTGGGAGTCCCGTTGCGGGTGAGAGGGTGCCGCGCAATGGTGGAAGAGGGTGCCGGCGGAGCGAGATATTTCGCTTTGATCGGACCCTCACCCCGACCCTTCTCCCGGTGGGAGAGGGGCTTTCAAGCAAGGGAGCGATGACATGTTCGGCTATTACCTCGATCTGGCCTTGCGCAGCCTCAAGCGCAACCAAGTTCTGACGGCACTGATGGTGCTGGCGATCGCCGTGGGGATCGGCGCCAGCATGACCACGTTGACGGTGATGCACCTGCTGTCCGGTGATCCGTTGCCGGGCAAAAGCGGCACCCTGTTCTATGCGCAGGTGGATGGCGATCCGACGCCCGATTACAAGCATGGTGAGCCACCCGATATGCTGGATTACCGTTCGGCCATGGATTTGTGGGGCGCGCATCGCGCCGATCGCCAGGCCTTGCTCGTCGACAGCCAGCTGAAGGCCACCGCGCCGGGCGTGAACCTGCCGCCGTTGATGCTGACGATGCTTTCCACCACGTCGGACTTCTTTCCGATGTTCGAGGTGCCGTTCGAATTCGGCAACGCATGGACGCCGCAGGACGGCGCCAGGCACGCCCGTGTGGCGGTGATATCGAGTGATCTCAACGACAGGCTGTTCGGAGGCAAGAACAGTGTCGGCAAGACGCTGCGCCTCAAGCACACCGATGTGCAAATCGTGGGAGTGCTGAAACCGTGGCGGCCGTCGCCGCAGTTTTACAGCGTGCGTGGTGGCCGCTTTGCCAGTGGCGATACGGGGGGGTATTACACCAGGACGGAAGACGTGTTCGTGCCATTCCGCAGTGGGTTGGAAATCAACGACGGCGGATTCCAGCCCTTCAATTGCTGGAACTGGCCACCGCCGAATCCAGGGCATTTGCAGACCGCGTCGTGCAATTGGGTCGGGTTATGGGTGGAACTGGGCAACCCGGCCAAAGTGGTGGCCTATCGTGCGTTTCTCGACCACTACGTGCGCGAGCAGAAGGCACTGGGGCGCATCCAGTACACCGAGACGCGGCTGCGCGACTTGATGCAGTGGCTCGATTTCAATCGCGTGGTGCCCAGCGATGTGAAGCTGCAAACCTGGCTGGCGTTCGCCTTTCTGGTGATCTGCCTGTTCAACACGGTGGGCTTGTTGCTGGCGAAGTTTCTGCGCCGTGGTGGAGAAATTGGGGTGCGCCGTGCACTGGGGGCGTCGCGCCGCCACGTATTCGCCCAATGCCTGACTGAAGCGGGCTTGATCGGACTGCTCGGCGGTGCCGGTGGCTGGTTGCTGACGTTGCTGGGCTTGTGGCTGGTGCGCCGACAGCGCACGCCGTATGCCGATCTGGTGCACATGGACGTGGCGATGTTCGTCCTGACCTTCGTGCTGGCGGTGGTAGTGAGCCTGCTTGCCGGGGCGTTGCCTGCGTTGCGCGCCAGTCGGGTCGCGCCAGGTCTGCAGTTGAAAACGTTGTGAGGCGATGATCATGCAAATCCAACCCATCCTCGCGGCACTGCGCAAACACCGTCTCGCCAGCCTGCTGATCGCCATGGAAATCGCACTTGCCTGCGCGGTGCTGTGCAATGCCTGTTTCATGATCGTCAATCGCCTGTCCGCGATGCATGTCGTGAGCGGAGTGGACGAATCGTCGCTTGGCCTGATCAGCGTGGATGGCTTCGATCCCAAGACCGCCGGCGATCTCAATGCGCGCATGGTCACCGGATTGAGCATGATTCCGGGCGTGCAGTCGGTGCACATAATCAACTCCGTGCCGTTCGGTCCGCAGGCAGGCAATTCCGGCATTACGCTCGACCAGGCTGGCAAGCATTCCGGTGGCGTGGTCGAGTTCTACCAGGGTGGACCAGGCACGCCCGAAGCGCTTGGCCTGCGCCTGGTGGCCGGACACATGCCCGTGGGTGACGACTATCAACCGTTGCACGACTACTTTCCGAAAGCGCCACGTGTGCTGGTGACGCGTGCTCTGGCCGAACATCTGTGGCCCGGACAAGACCCGCTGGGCAAGGAGTTTTGGTTGTTGGCCATTCACTTCCGGGTGATCGGCGTGGTCGCCCATCTCGCCGTTCAGCAGTACAACGAGGAGGGCTTGCGCGGCGCGGAATGGACCGTGTTCGTACCCGCGCAGCCCGGCGGCATCATGTCCGGCAGTTACCTGATTCGCGCCCAACCGCACGACCTGAACAAGGTGATGGTCATGGCGCGGACCGCAGTCGCCAAGATCGCACCGGACGTGGTGCTCGATCGGGACGACAGTCACACGGTGTCGTTTCTGCGAAACCGGTTCTTTCAGGCCGACCGCGCGATGGCAGGCATCCTGCTTGGTGTCATCGCCGCCCTGCTGCTGGTGACCGCGCTGGGTATTGTCGGATTGGCCAGCTTCTGGGTGCAGCAGCGACGTCGGCAGATCGGCATCCGCCGCGCCATCGGCGCCACCCGGCGCGACATCCTGCATTACTTCCAGACCGAGAACTTTCTGATCGTTACGTTCGGCATCGTGCTCGGCATGCTGCTGGCGTATGCCCTGAACCTGCTGCTGATGACGCACTACGAACTGCCGCGACTGCCGTTGTATTACCTGCCGATCGGGGCGCTGGCGCTGTGGGGGCTGGGCCAGCTGGCGGTGCTGGGGCCCGCGCTGCGCGCGGCGGCCGTGCCGCCGGTGGTGGCCACGAGGAGTGTTTGATGATGACGCTCATGGATCACTCACGTGCACGGCGGGTCGTTCGCGCCGCCCACATTCGGCGCCATCGTTCTTCAACGCTTTACGCAGGGGGCTTTTGAATGTTCGGCTATTACGTAGACCTCGCTTGGCGCAGCCTGCGCCGCAGCCCGATCCTCACCGCTTTGATGGTGCTGGCGATCGGGCTGGGCATCGGAGCGTCGATGACCATGCTGACTGTGCTCCATGCCATGACGCGCGACCCGCTGCCAGGGCTCAGTGCACATATCTACCGGCCGTATCTCAATCCGTTGCCGCTGGATTATCACTACAAGCCCGGCACGGTCGGCGGCCCCACGACGGCGTTGACCTGGCCGGATGCAAAGGCGTTGCTCGATGCGCACAGGGGCGTGCGCCAGGCGGCGATGGCGCGTGGGGATCTGACGGCGCGATCTGATCATGCCGGCGTCGCTCCCAAGTCGGTGACCGGCAGTTTCACCACGCATGATTTCTTCGGCATGTTCGGCGTGCCGTTCGTGGCCGGTCATGCGTGGTCCGGGCAGGACGATGTGGATGCGGCACCGGTGACGGTGTTGACCAGCAAGCTGGCCAAACGACTGTTCGGAACCGCATCGGCGATCGGAAGGACAGCGCATCTGGGCAAACACGATTTCCAGGTGGTCGGCGTGGTCAAAGACTGGCATCCGCAGCCTCTGTTCTACGCCATCATCGGCACCAGTTTCGATGATGGCGACCAGTTCTTCCTGCCGTTGTCCACCGCCATGTCGTTGCAGCTGGGTCACAACTGGGACAACGGCTGGGGCAAGGAGAATTCATCGACGAGTCCGACCACGAGCTGGCTGTCGTTTTGGGTGGAGCTGGATAGCCCGACGCAGGTGCGTGCGTATCAGCGGTACCTGGTCAACTACTCGGCCCAGCAGAAGGAGCTGGGACGCTATGAGCGCCCTGCGAGTGACGCCAGACTTTACGGTCTGATGGATTGGTTGCATCACGAGGGTCTGGTACCCAATGACGTGATGCTGCAGACGTGGCTGGCGCTGGGTTTCCTTTTCGTCTGTCTGGTCAACATCGTGGCGCTGCTGCTGGCCAAGTTCCTGCGCAAGGGCGGCGAGATCAGCGTACGCCGCGCGTTGGGTGCGCGTCGCCGCGATGTGTTTCGGCAGTTGGGTGTCGAGTCGGCGCTGATTGGGCTGGCCGGCGGCCTGCTCGGCATAGGCCTGTCCGAGTTGGGCCTTTGGGCGGTGCGTCAGCGGCCCAACGATTACGCCCATCTGGCACGCATGAACGGTGTGATGTTGATTGCCACCGTGGTGCTGGCTCTGGTCGTGAGCCTGCTGGCCGGGCTGTTGCCGGCGTGGCGAGCCTGCCGCATTGCGCCGGCCTTGCAACTGAAAACGCACTAGGGGATGGCCATGCAACTGCATCCGATACTCGCCTCGCTCAAGCACCATAAATTGACCGCGCTGCTGCTGGTGCTGCAGGTGGCCTTTACCTGCGCCATCATTACCAACGCCGTATTCCTGATTGTGCAGCGGGTACAGCGAGTGACCACACCGAGCGGGCTGGACGACCGCGCGCTGTCGCTGGTGCGAGTGAACGACCTGGATGCCGTTGCCAATCCGCTGGCCCTGCACCAGGCCGACCTCGCGGCACTGCGCAAGTTGCCCGGGGTCGAGTCGGCGGCGCTGATCAACAACGTACCCTTTTCGAATAGCGAGCACGGCTCGGGTGGTTGCACGTCGCTTGCTGCTGTTCATGCCGTCATGAAGGCACAGTCCCTGGACGTGCCGGGATGCACGCAGGCGGATGTCTACGCCGGTACTCCCGGCACGCTGCGCACGTTGGGTCTGAAGTTGGTGGCGGGGCGGATGTTTGATGCCGACGAGTACGTGTCGGACAAAGGCTCCGGCCAGTCCGCTGTCCCCTCGGCGATGATCGTCACGCAGGGGTTTGCGCGGCGCCTGTATCCCGAACATCAGGACCACGTCGTCGGTCGCGACGTGTACTTCGGCGAGGGACTGATGGCAGGCCAGCCGACCCGCATCGTGGGTGTGGTGGCGCACCTGCACCAGGCCAATGTGTCCAGCGATGGCAGTGACGACCAGTCGGCACTGCTGCCGCTGGAGCCCAATGAAGCGCGCGCCATGTTTGCCTTGCGCAGCAAGCCCGCGCAGCGAGACAGTGTGATGAAAGCAGCCGTGGCTGCGCTCAACAAGAGCAATCCGGGTCGACAGGTTTCCGCCACCGATGCCCAAACCTACGCGCACATGCGTGCCAGCTACTTTCAAGGCGACACCACGATGATCGGCCTGCTACTGGCATCGGCGCTGGGCCTGATCTTCGTCACCGCGCTTGGCATCGCCGGCCTTGCGGGCTTCTGGGTGCAGCAGCGTCGTCGCAGCATCGGCATCCGCCGCGCCATTGGTGCCACCCGGGGCGACATCCTGCGTTACTTCCAGACCGAGAATTTCCTGATTGTCAGCGTTGGCGTCGTGCTCGGCTTGCTGCTGGCCGTGCTGTTGAATCTGATCTTGATGAAGCACTACGAGCTGCCGCGTCTGCCGCTGTTCTACCTGCCGATCGGCGCCCTGGCGATGTGGTTGCTTGGTCAGTTGGCGGTGCTGAACCCCGGGCTGCGCGCTGCCGCTGTTCCACCCGTGGTGGCAACCAGATCAGTCTGAAAACCATGCACTCTGGCACGGGCTGTCTATGCCACGCCGCGGTCACAATCCACCTTGTTCATTCAACACACTTTTGAGGATGTCGCTTGATGAAAACCTTGCCATTATTGATATGCGCCGCC
>JBDTKM010000009.1:0-5576 GCA_039935315.1 Rhodanobacter sp. | reverse complement strand
TGCGCGGACACCGTCATGGCGGACAGCCCCGCGCACAGCAGGATGCCCGGCAGGATGCGTGGAAGACGCGCTGCATGCATGGTGTTTCTCCCGTGTTGCTGAGCTGGAGCAGTCACGCCGGATGAGGCCGAGTCAGTGGTGACCTGAGCGCGTCTCACTTTGCGTTGTCTGCCGGTGCAGGATGGCCGGGCGAGGACTTGGCGTTGCCGTGCAGGATCTCCTGCAGTTTCAGATACACGCCGTTTGTCCAGCCGAAACCGACCACATTCTGGGTATAACCGGCGCTGATATGGACGTCCGCGTTGCCTGACGCCATGTTGTATTTCTCGCGAATGGTTCCGTCGGTGGCGACGCCGCGATCGATGGTCGCGCAGAACTTGCCGGCGATGCGGCGTGCATCGGCGTGGAAGCCATACGCATCGAGGCCGGAGACGGCGAGCCAGTTCGTGGGTGCCCAGCCGAAGGGCGCGTCCCATTGCGCGCCGCTCGGATGAGCGTCCATGGCAAGGCCGCCTGGGTGTTCGAAGATTGCCAGGTGATCACGTACCGCGGCAGCCTGCCCAGCGGAGGCCGCGTGTGCCCACAGCGGGTAGAAGGTCGTGATGTAGGGATAGGAGGCAGGTTTCCCGGCGACAAAGTCGTAGTCCATGTACAGCCCCGTGTGGGGATGCCACAGATACTTGTTCATGGCCTGCTGGCGCGCTTGCGCGAGCTGCGCCCAATGGGTGGCGTCGGCGGTCTTGCCCAGCCTCAGCGCGAAGTCGTGCAGATCCATTTCATAACGGTAGAGCAGGCTGTTCAGTCCCACCGGCGCGTAGTGATGGGTGGATCCCGCAAATGGGCCGAAGTGGAAATTGACGTCGAAGCCCGACTCGCGCATGGCGCGATCACCACGATAGTAGTCGGCGCTCAGCCGGAATCCGTCCAGCCACGCGTCGGCGCACACTTTCGAGGTGTGCACAGCGCAGCTCGAAAGCATCAGCTGTGCGGCTTCGGCGTCATCGGGATGTTGCGACGCCTTGACGAGGTAGCCAGGATTCTCCGCGGGATGCGCGACCAGCCACTTGATCACGCCGCGGTAGTAGTCGGCGTCGCGCGCTTCCAGCACCGGGCCGTTGCCAAGGTCGAAGTAACGCGCCAGCCCGGTATCTCCGGCGCGGTGCTCGGCACGGGTCCAGATATCGTGATTGCGTACGGCCAACGGGTACGCCTGAGCCAGCCACGCCTGCCCCGTCGCTTGGTCGCGAAAACTGCCCGGATCATCGAGTACCGCGGACATCATGGCGGTGAGAAACGGTGGCTGCGATCGACTGAGGTAGTAGCTGCGGTTCGCATTCAACACGGCGCCGTAGTACTCGACCTCGAACAGGGCATTGTCGACCATGTCGCGCGCCAGTTCGGTGCGCTGGTCAGCGACCAGGCCCAGCACGATGAAGTAGCTGTCCCAGCCATACATCTCGTTGAAGAAGCCGCCCGGCACGACATAGGGATGGGGCAGATAGAGCAACCCCTGCGCAGGCAGTTGCGCCGGATCGATGTCGCCGAGCTTGTCGATGACGCGTGGCAAGGTGCGCAGGCCGATGCCGCAGCGTTTCGCGATCGCGCGAAGCCCAGCGGGCACCGGCAGCTGCGCGGGCAGATACAGCACCGGGTGCGTGCTCACCTTGCTGTCGGCCAGTGCCGAGCAATCGTCCAGCGAGCGGGTCAAGGTGTTCCACGCATGATCGATGTAGGCGCGGGTCCTGGCCGGATCCGGGTGGGTTGCGGCGGCGCTGCTGGTCGCGAGTCCGAGCGTCGCCAGCAGGGCCAGGGTGCGCCATCCGCCACTCGCCGCGCAGCACGGTTTGTGGATGCCCGCATGCGCTGTTCGGGCCTGTTCGGGGGACGAACCTTGCGTGTCTTTCATGTCTTGCGTCCGATCGGTCAAAGGTGAGGGGTATTGGGGTGGCGCGCCGTATCAGCGCAGCGCGCGGTGAGACATCAAAGCGCTTTGCGCGTCAGGCGGGTCTTGCCGCCAGCATCGCGATCAATCGTGATGTTGTAGTGCCTGCCGCGGAATGTGATGTCTTTCAGCGTCATGGATTTCCATGTGGGTGGCAGCACCGGCGGGTAAGCATCGACCAGACCTTCGGATTCGATGCGCAGCCCGGTCAGGCCGTAGAGGAGGTCTTGCACGAACCCGCCCGAGCCGGTGAGGAAGTAGCCCGTGTTGTTGGTGGCGGTTTCGGAGCGCACGTTGAACGGCGGTTTGAACATGTCCGCGGCGGCGTTGCGCGTGATCCAGCGGGCCGCTTCGGCCGCGTTGCCGCTGGCCGCGGCCGCGATCGGCATCGGGCCGAGCCCCATCGTCGTGGGTATGCGCTCGGATGCGTCCAGCGGTTTCACCGCGATGGCGTAGTCGTTGCGCCGCACCTGAGCGCTCATCGGCAGGTCAAGCGAGGGAAACGACAGGAACGCGAGGTCGCTGTCGTCGGGGTCGTGTTGCACTGTCTCATCCAGGTCGAGGTAATGCTGAGCGCGGGTGGAATACGGCAGATAGAGCTTCGCGGCGATATCGGCCCAACGCGGATCGGGTTGCTCGCCAACCACGGCCGCGGCGGCGGTGGCGATGCGCAAGGCTTTGGCCGCGTCGGCATTGGTGAAGGTGTCGTTGGGAACGTCGTTGTAGTTTTCCTCCACCGAGGTGACGTGAAGGATGTCGTAGCGTTGCCTGGCGGGGTTCCAGTTCACCCGGCTGGCCCAGTAGCGCGCGACGTCACGAATCACCGGCCCGCCGTGTGCCTTCAGCCATGCCTTGTCGCCGCTGGCCAGGTAGTACTGCCATTGCGCGATCGCCACGTCGGCGTTGACGTGGATCTCGCGTTCGCCCAGCACCCAGGCAGCATGCAGGACCTGCTCGGTGCCGTTTTCCGGATCGGCTTCCCACGGGTACATCGCGCCTTGCAGGCCACGGGCTTGCGCACGCTGTCGAGCGGCGGGAAGGGTGCGGTCACGGAACATCGCCAGAGATTTGGCGCGTTGTGGATGCAGCAACACCAGCGCCGGGAAGATCCATGAGTCGCTGTCCCAGAAGATATGGCCGACGTAGCCTGTGGTCAGCCCGCAGGCCCCGATCGCCCACGCGGTGTCGGGCGTGGCGTTGGCCAGCAGGTAATACAGGTCCGAGTGCACGACCCGTTGTGCGTTCGGATCGCCATCGATGGTGATGTCGCTCTTCCACAGGCCCGCCCACGCCTTTCGGTGTGCGCCCAGCAACGCGTCGAACCCCTGCGTGCGTGCAGTCGTCGCCAGCGCCAGATCCGCCCTGGCGTCGCCGCCCCAGTCGGCGCGCGATGCCGCCACATACTTGGTGAAGGTGTACGTCTGGCCCTTGTGTACCCGCACGCGCAGATCGAGCGAGAGCCGGTAGAGGCTCTTGTGCAGCTTGACCTCCACCGGCTTCAGCCCTGCGGGCAGGCTGACCGCCGCGGCCTCGGCCATGCGCAGGCCTTGCTCGGCGCGGCCATCGAGCCACAGGGTGAGATTCTTGCTGTCGCCAGCATCGGCCAGCACGTGAGTGTCGCCGTGGTACCACAACGCGGCACGATCCGGCGTGGCCGGTGGGATCGCCTGCAGGGTCAGGTTGTGTGCCGCCACCGCGATCTGCATCTCGTCACCGGTCAACTTCGCCAGTGGCAACCTTGGCTGGTGCGGTGCCCACAGGTTGAACGCGAACGACAGTTGCACCACGCCGTCAAATTCCGGGGTGATCGAGATCTGGCTGGCGGCCAGATGCGGCGAGGCCTCGCTGACCAGACTCTGCACCTTGATCCGGGTAGCCCGGCCGTGGTCGAGGTAGCGGTAGCTGGTGGTCAGGGTGCCCTCGTACATGTCCAGCACCTGGCGGTAGTCCTGGAACACCGAAGAATCGAGGTCCACCTGGTTCATCCAGAAATGGCCGGCAGGCGACGTCCCCGTGCTGTAGTCGATCTCGGTCCAGCCGGGGATGGCCGCCGGCCGGGAGATGTCGTCCTTGCCGTAATCCATGAACCCGACCAGGTACGCCAGATTGCCCTCGGTGCCGCGTGGCGCGGTCGTTGTCGACAGGTAGCCGTTGGCCAGCTGGCCCGGGAAATAGCTGGTGAAGTCCTTTGCGCTGGCGGTCAGCAGAAAGCCTGGATGGGTGGCTGCCTGCGCGATCGGGATGACGCAACCCGGCATCGCCGCGAGCAGCAGGCCAAGCGTTCTGAGTGGGTGCTTCATGTGGACTTCCCGAGAGTGGCGTCGGCATGCCGGCGCCATGGAATCTGGTGCTATTCCTGGTGGCGGGTGAGGGTCACCTTGCCGCTGGCATCACGGGCGATGACCACGTCGTAGTGGCTGCCGCGGAAGCTGACATGCCTGAGCGTCAGCGATTTCCAGCCGGGTGGCAGCACCGGCGGATACGCCGCGAGCAGGCCTTGGTCCGCGATGCGCAAGCCGGACAGGCCGTAGACAAAGCTCTGCACGAAGCCGGCTGAGGTAGCCAGCAGGTAGCCGGCGTTGTTGGCCACGGTCTCGGTGCGCACATTGAACGGCGGCTTCAGGAAGCCGACCAGGTTGCGCTGGATCCAGTCGCCCGCGGCCTTGCCATTGCCCAGTTCGGCCTCGCCGACAGCGAGCATCACCATCATCATTTCGTTCGGATCGTCGCCGTGGGTCTTGAGCTCCTGCAACTGGAACGCGAAGTCGTTGCGGCGAACCTGCTCCGGCATCGCCAGGTCGAGGTTCGGGTACATCAGCCAGACCAGCGAGGAACCCATCCAGGTGATCTTGTCGTGTGGCACCGAGGCGTCGAAGTCGAGGTGGCGCTGATGCGCCGCATCGAACGGGATGTACATCTTCGCGGCTATTTGCGCCCATTCGGGGTCGGGCTTGGCGCCCACCACGGCGGCGGCCTTGTCGGCGATCTCCAGCGCCTTGCGCGCGGCGGCGTTGGTGAACGAGTCGTTCGGTACGTCGTCGTAAGCCTCGTCGGGCGAGGTGACGTGCAGGATCTCGTAGCGTTGTGCGGCAGGCTTCCAGGTCACCCGGCTTTTCCAGAACTCCGCGATCTCGCGGATCACCGGCCAGCCATGGTTCTTCAGCCACGTCTTGTCGCCTGTGGCCAGGTAGTACTGCCACTGCGCGATCGCGATGTCGGCATTGACGTGGATCTCGCGAAACACGCCGTAGGCGAAATGCGGCGTGTTGTCGACGCCGGTCTGGGGATCGGCTTCCCACGGGTACATGGTGCCTTTAGACCCGTACTGCTTCGCCCGTTCACGCGCCGGCTGCATGGTGCGGTCGCGGAACATCACGATCGGTTTGGCCCGGTCGGGATGCAGCAACAGCAGGGCGGGAAACACCCACGAGTCGCTATCCCAGAACGCATGGCCGGCGTAGCCCGGCGTCAACGCACAGGCCCCCATCGGCCAGGCGGTGCCGACGGTGGTGTTGGACAACAGGTAGTACAGGTCCGAGTGCACCGCCTGCTGCACCTTGGGGTCGCCATCGATCACGATGTCGGCCTTCCACAGCGCATGCCAGGCAGCGATGTGGCGCGCGAGCAGGGGGTC
>JBDTKM010000008.1:0-4221 GCA_039935315.1 Rhodanobacter sp. | reverse complement strand
CCATCCACCGCGCTCCCTTGTTCGATCAGTGCGCTGATGTCCGTCAACCGCACGCAGGGCCGCGCGGCATCGTGCACCAGTACGAAGTCGTGCAGCCCAACCACTGGCGGCAGGGCCGCAAGTCCGGCCAATACTGAATCGCTGCGCTGTGCACCGCCCACTGCAGTGATGACCGGCTTGCCGCCGATCTCGCTGATACCAGGCCAGGCGTTGTCGTCAGCCCCCAGCACCACCAGCAAACCGGCGATGGATGGATGCGCCGCCAGTCGATCCAGCGTGTGCTCGATCAGGGGGCGACCGCCCAGCGGCAGATATTGCTTGGGACAGATGCCACCTACCCGCGTGCCGCGCCCCGCGGCCGGCACGACGCACCACAACGCGCCCGTCATTTTCCACTCGCAGGTGGCGCAGCGGGCAACGGTGGCGGCAGCGCAACGCTGGCCGCCTTGGCTGACCGCTCATCCACCTGATAGAACGTCTCGCCCGGCTTGATCAGGCCCAACTCGTTGCGTGCCCGCGCCTCAACCGCCTGTTCGCCATGCTTCAGATCCTGCACATCTGCCGCCAGCGCCTGGTTGCGCTGCTGCAGCCGAGCATTTTCATCCGTCTGCTTTTTCAGCGAAATGCGCAAAGTGTCCACCTCGCGCACGCTTCCGCTGCCGGACCACAGTTTCAACTGCAGTCCGAGAAGCACGACGATCAAGATCAGGGCGACCCAGCGCAGCATGGGATGTCGAGACTCCGGTCAGCCCGGCAAGCGGGTCAGATTGGGGAACGCGTTGCGACCGGCATAGCGTGCCTCGCTGCCCAGCTGCTCCTCGATGCGCAGCAACTGGTTGTATTTGGCCACACGGTCACTGCGGCACAACGAACCGGTCTTGATCTGCGTGGCCGTGGTGGCCACGGCGATGTCGGCGATGGTGGTGTCCTCGGTCTCGCCGGAGCGATGCGAGATCACCGCCGAATATTTCGCCGCATCGGCCATCGCGATCGCTTCCAGCGTTTCGGACAGCGTGCCGATCTGGTTCACCTTGATCAGGATCGAGTTGGCGATGTGCTTCTCGATGCCTTCGCGGAAAATCGCCGGATTGGTCACGAAAAGATCGTCGCCCACCACCTGGATGCGATCACCGATCTTGTCAGTCAGCAGCTTCCAGCCATCCCAGTCGCCTTCGGCCAGGCCATCTTCGATGGTCACGATCGGGTACTGATCGGCCCAGCTGGCCAGCACTTCGACAAATTCTGCGGAGGAGTACTTCTTGCCCTCACCGGCCAGATCGTACTTGCCGTCCTTGTAGAACTCCGAGGCGGCGGCATCCAGACCCAGCAGAATCTCGCTGCCGATCTTGTAGCCGGTCTTGTTGATCGCCTCGAGGATGGTGTCCATCGCCTCGATGTTGGAGCGCAGGTTCGGCGCGAAGCCGCCCTCGTCACCCACGGAGGTGCTCAGGCCACGACCTTTCAACACGCTCTTCAGCGCATGGAAGATCTCGGCGCCAGCGCGCAACGCCTCGGCAAACGTCGGCAGGCCCACCGGCAACACCATGAATTCCTGCACGTCGATGTTGTTGTCGGCATGCTCGCCGCCGTTGATGATGTTCATCATCGGCACCGGCAAGGCGCCCGGCTTGCCATCCTTGGACAGATACTTCCACAACGGCTCGCCGCGCGAGGCAGCCACCGCGTGCGCCGCTGCCATCGAAACACCGAGCAACGCATTCGCCCCCAGCTTGCCTTTGTTCGGGGTGCCGTCCAGCGCGATCAGCTTGGCATCCAGGCCTTTCTGGTCGGCCGCATCAAAACCCTTCAGCGCATCAGCGATCGTGGTGTTGACATGGGCTACCGCATTTTTGACGCCCTTGCCGCCATAACGCGACTTGTCGCCATCACGCAACTCAACCGCCTCGCGCGAACCCGTCGATGCACCGCTGGGAACCGCCGCACGACCGAAAGCGCCGTCAGCAAGCGTTACTTCCGCTTCCAGCGTGGGGTTGCCACGGGAGTCGAGGATTTCACGGGCGTGAATGCGGGTGATCTGGTTGCTCATGCGGATTCCATTGGTTGAGTTAGGTGTTCAGTCTGTTGTGCGCAGCCCGCTTGGGCGCGTTGCACTTGCGAAGTGGCGCAGTCACGCCGAGTGGCAGTGCCTATAGATCTTGCTCGAGAAAACCGTGGCGCTTGGTGACGGCGTCAAGCTCCAGCAGGGTTTCCAGCAGCGCTTTCATCTTGTCCAGTGGCCACGCATTGGGGCCGTCGCTGAGCGCTTTGCTGGGATCGGGATGGGTTTCGGCGAACAACCCTGCCACGCCTGCGGCGACGGCAGCACGCGCCAGCACCGGCACGAATTCGCGTTGACCACCCGAGGTCGCGCCCTGTCCACCCGGCAGTTGCACCGAATGCGTGGCGTCGAACACTACCGGGCAGTTCGTGTCGCGCATCACGCTGAGCGAACGCATGTCTGAAACCAGATTGTTGTAGCCGAAGCTGGCACCGCGCTCGCACACCATGATCTGGTCATTGCCGGCCGCCTTGGCCTTGGCTACGACGTGCTTCATGTCCCAGGGCGCCAGAAACTGGCCCTTCTTGATGTTCACCGGCTTGCCGGCGCGCGCCACCTTCTGGATGAAATCGGTCTGCCGACACAGGAACGCCGGCGTCTGCAGCACATCGACCACCGAGGCCACTTCATCCATCGGCGTGTATTCGTGCACGTCGGTGAGCACCGGCACGCCGATCTGGCGCTTCACTTCGCCCAGAATGCGCAAGCCCTCTTCCAGTCCCGGTCCGCGAAAGCTATCGCCCGATGAGCGGTTGGCCTTGTCGAAACTGGACTTGAAGATGAAGTTGATGCCGAGGCGGTCGGTGATTTCCTTCAGCGTGCCGGCGGTATCCAGTTGCAGTTGCTCGGATTCCACCACGCAGGGGCCAGCGATCAGGAACAGGGGCTGGTCGAGCCCGATATCGAATCCGCAAAGCTTCATAGGTCGTGTTTTCCGATCAGGAGGTAATGAACGCAGGCGCCGAGGTCATACGGACGCATCAGGCAATCGCCTGCGCGCCGGCCAGCGGCTCGCCTTCACGCACGGCTTTGTATTCGGCGGCTGCACGGACGAAACCACTGAACAGCGGATGGCCGTCGCGCGGGGTGGAGGTGAACTCCGGATGCGCCTGGCAGGCCAGGAACCACGGATGCTGCTGCGGCGACAATTCGATGATTTCCACCAGCAGGTCATCCATCGACTTGCCGGAAATCACCAGGCCCAGATCCTCGAACGGCTGGCGATAGCGATTGTTGAACTCGTAACGATGGCGATGACGCTCGCGCACGACTTCCTGGCCATACAACTCACGCGCCAGCGTGCCCGTCTTCAGCCGGCACTCCTGTGCGCCCAGCCGCATGGTGCCGCCCATGTCGGAACGGTCGGAACGCTGCTCAACCTCACCCGTGGCGGTGGTCCACTCGGTGATCAGGCCAATGACCGGGTTGGGCGTATTGCGATCGTTCTCGCTGGAATCGGCGTCGGCCAAACCGGCCACGTTGCGAGCAAAGTCGACCACGGCGGCATGCATGCCATAGCAAATGCCGAAATACGGCACGCCGTGCTCGCGCGCGTATTTGGCGGTGAGCACCTTGCCCTCGAAGCCGCGCTTTCCGAAGCCGCCTGGCACCAGAATCGCGTCAACGTTGCCCAGCACCTTGGCAGCGCCTTCAGACTCGACCTGCTCGGAATCGATCCAGTCCAGATTCACTCGCGTCTGTTGACGGATGCCGCCGTGGCGCAACGCCTCGGCCAGCGACTTGTAGGCATCCTTGTGCTCCACGTACTTGCCGACGATGGCCACGGTGATCTCGTTCTTCGGGTGCTCCACCGCGTCGACGGTGCGCTGCCAGCTGGACAAGTCCGCCGGACCGGCGTCCAAACCGAGCCGCTTCACCACGATGTCGTCCAGCCCCTGACTGTGCAGCCACAGCGGCATCTTGTAGATCACATCGACATCCGGCGCGCTGATCACGGCGGATTCGGGCACGTTGGTGAACAGCGCGATCTTGCGGCGCTCAGCCTCGGGCAACGCCTCTTCGCAACGACACAGCAGGATGTCGGGCTGGATGCCGATCGAACGCAATTCCTTCACCGAATGCTGGGTCGGCTTGGTCTTGATCTCGCCGGCAGCCTTGATGAAAGGCACCAGGGTGAGATGCATGAACACCACTTTTTCCGG
>JBDTKM010000007.1:0-7176 GCA_039935315.1 Rhodanobacter sp. | reverse complement strand
GCCAGCGCGCGATATCGCCAAAGAACTCGCCCACCAGCGGCTCGCCGTCGAGAAAGTCGCGCACGGGTGCATCCTTGCCCGACAACGGCCGCAGGTGCGGCTGCCAATGCGGATTGGGCAGGCAGCGTGCGTCGAACACGAAGTCCGCGTCCAGCGGCAGCCCGCGCCGGAACGCGAACGACTGGAACATCAGGGTCAGCCCCTTGGTGGTCTGGGCGTAGCCGGTGGCCACCAGCCGGCGCAGCTGATGTACGTTGAGTTCGCTGGAGTCGATCACCTTTTCGGCGATCGCCATCAACGGTCGCAGCAGACGGCGCTCTTCGACGATGGCATCGGCCAGCGACACGCCGCGCAACGCCAGCGGATGGCGCCGCCGGGTTTCCGAGTAGCGCTTGATCAGCACCTCGTCGCGGCAGTCGAGGAAGATCAGGTGGACTTCCACTCCGGATGCGGCCAGCTCGGACAGCACGCTGGGCAGATGGCTGAAGTCCTCGCCGCGGTTGCGCACATCCATGCCTACCGCGATGCGCCGGCGCCGGCTGCTGCGGTCTTGCAGCACGGCCTGCACCAGGTGCGGCAGCAGGCTGCCAGGCAGGTTGTCGACGCAGTAGAAATCCAGGTCTTCCAGCGCGCGCAGCGCCACCGTCTTGCCACCACCGGACAGGCCGGTCAGCACAATCAGGTGGATCGCCTCGGGCGCATTGAAGGGAGTCAGCGGATCTTCGTTCTCGTTCATGCGTTCACCATGGGGGGAGTCGGCGCAGCTGATGCGCCTGGCGGTCGATGAAGGTTTGTGCCGGATCGATGCCTTTGCTTTTCAGCGCGTGGCTGCGCACGGCGGCTTCCACCAACACGGCGATATTGCGCCCCGACGCCACCGGTATGGTGATCATCGGTATCGCCACGTCGAGGATCTGGCGATGACCGATATCGCCGGTAAGGCGTGCCATCGCATCGGTTTCCTCGTCGTCGCGCAGGGGTTTGAGGTGCACGACCAGGCGCAGGTACTTCGAAGGTTTCACCGACATGTGGCCGAACATTTCCCGCACGTTGAGGACGCCCAGTCCGCGCACCTCGAGCAGATCCTGCAGCAGCTCCGGACAGGCACCGTCGATCACGTCCGGTGCAATCAGGGTGAATTCGGTGGCGTCGTCGGCGACCAGGCGGTGGCCGCGGCTGATCAGCTCCAGCGCCAGCTCGCTCTTGCCGGAACCTGCCTCGCCGGTGATCAGTACGCCGATGGAGAACACTTCGAGGAACACGCCGTGCAGGGTGGTCTTGGCCGCCAGCATTCGCGCCAGGTGGTATTGCAAATACGTCAGCAACTCATGGCCGCGCTTGGGGCTGCTCCACAGCGGCATGTCGGTTTCTTCGGCGACGTCGCGCAAATCGCTGGGCACCGACTGGTCCTTGGTCACCAGCAGCGCCACTGGTTGATACGCAGCCACCTTGTGCATCACTTCCCAACGCTGGCGCGAGTCCAGCCCGTCGAGGAAGTTCAGCTCCTCCGTGCCGATGATCTGGATCTTGTTCGGATAGATGACGTTGAGATAGCCGATCAGCGAGGGTCGGCGCGCCTCGGCCACACCCGGTTCAAGCACCCGCGCCTCGCCGCGCATGCCGGATATCCAGCGCAGCGCCATGCGTTCGTGGACGCTGTCATAGAGTTGTCGCGCGCTGATCCGGTCCAAGCGAGAGCCCTTGTGTCGCGTGATGAAACCGCAAAGCAACGCGGAAACGCGACCATTGTGCCAGCTTGTGGCGAACGAGGCGTGCCGAGCGGTGCTGACCAGGCCGCCCGCCTGCTGCTGCAATCGGCAACGACGTCCGCGCTGGCAGCTGGCTGTGGATCAATCCGGATTTTCGTGGCTCAGCAGGCTGCGCACCCTGTTCGCCGCGCGGCTTGTCGTGCATGCCTGATGACGCCGTCATGGCAACGGTCGTCGTTTGACGGCCGTTGAGTGCAAAGCGGCCCGCCTGGAGCAGGCGGGCCGCGGCTTGCGAAGGAGCCTGGAGATCAGCCGTATTGTCGCTCTTCACGCGCCTTGCGTTGGTTCTTGTCGGCGACCTTCTCGCGGTATTTGCGCAACTGAGCGACCAGCTTGTCGAAAACCAGGTCGATGGACGCATACATGTCGGCCTCGGTGGCCTGGGCATGCATGGTGGCGCCGACGACGCTGAGTGTGCCGTCGGCGCGCTGCTGGAGCTTGTCCAGCGAGAGCACAATCACAAGGCTCTTCAACTTGTCGTCGAGGCGGGTAAGGCGGTCGAGCTTGGCGGTGGCGTGGTCGCGCAGAGCCGGGGTAACTTCAATCTGCTGGCCGCTGAGTTGGAATTGCATGGGGGCGCCTCCTCTGGTGCTGCAGTGCCGCGTTGCGCGGCGGGTAGACGTGCCGCAGCTGGTGGCCGTTGGCACATCGTCAATCCTTGTTTAGCAGGTATGAGACGCTTTTTTTGTTAACCAGTTCCCCAAGAGTTCGCCGGACCGTTGGTTGGCCGGTCTGCGAATCCGTCTGAGAGGTCCATCGCAGCGCCGATGTGGCGGCCATGGAGCCACGATGGACCGGCAAATCGTCAGTTGCTGTCCTCATCCAGCCGTGCTCCCGCCTCCACCAACAACCGCCCGACGGCGTCCTGGTCCTGGCCGGCTTCAACGTGTGCTCAGTTGGCGCGTTGGCGCTCGCTGGAGGTGGGAATGCGCAGGCCTTCCCGGTATTTGGCGACCGTGCGGCGGGCGACCTGGATGCCCTTGGCCTGCAGTTCGACGGCGATGGCCTGGTCGGACAAGGGTTTGTGCGGGTTTTCGGCGTCGATCAGCTTGCGCAGCATGGCCTGGATCGCCGTCGCCGACGCGCTGCCGCCGTCTTCGGTGGAAACGCCACTGGAGAAGAAATACTTCAGCTCGAAGGTACCGCGCGGCGTGTGCAGGTATTTGCGCGTGGTGACGCGCGAAATGGTGGATTCGTGCATGCCCACTTCCTCCGCCACTTCGCGCAGCACCAGCGGATGCATCGCTTCCGGGCCGTAGTCCAGGAAGGCGCTCTGGCGGCGCACGATCGCTTCGGCCACCTTGAGCAGGGTCTCGGCACGCGATTCCAGACTCTTGATCAGCCAGCGTGCTTCCTGCAATTGCCCACGCATCCAGCTCGCGTCCTCACCACGTGCTTTGGCGATCATGCCGCAGTAGTGCTGGTTCAGGCCCAGTCTTGGCTGCGAATCGGGGTTGAGGCTGACCCGCCAGCGCGTGCCGTAGCGCACGGCATAGGCATCCGGCGCCACGTATTCCACCGGAGTGGTGTCCAGCGCGGCGCCAGGGCGTGGATCGAGGCTGCGGATCAGCACCGCCGCCTCGGCGATTTCATCGGGGTCGGCGTGCAAGCGCCGCGCCATTTTGGAGATGTCGTTGCGCGCCAGCAATTCCAGCTCGCTGTCGACGATGCGCAGTGCCAACTCGCGATGCGGGGTATCCGCGTCGAATTGTTCCAGTTGCACGCGCAGGCAGTCGCGCAGGTCCAGGCTGCCGACTCCCGCGGGGTCGAAGCCCTGCAGTTGGCGGCGAACGGCGTCCACTTCGGCGAGGGTGGCGTTGAGATCGGCCGGTAACGCGGCGAGTACCGCATCCATGCTTTCGCACAAGTAGCCGGCAGGATTGAGCCCGTCGATCAGGACAGTGGCGATCAGGTACTCGCGCGGGTCGAGCGAGGCCATGTTGAGCTGCCACAGCAGGTGTTGCTGCAGCGTTTCCGGGGCGGCATTTTGTGGTTCGAAATCGTCGTCGCCGTGCGTACTGCTGGTACTGCTGCCTGAGCTGCTGCCGGAAAAATCGATCGGTGATTCGGCCGCGCCGCCGCCATCGGCCCAATCGATGGTCTCGCCGTCACCGTCGCTGCTGGCTGACTTGTCCGCAACCTGGTATTCGGGTTCCGCCGGCTCGTTGGCTTCGGTCTCGTCGTCCTCGGCCTCCTCGGCAAACTCCAGCAGCGGGTTGCCTTCGGCGATCTGGCGCAGTTCGACCTCCAGTTCGAGCTGCGATAGCTGCAACAGGCGAATCGCTTGCTGCAGTTGGGGGGTCAGGGTCAGCTGTTGGTGAAGGCGAAACTGTAATGCGGGTTTCATGCCAGCCGAGTCAAGAGGATGTGAAGACATCCTAGCGCGTGCCCGGCGCAGCGGCCAGAGCCGAGGACAGACCGCCGCCCCGGCAGCATGGCGGCAGCCACACAAGCGGCTGCGGCGGCGTGGCTTTGGGAGACTGTTCCGGTCTTTTCCGTTGGATAGCTACGGCTATTTGCCTCCAACGATCAAAAAATCTGACTCAAGGTCATTTTGCCTCGCTCACCGGGTTTCCACCGCCCACGCTCTCAGGCGATGGAGCTCACAGGCGAAATTCGCGGCCCAGATAAACCTCGCGTACTTTTTCGTCGGCAAGAATGTGGGCAGGGGTACCGCGCGAAAGCACCTCGCCCTCGTTCAGGATATAGGCGCGGTCGCAGATACCCAGGGTCTCGCGCACGTTGTGGTCGGTGATCAGCACCCCGATGCCGCGCTCCTTCAAGTGCCGCACAATGCGCTGGATTTCGCCGACCGAGATCGGGTCGACCCCGGCAAACGGCTCGTCCAGCAGCATGTAACGCGGGTTGGCAGCCAGCGCGCGGGCGATTTCCACGCGCCGACGCTCGCCGCCAGACAGGCTGATGCCCTTCTGGCCCGCGATGTGGGCGACTTTCAATTCGTCCAGCAGGCTTTCCAGCTCGCTGTTGCGTTGCTGCGCGTTGAGACCCTTGCGCAGCTCCAGCACGGCCATGATGTTGTCGGCCACGCTGAGCCGGCGGAACACCGAGGCTTCCTGTGGCAGATAGCCGATGCCCAGCCGCGCACGCACGTGCATCGGCAGGCCGGTGATGTCTTGCTTGTCCAGGATGATGCGGCCGGCGTCCGCCTCGATCAGGCCTACCACCATGTAGAAACAGGTGGTCTTGCCGGCACCGTTGGGGCCGAGCAGGCCGACCACTTCGCCCTCGCGGATCGAGAACGCGAAATGACGCACGACCTGGCGCGCCTTGAAGCTTTTCTGCAGGCCTTCGGCGGAAAGCATGGATTTAGCGATGTCCCTGCGGCGCCGGGCTGCTGCTCGCGGCGGCGGGCGGGCTGGCTGGCGTGGACGCACTCACCGGTTTGGGCTTGGGCAGGAACACGCCATGGACCAGGCCATCGCCACCGGAGTCGCCGGTGATCTGACTGGTCTGGGTGTTGTAGGTCAGCTTGTCGCCATGGAACTCGCCGCGCCCCTGCTGTTTGACCGAGGCCTGGCCGGTGAGCACGGCGATTTCGTGGATATTGTCGTAGTCGAGTTGGGCGGCGTTGCCAGTCATCAAGTTGCCGTTGTCGTCCAGTTGCTGGATATGTGCGGGCTTGCCGGTGACCACCACGCGGGAGATGGCGCTATCGGCGTCGAGGTAGATCCTGGCGAGGTCGCCGGTGAGCAGCAGGCTCCCCTGGGTGATCTTCACGTTGCCGGTGAGCGTGGTCACCGTATTCGGTGCGTTGTAGGCATCGGTGTGTTTGGCCGCGAAACTCATCGGCTGCTGGCGATCGGATTTCCTGGCCACCGCAAGCGCAGGCAGCATGGCGAGCGAGCACGCCACCAGCAGGCTTGCAGCGAACGTGCGACTAGCGCTTGCGCGGCGGGAACGAGCCGTGGCTGTCATCGAGCAACTCCAGGTGATTGTCATTGAGGTTGGCACGCATGCCGACACCGCTCATTCTACGGTCGCCTTGGGCCAGCTGTACCGGCTCAGCGGTTTCCATGCGGTTCTCGCGCGGCCACACGGTGGCGTTCGAGGTGTGCATGGAAGCCTCCGGCTGCGCTGTTCCCGCGGCGTCGGTGAACGTCGGTCGGTGCATGCTGACGGCGCCCTGCAGCTTCAGTACGGTACCGGGTTTGTTGATCCAGCCGTACAACGATTGTCCCTGCCAGTCAGGTACGCCGGGTTGCTTGGCGGGCATCTGGAAGGTGGGGGTGACGAGGTACAGCGAATCGTCGCCCTCGCGGCGTTCGACGCGAGGCGATTGCGTATGCAGGCCCGGTTTGCCGTCGAGGCCGTATTCGATGACCTTGGCGTCGATCAAGGTATACGCCGAACGGGGTGGGCCGACGAAGTCGTGGGTGCGCGGTGCCGGGCCCAGCCACCACAGCAATAACTGGCTGACACCTGCGGCCAGGGCAACGAGGACGATCGCGGCCGGCACGCGCCGGTCGCGCAGCCACCGGCGCAAGGTCACTGCCAGTGCTCCCGCTCGGCGTCGCTCTTGCCCTGCGCGTGCAGGATCAGATCGCACACCTCGCGAGCCGCGCCTTCGCCACCGCGCTGGCGGGTCTGCCAATGTGCGGCATCGACAATCCACGGGTGGGCATTGGCGACCGCCACGGCCAGCCCGACCATCTGCATCGGAGCCAGATCGGGCAGATCGTCGCCGACGTAGGCTGCCTGGTCTGGGCGCAGGTGCAGCGCATCAAGCAGTTCAGCCAGGCAGGTCCGCTTGTCGCCCTGGCCCTGATAGACGTGGTCGATGTCCAGTTCCTCGGCACGCAGGGCAACAGGATGGCTGATCCGCGCGGTGATCAGCGCGACCTCTACTCCATGCGCCCGCAGCCGCTTCAGGCCGAGTCCGTCGTGTACGTGAAACACCTTGGTTTCGTGGCCGTCCTCGGCGTACCACAGCCGCCCGTCGGTCAGCGTGCCGTCCACGTCGAACACCGCCAGACGCACACGCGCGGCGCGTTCGAGGATGTCGGCGGGCAGGTTGGCGAGATAGGGGAAGGTAGGCACGGTCCGGGGGTTCTGTGCGTGGAGGCGTAACGTAAAGAGCGGGCTTGCCTTATTTTCTGGTTCGCCCAGACGAATCAGACCACACGCGCACGGAGCAGATCATGAATGTTCAGCGCGCCGACCACGCGCTGGTCCTCGTCCACCACCAACAGGGCGTGGATCTGGTGCTTCTCCATCAGTTGCGCGGCCTCGACGGCCAGTCGCTCCGCGCCGATCGTCTTCGGGCCGCGGGTCATCAGCTCGGCCACGCGGGCACCACGCAGGTTCACTTCCACGTCGTCCAGCGCGCGGCGCAGATCGCCGTCGGTAAACACGCCCAGCAGGCGCTGGTCGGCATCAACGACTGCCG
>JBDTKM010000006.1:0-6867 GCA_039935315.1 Rhodanobacter sp. | reverse complement strand
CTGTTCAACCTCGCCACGAACAAGGGTGAACGCGTCGGCACCAAAACGCTCAATGATGGGCGCAAGGTCCGCGTGTTCCGTTCGACTGGCGAGGTCGTGGACGCGTAAGGAACACGATCATGACGCGGCTTGAAAATTTCTATAAAGAGCAGGTAGTCGGCAAGCTCACCGAGCAGTTCGGCTACCAGAATGCGATGCAGGTTCCACGCATCACCAAGGTCACGCTGAACATGGGCGTGGGCGAGGCCGCGGGCAACAAGAAAGTGCTCGAGAATGCGGTCGCCGACATGGCCAAGATCGCCGGCCAGAAGCCGATCACGACCAAGGCACGCGTTTCTGTTGCCTCGTTCAAGATCCGTGAGGATTGGCCGATCGGCTGCAAGGTCACGCTGCGCCGTGCGCAGATGTGGGAATTCCTCGATCGTCTGATCAACATCTCGCTGCCGCGTGTACGCGACTTCCGCGGTGTGTCGGCCAAGGCATTCGACGGTCGCGGCAACTACAACTTCGGTATCAAGGAACAGATCATCTTTCCCGAGATCGATTTTGATCAGGTTGATGCCTTGCGCGGCATGAATATCTCCATCACGACCACGGCCAAGTCCGACGATGAGGCCAAGGCTTTGTTGGCGGCCTTCAGCTTCCCCTTCCGCAACTGAGAGGCGTTATCCATGGCCAAGAAATCAATGGTGAACCGCGATATCAAGCGGGCCAAACTGATCCAGAAGTTCGCCACCAAGCGGGCTGGATTGAAGGCGGTCGTGCTGAGCACCACCGCGTCCTATGACGAGAAGATGCAGGCACAGGCAAGTTTGCAAAAGCTGCCGCGCGATGCCAGTCCCGTGCGCCTGACCACACGTTGCGCACTGACCGGTCGTCCTCGGGCTGTCTATGCCAAGTTTGGCCTGGGTCGCAACAAGCTGCGTGAAGCAACCATGCGCGGCGACGTGCCGGGTTTGCGCAAGGCAAGTTGGTAACCCCAGTATTACGGATCGCTGCGGGCGCCTGGTGCGCCACACCGATTCATCCCCGGCCCGTACGCGGCGCCGTTGATACGATTATCGCTTCGCTATTCGCGGAAGCCGGAAAAAGCTGATATAGTCTGCGGTCTGCATAAAGCAGGCCAACGGCTTGTTGGCTCACAATCTGATTGATTTCCGGTTTTCTCGGATATCGGTGCACTCTGAAGGATGTTTTCATGAGCATGACTGATCCCATCGCCGATCTGTTTACGCGTGTTCGAAATGCCCAGGCCATGGGCAAGCCGAGCGTGCGGATGCCGTCGTCGAAACTCAAGGTGGCGATTGCCAACCTTCTCAAGAGTGAGGGCTATATCCTCGACTCGATGACTGCCGTCGAGGACGGCAAGCCGACGCTCGAGATCAAGCTCAAGTATTTCGAGGGCCTGCCGGCTATCGAGAAGATCTCGCGCGTCAGTCGCTCGGGTCTGCGCGTCTACCGCGGCAAGGGCGAGTTGCCGAAGGTCCTTGGTGGCCTGGGTATCTCGATCATCTCGACTTCCGCTGGTCTGTTGACCGATGCACAGGCCCGCGCCAAAGGCCTGGGTGGCGAAGTCATTGGCCAAGTGGCATAAGGAGCCCTTCAATGTCACGTGTAGCCAAGCAACCTATTTCTCTGCCGAAGGGTGTCGAACTTGCAGTCGGAGTCGACAACATCTCGGTGAAGGGACCGAAAGGTACCCTCTACGTCCATCATCTGCCCGGCGTGACGGTTACCGTCGACAATGGTGTGGCGAACATCAGTCTGGGCGAGGGTGTCGACCATATGTTTGGTGGCACCGCGCGTGCACTGCTCGCCAACATGGTGACCGGCGTGTCCACCGGATACGAGCGCAAGCTTGAGCTGGTCGGGGTCGGATACCGCGCGGCCATGCAGGGCAAGTCACTGAACCTGAGCCTCGGCTTTTCCCATCCGGTGGTGTTTGAGGCCCCCGAGGGCGTCAGTATCGAGACTCCCTCGCAGACCGAAGTGCTGATCAAGGGTACCGACAAGCAGGTTGTCGGCCAGGTTGCGGCCAAGATTCGTGGCTTTCGTCCTCCCGAGCCGTACAAGGGCAAGGGCGTGCGCTATGCCGGCGAGAAGATCACCCTGAAGGAAGCCAAGAAGGCTTGAGTACGCTTTCCCTGCGAGTGGCGGCGGCCGTCCATGGTCGCACTACTCACAAGAGCACTGCGTAACTATTGTCGATCCGCTTTCTAGGAATATTAGACATGAACAAGAACGAAAACCGCCTGCGTCGCGCCAAGTCCACCCGCTGCCACATCCGCAAGCTGGTGGTGGCCCGGCTGTCGGTGCATCGCACCGGGCAGCATTTGTACGCGCAGGTTTTTGACGCGTCCGGCAAGAACGTGGTGGCCGCGGCCTCGACGTTGCAGAAGTCGGTCGCCGAAGGCCTCAAGGGCACCAAGAATCTGGCGGCAGCGGCAGCGGTCGGCAAGGCTGTGGCCGAGCGCGCGATGGCGGCGGGCGTGGAGTCGGTTGCGTTCGACCGGTCCGGTTTCCGCTATCACGGCCGCATCAAGGCCTTGGCTGAAGCAGCGCGGGAAGCCGGGTTGAAATTCTGATTCAACGGCGGCCGGATTCGGCCGCGGGGCGGCCTGGCTGCTCCATGCGATACCTACAACTCCAAGCGGCCAAGCCGCAAGCAAAAGTCCTGGTTCGCCGGGCACATGGAATAGAACATGGCTTCTAATGATCGTGAGCGCGAAAATTCGGACGGCTTGCTCGAAAAGCTGATCGCCGTCAACCGCGTGGCCAAGACCGTCAAGGGTGGCCGCCAGATGAGCTTCACCGCGCTGACCGTGGTCGGCGATGGCGAGGGCAAGGTCGGTTTTGGTTACGGCAAGGCGCGCGAAGTGCCGGTGGCCATTTCCAAGGCGATGGAACGCGCCCGCCGCCAGATGGTGAGTATCGAACTGAACAACGGTACGTTGTGGTACGCCGTGAAGGCTAACCATGGCGCAGCGCGGGTCTACATGCAGCCGGCGTCCGAAGGTACCGGTGTCATCGCCGGTGGTGCGATGCGGGCGGTGCTGGAAGTGGTCGGCGTTAAGGACGTGCTGGCCAAGGCCGTCGGCTCGCGTAATCCGATCAACCTTGTGCGTGCCACGATCAAGGGCCTGCAGGCGGTTGCCTCGCCCACCAGGATCGCCGCCAAACGTGGCAAGTCCGTAGAAGAGGTGCTCGGCAATGGCTAAGAAGATTGAAGCGGCTGCCACGGTGCGCGTTCGCCTGATCAAGAGTTTGTGCGGCGTGAAGGCGCGCCATCGGCTTAGCATCAAGGCGCTGGGCTTGGGCAAGATAAATGATCTGCGCGAATTGAAGGACAGCCCGCAGGTGCGTGGCCTGATCAACACGGTCTACTACCTTGTTCGGGTGGAGGAATAATCATGCGTCTGAATAACATCAAGCCGGCCGCCGGTTCCCACAAGACGCGCCTGCGCGTCGGTCGCGGGATTGGTTCGGGCATGGGCAAGACTGCGGGCCGTGGCCACAAGGGCCAACACGCGCGCGCCGGTGGTACGCACAAGTTTGGTTTTGAGGGCGGCCAGATGCCGCTCAATCGCCGGATGCCGAAGGTCGGTTTTCGCTCAAAGACGAAGGCGCAGAGTCAGGAAGTATTCCTGTATCAGCTGGCCAACCTCAAAGTTGATCTGATCGACGTCGTTGTACTGCATCAGGCTGGCCTGATCGACAGTCGCGCGAAGAAAGTCAAAGTGGTGCTGAAAGGCGAAATCGGTCGTGCGGTGAAGTTGTCCGGTCTGTTGGCTACCGCCGGCGCCAAGGCAGCCATCGAGGCGGCCGGCGGCAGCGTGGAGTAGGCAGTCTCATGGCCGCAGCCAAAGGCAACGCTCTGGGGAAGCTGGGCAAGCTCACCGAGCTTCGTCAGCGCATCACGTTCGTGGTGGGCGCGCTGATCGTGTTTCGTCTCGGTTCGTTCATCCCGGTTCCCGGCGTCAATCCGGAAGCCATGACGAACCTGGTCAACGGCAACGGCCTGATGAACATGTTCAACATGTTCTCGGGCGGTGCGCTGGCGCGCTTCTCA
Organism: Rhodanobacter sp.; assembly: GCA_039935315.1. Lineage (GTDB taxonomy): Bacteria > Pseudomonadota > Gammaproteobacteria > Xanthomonadales > Rhodanobacteraceae > Rhodanobacter. The sequence goes on along the minus strand of JBDTKM010000006.1, from coordinate 2,798 downwards.
GTGTTTGCACTGGGCGTGATTCCATACATTTCGGCGTCCATCGTGTTCCAGATGATGGGTTCGGTGGTGCCGAGCCTGCAGGCGATCCGCAAGGAGGGCGAAGCCGGCAAGCGCAAGATGACGGCATACACGCGCTATGCCACGGTGTTGCTGGCCGCGTTTCAATCGTTCGGTATTGCGGTGGCGCTGCAGGGTCAGGTGGCTGCGGGTGGCGCGCCGGTGGTTTATACGCCTGGATTCGGGTTTGTGTTCTCGTCCGTGGTCGGGTTGACCGCCGGCACCATGTTCCTGATGTGGCTGGGCGAGCAGATGACCGAGCGGGGCGTCGGCAACGGTATTTCGCTGCTGATTTTCGCGGGTATCGTGGCTGGTCTGCCTGGCGCGGTAGTGCAGACGCTGAGCATGTCCAATAATGGCGAGTTGTCGTTGATCAAGTTGTTGATGGTGGTGGTTCTGGTGCTTGGCGTCACCGCGTTCGTGGTGTTCATGGAGCGGGCGCAGCGGCGCATCACTGTCAATTATGCAAGGCGTTCGGGTGGGCAGAAGGCTTACCAGAACCAGAGTTCCAGCCTGCCGCTGAAGATCAACATGGCGGGCGTGATTCCGCCGATCTTTGCTTCCAGCTTGTTGATGTTCCCGGCAACGGCGGTGAGTTGGTTCAGTACCGGCCATCAGTCGCGCTGGCTGCAGGATCTGACGCAGTCGTTGAGCCCCGGCAATCCGCTGTATGAAATAACATTTTCCGTGATGGTGATCGGCTTTGCGTTTTTCTACACGGCGATCGTGTTCAACGCAGATGAGACGGCTGACAATCTCAAGCGTTCGGGCGCGTTGATTCCGGGCATCCGGCCGGGCAAGGCCACGGCCAGCTATATCGATGCGGTGATGACTCGGCTGACGGCGGTGGGTGCGATCTACCTGGCGCTGGTGTGTCTGGTGCCATCGTTCATGCAGAGCTTGTGGCACGTACCGTTCTACTTCGGCGGTACATCGCTGTTGATCGTGGTGGTGGTGGTGATGGATTTCACCTCGCAGATTCAAGCGCATCTGGTCAGCCACCAGTACGAAAGTTTGCTCAAGAAGGCCAATCTGCGCCGCAGCTGATTCAGCAAAGCGTCGATGCAAGTCGGAACGCGGCGTCGCTGCGGAATGGCGGGGCTTTCCAGTTCGCCTAATTCAGGTTAAAATTGCGCGTTTACTGCGCGAGAAACACATTTCGGAGAGAGTTCATCATGGCGCGCATTGCAGGTGTCAATTTGCCGGTCCAGAAACACATCTGGGTGGGTTTGCAAAGCATTTACGGGATCGGCCGCAGTCGTGCCAGGAAGGTCTGCACAGACGCTGGCGTGGTTCCGACGACCCAGGTCAAGTCCCTGAGCGAAGGCGAGGTCGAGAAGATCCGCCTGGAAATTCACAAGTACACGGTCGAAGGTGACTTGCGCCGGGAAGTGGGCATGGCGATCAAGCGGCTGATGGATCTGGGTTGCTATCGCGGCCTGCGTCATCGTCGTGGCTTGCCGGTACGTGGGCAGCGCACCCGTACCAATGCGCGCACCCGCAAGGGACCGCGCCGCGCCATCAGGACGTAGTTCAACCCGTGCGATCGCCCTGGGTTCGCGAAGAACCAGGGTCGCGAAGATCAAGAGGCGGCCATCCGTGGCCGTATCGTTTACCAAGAGCCTCAAAAATTATGGCTAAGCCGGTCAAGACCAAGAAGAAGATCAAGCGCGTTGTCACGGATGCCGTGGCCCACGTGCAGGCCTCCTTCAACAACACCATCGTTACGATCACCGATCGCCAGGGTAACGCCTTGTCGTGGGCGACTGCAGGCGGCGCTGGTTTCCGCGGCTCGCGCAAGTCGACGCCGTTTGCCGCACAGGTAGCCGCCGAGAAAGCCGGACGTGCCGCCGGTGATTACGGGGTAAAGACGGTGGAAGTGCGTATCAAGGGCCCCGGCCCGGGTCGCGAGTCGGCGGTTCGGTCGCTGAACGCGCTGGGCTTCAAGGTACTCAACATCATTGACGTGACGCCGATTCCGCACAACGGCTGCCGTCCTCCCAAGAAACGCCGGGTCTGAAGTTTTGACGTCGCGATTCCAGCCGGATCGCGGGAATCGAGGCGCGGTCAATCTGGCCGACCTTTTAGAATAGAGAATCAAACATGGCACGTTATCGTGGACCCACCTGCAAGCTCGCCCGTCGCGAGGGTGCAGACCTGAGCCTGAAGAGCCCGGCGCGCGCGCTGGACTCCAAGTGCAAGCTTGAAAACAAGCCGGGGCAGCATGGCGCCAACAAGCGCATGCGCCTGTCCGACTATGCTGTCCAGCTGCGCGAGAAGCAGAAGGTAAAGCGCATCTACGGAGTGCTCGAGCGCCAGTTCAGCAATTACTACACCAAGGCGACGACGATCAAGGGCAACACCGGTGAAAACCTGTTGCGCCTGCTTGAGAGCCGCCTCGACAACGTCGTGTTCCGCATGGGTTTTGCAGTTACCCGTGCGCAAGCACGCCAGTTGGTGGCGCATAAAGCGGTGCTGGTGAATGGCAACAAGGTCAACATCCCTTCCTACCAGGTACGTGCAGGCGACATGATTGCACTGACTGAGAAGGCACGCAGCCAGCTGCGTGTGCAGGAAGCGGCGACTGTCTTTGACACCATGGACTTGCGTCCGATCTGGGTCGAAGTCGACGCCAAGAAATTTGAAGGTACGTTCAAGTCGGTGCCGGATCGCGGTGATCTGCCGTCCGACATCAATGAAGCATTGATTATCGAGCTTTACTCGAAGTAATTAACCGGAGC
>JBDTKM010000005.1:0-5686 GCA_039935315.1 Rhodanobacter sp. | reverse complement strand
CTCCGTGCCCGGCGGGTTTGCCACCACGGCGGACGCGTTCCAGCAGTATCTGGAGAAGAGCGGCCTGGCCAAACGCATCCAGGACCGGCTGGAGCACCTTGACGTCGACGACGTCGACGCGCTCGTCGAGGGCGGCAAGGAAATTCGCCGCTGGATTGTCGACACCACCCTGCCCGCCGAACTCGAACAGGCTATCCGCGAGGCGTACCAGAAACTCTGCAAAGACGCCGGCGCGGACAACATCCCGGTTGCCGTGCGCTCGTCGGCCACCGCCGAAGACCTGCCCGACGCCTCATTCGCCGGGCAGCAGGAAACCTTCCTCAATGTGATTGGCATTGACGACGTGCTGCACAAGGTGAAAGACGTCTTTGCCTCGCTGTACAACGACCGCGCCATTGCTTATCGCGTGCATCAGGGATTCAAGCACGAGGAGGTGTTTCTCTCTGCCGGCGTGCAGCTGATGGTGCGCTCGGATGTGGGCGCTGCCGGGGTTCTGTTCACGTTGGACACCGAATCGGGCTTTCGCGACGTGGTGTTCGTCACCGGCTCCTACGGCCTGGGCGAAATGGTCGTACAAGGCGCGGTCAACCCCGATGAGTTCTACGTGTTCAAGCCGACCCTGCGCCTGGGCAAGCCAGCCGTCCTGCGTCGCAGTCTGGGCGCCAAGCAATTGCGCATGGTGTATTCCGACGCACCGGGCGAACGGGTTCGCACGGAAGACACCCCGAAGGAATTGCGCAACAAGTTCTGCATCAGCGACGAGGACGTGCAGGAGCTTGCCCGCCAGGCATTGACCATCGAGAAGCACTACGACCGGCCGATGGACATCGAGTGGGCGAAGGACGGCATCACCGGCAAGATCTACATCGTGCAGGCGCGCCCGGAAACCGTGAAATCGCGCTCGCACGCCACCCAGCTTGAACGTTTTCACTTGAGCGAAAAGGGCAAGGTACTGGCCGAGGGCCGCTCAATCGGCCAGAAGATCGGCGCCGGCAAGGCCCGCGTGATCCGCTCGCTGTCCGACATGAACAAGGTGCAGGCCGGCGACGTGCTGATCGCGGACATGACCGATCCCGACTGGGAGCCGGTGATGAAGCGCGCCGCCGCCATCGTCACCAATCGGGGTGGGCGCACCTGTCACGCCGCGATCATCGCCCGCGAACTGGGCGTACCGGCCGTGGTCGGCACCGGCAATGCGATGCAATTGATCCCCGATGGCGCCGACGTCACCGTATCCTGTGCCGAAGGCGACACCGGCACGATCTACGAAGGCATCCTGAAGTTCGAGCGGATCACCGCCGATCTGGGCGACATGCCCGAGGCTCCGCTGAAGATCATGATGAACGTGGCCAACCCCGAACGCGCGTTCGATTTCGGCCAGTTGCCCAATGCGGGCATCGGCCTGGCCCGCCTGGAAATGATCATCGCCAGCCACATCGGTGTGCACCCGAAGGCGCTCCTGGAATACGCCAAACAGGATGCCGAGACCCAGGCGAAAATCGACGAGCGCATCGCCGGCTATGCCGGCCCGGTCGAGTTCTATGTCGATCGTCTCGCCGAAGGCATCGCCACCATTGCCGCCTCGGTCTACCCGAAGCCGGTGATCGTGCGACTGTCGGATTTCAAGTCCAACGAATATGCCGGCCTGCTCGGTGGTTCGCGCTACGAACCACACGAAGAGAACCCGATGCTCGGCTTCCGCGGCGCCAGCCGCTATGTCGACCCGAGCTTCGCCGCGGCATTCGCGCTGGAGTGCAAAGCGCTCAAGCATGTGCGCGAGGTGATGGGGCTGGACAACGTGTGGGCGATGATCCCGTTCGTGCGCACGCTTGACGAAGGCCGCAAAGTCATCGAGGTGCTGGCCAGGAACGGTCTCAAACAGGGCGAGCACGGCTTGAAGGTCATCATGATGTGCGAGGTGCCGTCGAACGCGCTGCTGGCCGACGAGTTTCTCGACATCTTCGACGGCTTCTCGATCGGCTCCAACGACCTCACCCAGCTCACGCTCGGCCTGGATCGCGATTCCAGCATCGTCGCCGGCCTGTTCGACGAGCGCGACCCGGCAGTAAAGAAACTGCTTGCGATGGCCATCAAGACTGCCCGCGCCAAGGGCAAGTACATCGGTATCTGCGGTCAGGGACCCAGCGACCACCCTGACCTGGCCGAATGGCTGATGGAGCAAGGCATCGAATCACTCTCGCTGAACCCCGACACCGTGGTTGATACGTGGTTGCGATTGGCGAAAAAGAAGGCCAGTTGATCCACCTAGGAGTCTGTCGGACTTTGGTTGGCCGGCCTGCGAGTCCGCCTGTGTGGTCCATATTTCCGCCGATTCGCCGTCCATAGAACCACTATGGACCGGCGAATCGTCGATTGCTGTCCTCACGCAGCCGAATTCTCGCCTCGCCCACCAAAGCCCGACAGGCTCCTAGCCTGAATGGCTTCTGTTTCATTTGTATTGCAATGCACAAAAATGGCCGAATTCATCCGGCCCTTTTTGTGCCCGCGAAATGAGGCGCCGCATTGCATGACAGGCCCGGCAACGTTTTCGGGCCGGCCGCCCTTTGCGCAGCCTACTGGCTGACGGTATATGGCCTACCTTGCGCTGCAGCTTGCCTCTCATGCCCTTCCACGGTTAACGTTCATACACATGTTTCAAATTCGTATTTGAAGCGGTTGCACCTGTCATCGTATATTCGGCGTCAGCGGGGCACACCTTGGGCAGAACTCAACGCACCGGCCAGAGCGATACCCGCAAGCGATTGCTCGAAGCTACCGAGTGGCTGTTCATCGAGAACGGCTACGAAGCGATGTCGTTACGCCACATCACGGCACGGGCCGACGCCAATCTCGCCGCGGTGAATTATCACTTCGGCAGCAAGGAAGCCTTGATGCACGAGGTGCTCTCGCAGCGCCTGGACCGACTCAACCGCGAACGCTTGCAATTGCTCAGCGCTTGCGAGCAGCAACATGCGGCGGCTTTGAATGCAGCCGCAGTGCTGGCGATGTTGTTCATTCCAGCGTTCCGACTCAGTCACGGCGATACCTCCGGACCTGCGTTCATGCGCCTGCTGGGACGCGTGTACAGTGATCCGTCTCCGTTCATCCGTAGTTATCTGGAAGATCACTATCGGCCAATTTCCGGACGTTTCTTCGAAGCCTTCTCGCGCACGCTGCCCGCGCTACCGCGACCGGAGCTCGGGCTGCGCCTGCACTTCGCGCTTAAGGCGCTGTCCGGCATGCTGGCGGGCGAGGACATGCAGGCGCTGATTGCCAGCATCAGCCAAGGCGAAGAATTCAACGACGCCGAACTGCTGGCACGGCTGGTCTCGCTGCTGGCACCCATCCTCACCGCACCATTCGGCACGCGGGAGCAAATCGATGTGATCGAACGTGTTTTACAGCTCGACAGCATCACCGCCAAGGCGAGCACTGAATTGTCAGCGACGCATGCGCAAGAAGCGCCCCTGCGTTCGACCTCGTTGGAGTGGTTAACAGAAGGAGGACTGGCCTCCTGACAAACGCGCAAGACATGCATGCGAGCCAGCGACGATTTCGAAACCCCCACGCCCTACCCCAATCCGACGAAAACCATACGAATCGGACCTTAAGTCACAGGAGAATCCACTTGAACTGTCATAGCCCACAACGCTTCACTCGACTCGGAACACACGCCAGCCTCGCCCTGGCGGTTGCCGGCGCATTGGCTCTGCCTCTGTGCGTGCAAGCCGGCTCGTTCCAACTACCCACCGACAATGCTGCCGGCTGGGCCCGCGCCAACGCGGGTGGCTCACTGTTCGCCAATGACCCCACCGCGGTTTACAACAATCCGGCTGCGATGGCCTTCTTCGACGCGCCGGTACTGCAGATCACCGGGACCGCCATTCGTCCGAGCTCCAAGTTTCAGGGTCAATTCACCGATGTTACTGGTCAGCCCGTCAGCGGTGGCAACCCGAACGGTTTTGGCAAGTTCCAGCCGTTTCCGAACATGGCCTTTGCGGCGCCGATCAATGATCGACTGACCCTGGGCGGTAGCCTCACGGTCCCATTCGGCCTGGTAAGCCAATACAACCCGACGTGGCAGGGGCGTTACTTCGGCACCAAGACCACCGTTCAGTCGATCGCGCTGAGCTTGTCCGCCGGATTCAAGGTCAATGACCAATTCGCCCTCGGCGTGGGTGTCGTTGGTCAGCGCACCAAGGCCCAACTGAACACGGTACTGGACACCACCGGCACGGCAACCGCGTTGTATGGTGCCGTTGGCTCGCCGTCCCCTTATGGACCTCCACAAGGGGCTGATGAGCAACTCAATGTAAACCTCAAGAAGACGGCCGTCGGCTATTTTGTCGGGTTCGAGTACAAACCGACCACCGCAGACAGCATTGGCTTGAGCTATCACTCCCGGATAGGCCAGACCTTGGGTGGCAATTACGCGATTTACGGCGGCCCCCTGGGCAAGGCTCTCATTGTCGGGGGTCCGCTGCTCGCCCCGACCGCCGGCTTGCCGATGCTCGACCCGGATGGTGGCCCGGCACAAGCCACGCTCGACATGCCTGCGTTCGCCAGCCTCGATTGGGTGCATCAATTCAATGATCGTTTGACCTTGGCCGGCTCCATGAAATGGACCCAGTGGTCCAACTTCAAGACCCTCACATTGACCTCCAACGGCCAAACTCTGGTCAGCCTGCCCGAGGCATACAAGAACAGCTGGGTCTATGCCCTCGGTGGTGATTACAAGCTTGATGACCAATGGACATTGCGCGCCGGTGTCGGCTACGACCAGACGCCAACCAACATCGTCAGCCGCGATCCCCGCATCCCCGACGGTTCACGCCGGATTGTCGGCTTCGGTTTCGGATACAAGGCGACCAGTCATTTGGCCTTCGACATGGCTTACCAGCACCAGTTCGTCGGCAAGACCCCGGTCCACTTGACCAATCAGCTCGGCTTGGGAGCCGGGTCCATGGCCGGCAATTTCGATGATCATGGCGACGTGGTGAGTGTGACCGGCACCTACAGGTTCTGAAGCTAGTTTGATTTGTGGGAAAACAAGGGCCGCGCGAGCGGCCTTTGCTTTTTCGGATCCGGCGCAGGCCCGAGTATTTCTGCTGGCTCAGGAAGCAAAAGCAATACGTCCTGCTTCGAGGTGTGTTCAGACGACTTGGCAGCTGTGGTTGCTCGGCCGCTTCCCGGGCCTCACCCTCTCGCGTTACCTTCTTCAGGGCCCATCTGCGGTGATCCAAAATTATTCGGGGCAATTTGTCGATGACGAACGCAGGATGCCGTAGCCGAACACCCGCGCGACCCACGGGCCGGAGGGCGCGGCACAGAATGCGCCGAGTAACCACGCGGATTTGTCCACCCCTCCCTGTACGCCAGATACCCAGAACGACCTGCTCCGGCGTGGCATTTGGCAACGTGACGGGCGGGATTGTTCGGCCCATCCTGGGCCTCACCCTTCCGCGCTGCGCGCTCCAGGGCCAGCCATTCGGCTGTCCAAATTCGTTCCAGACGAATTTGTCGAACCGGGTGGGTTCGTCCACACCACCCTCTCCGCCCGATACGCAAAACGCCCCATGCGGGGCGCTTTGCGTATCTGGCGGAGAGGGTGGGATTCGAACCCACGGTTGGCTTTCACCAACGCCTGATTTCGAGTCAGGTACATTCGACCACTCTGCCACCTCTC
>JBDTKM010000004.1:0-7386 GCA_039935315.1 Rhodanobacter sp. | reverse complement strand
CAGTCGTAATTCTGGGTGCACAGTGGGGCGACGAGGGCAAGGGCAAGATCGTCGACTTGCTGACCGAGCGAGTCAGTGCGGTGGCGCGCTTTCAGGGTGGCCATAATGCCGGTCACACGCTGGTGATCAAGGGCAAGAAGACCGTGCTGCACCTGATCCCCTCGGGCATCCTGCGCGACGACGCGCTGTGCCTGATCGGCAACGGCGTGGTGCTCTCGCCGGAGGCGTTGATCAAGGAGATCGCCGAGCTGGAATCGAACGGCGTCGAAGTGCGTTCGCGGGTCAAGATCAGTCCGGCCACCCCATTGATCATGCCGTACCACATCGCGGTGGACAAAGCGCGCGAGATTGCCGCCGGTGGCAAGGCGATCGGTACCACCGGCCGCGGCATCGGCCCGGCCTACGAAGACAAAGTTGCCCGCCGCTCGATTCGCGTGGCGGATCTCATGTATCCGCACGAGTTGCCGACACTGCTGAAGACTGCCGTCGACTATCACAACTTCATCCTCACCCAATGGCTGAAGGCCGAGCCGGTTGACTACGACACGGTACTGAAGGATGCCTTGGCCTGGGGCGAATACATCCGTCCGCTGGTTGACGATGTGGCCACCATCCTGCACGACGTGCGCAAGAGTGGCGGCAGCATCCTGTATGAAGGCGCGCAAGGCGCGCTGCTGGATATCGATCACGGCACCTATCCCTACGTCACCTCGAGCAACACCACCATCGGTGGCGCGCTGGCGGGCACCGGCGTGGGTGTGCAGGACATTGACTACGTGCTGGGTATCTGCAAGGCCTATGCGACGCGTGTGGGCAGCGGCCCGTTTCCGACCGAGCTCAACGGCGAGATGGGCGAGCTGCTGCGCAAGAAAGGCAACGAATTTGGCGCCAGCACCGGCCGCCCACGCCGTTGCGGCTGGATCGACCTGGTTGCGCTCAAGCGCGCAACCCAGATCAATGGTATCAACGGCCTGGCGATCACCAAGCTGGACGTGCTCGACGGGCTGGAGTCGATCAAGGTCTGCATCGCTTACGAATACCGCGGCAAGCGCCGCGAGCTGGCGCCGCTCGACGCCGACGGTTGGGACGAGTGCAAACCGGTCTATCTCGATTTTCCAGGCTGGCAGGAATCCACTGCAGGCATTCGCGAGTGGAACAAGTTGCCACCGGCAGCGCGTGCCTATCTGCGTGCCGTGGAGGAACTCTCCGGCTGCCGTCTGGCACTGGTGGCTACCGGCGCAGATCGCGAGGACACCATCGTGCTGGACGATCCGTTCGCCTGAACCCGCACGCGGGTTCTCAGGCAGCGCGCGCCTCGCGGTACGAGAGACTCCTCGCCCCATGCGGCGCGCGTGGCTAGACGCGATTGTGCGAACGCATGGTGCGCTGCTTCTCGATCTGCCAGTCACGCTGTTTCTCGGTATCGCGCTTGTCATGTTCCTGCTTGCCGCGCGCCAGTCCGATTTCCACCTTGACCTTGTTGCCTTTCCAATACATCGCGGTGGGCACCAGGGTGTAGCCCTTGCGCTCGACGGCACCGACCAGTTCATCGATCTCCTTGCGGTGGAGCAGCAGCTTGCGGGTGCGGCGATCCTCGGCGATGACGTGGGTGGAGGCGCTGATCAGGGGCGGGATCGAACAGCCGATCAGGAAGATCTCGTTCTTCAGTACCACGGCGTAGCTGTCGCCGAAGTTGATCCGTCCCGCCCGCAGCGCTTTCAGCTCCCAGCCTTGCAACGCCACGCCGGCTTCGAAACGCTGATCGATGTGGTATTCGAAGCGCGCACGCTTGTTGAGCGCAATCGTGCCGCCGCCTTTATTGTCCTTGTCCTTCGCTTTTGCCATGTCCGTTAAACTCGGGCGGGTCGCCCTGTGGTTGGTCCTGTCCCGCCGAGGGCGCGGACTTATTGAAAAATGCAGCCAGGGTTGGCTGCTTCTTGATTCTCGCATTCACTGAAGCATGCAAAAGCCATCGAGGTCGTGATGACCGAAATACGTCGCAGCGCACTGGTGAAATTCTCGCCTGCGCAGATGTTCAACCTGGTCAATGAAATTGAAGCATACCCAAAGCGCTTCGCCTGGTGTACGGGCGCCGAGGTGCTTGAGCGCGAAGAGAACGCGCTGGTGGCGCGCCTGGATCTCAAATTTGCCGGATTCCGACTGAGCTTCACGACGCGCAACGTCGTCGATCCGCCACGGCAGCTGCAGATGAACCTGGTCGACGGTCCCTTCCGCAGCCTCTCGGGCGTGTGGGACTTCATCGCGCTGGGCGATGCCGGCTGCAAAATCGCGTTTGCGCTCGACTTCGACTATGCCAGCAAGCTTGGCGGCGCAGCCTTGAGGCTTGGTTTCCAGGGGGTGGCCGGGCGCATGGTGGATGATTTTTGTCGCGAGGCCGAGCGTATCTATGGCTGAGCATCCGATCACGGTCGAAGTGGTCTTCGCCGGCTCGGCCGCATGGGTCGAGCGACGTCGGATTGAGGTGTTCACTGGCTGTACTGTCATCCAGGCGGTCGAAGCCAGCGGTATCGCGCAATGCTTGCCCGCCAATGCGGTTGACCCTGCGCGTCTGGGCATCTTCGCGCGCAAAGTGGTGCCCAGTCAGCTGGTGCGCGATGGGGATCGCATCGAGATCTATCGGCCGCTCGACCTTGACCCGATGGAATCGCGCAGGCGACGCAGTCGCTGAGGCTTCATGCAGCAAGGGTGCAAGGGCAAATAGTCCGCCCGGGCGCAGCCTGATGCCGGCCTCCGATCAATGTCCGCTGTCCGCGCCCTGGCCCAAACCACCGTCTCCCTTGTTGTCATCCGGTGCCTTGCTCTTGTCGCCCTGGGTCTCGGTGGCCGGATAGCCGGCGTTGTATTTCTTGCTTTCCTTGATCAGCTGCTGCGGGTCCTGGGCGAAAAAGTCGCCTTCGGTGCGGACCAGAGTGTCGTTGTTGAAGGTCAGCTCGAATGTGCGCACCTTGGGCGTCCCGCCGCGGTGGGATTGCGTGGACACGTAGTCCCACCGGCTGTTATCGAACGGCGTGCGCACCGACGGGGTGCCAAGCAGCACCAGCACCTGGTGCTTGGTCAAGCCCGGCTTGAGCTGGTCCACCATGTCCTTGTTCAGCAGGTTGCCTTGCTGCACATCCGGGGTGTACGCGATGTGGCAGCCGGCGACGGAAAACGTCAGCATGGCAACAACCAGCAGGGAGATCAGCTTGTGCATGCGTGTTGCGTCCAAGGTCGTAAAAGTGCTGAATGATACACTACGGGTTCGGGATCGCCGTGTGTGGAGGGTGGCTATGGAACAGGAAACCAGTGAGCTGCGTCGGGTCGGCCTCAAGGTAACCCACCCGCGGATGCGCATCCTGCAGATCTTCGATGAGGAGGGTGAACGCCATCTCACGGCCGAAGATGTGTACAAGCAGTTGCTCGCCCACAAGGAGGATATCGGGCTGGCGACCGTGTATCGGGTGCTTACCCAGTTTGAAGCGGCAGGCATCATCGTCAAGCACAATTTCGAGGGTGGCCAGGCTGTTTATGAACTCGATCGTGGCAAACACCACGACCACATGATTGATGTGGACACCGGCAAGGTGATCGAGTTCGTCAGCGATGAGATCGAGCGGCTTCAGCGCGAGATCGCCGCCAAGCATGGCTACGTGATCGAGGATCACAGCCTGGTGCTTTACGTTCGGCCGAAGCAGCGCGCGCGCAAGGATTGAGCCGGGAATATCCAGCCGGCGATCGACGCCGGCGTGGCCTGTAAAATTCCGCCGACAGAAATCCGGCTGCAAAAACCCCGCGAAAAAAAACCGCAGGTGAACTCCTGTCCACCTGCGGCGCTTCCCCTACCTGCCGAACGGTACTCGTGAATTGCTTGCAATCGCGAGTGTTCCTCGTCGGGTAGCGGCGAAACGGCATCCTGCCGTTTTTTCAGGAGCACCGTCCCCACGGCGACCCTGATCCGCCATCTCACGATGGCGGCTCCCCCACATCAATGCCCACATCGTAACGGGAATTTTACGTTGTGGGTATCAAAAGATTTCGGGCCTTGCCGAATTCGGGCAAACATGTCGTGTTGCTTTGCAGCAATGCGCGCAGACGGACGCCCCGATGATTTGTGCGCAAACAGCATCGGCCGCCGAGCACGGTCGCAGCGCGCTGACGGAGCTGGACGTTTGCCGGATGACCACGGAACTGGGGTTGATTTCGCCGTCAGGCTGAGACGTCGGACGGCGCCGCGTTCAAGAATTTTGCGCGCGTTCCAGCATCTGTTTTGCATGCGCCCGAGTTTCCCGGGTGATCTCGACGCCACCCAGCATGCGTGCAAGCTCGTCGCGTCGTCCAGCGGCATCGAGCCGCTCGATTTCAGTGTGAGTTTCATCTCCGTCGCTGTGTTTGATCACGCGCAGGTGGGCATGGCCCTGGGCCGCCACCTGCGGCAGATGGGTCACGCACAGCACTTGGCGCTGAGCGCCCAGCGCGCGCAACTTCTGTCCGACGACTTCAGCCACCGCACCGCCGATACCGCTGTCGACCTCGTCGAAAATCATGCTGCCGATCGAGTCTTTGCCGAGCGTGGCGACCTCGATGGCCAGGCTGATGCGCGCCAGCTCGCCACCTGAGGCCACCTTGCGCAGGGGGCGCGGGGGTTGGCCAGGGTTCGTGCTCACCAGCAATTCGCAGCGCTCCCGACCTTGCGCGTCCGGCTCAGCGGTGTCCACCGGCTCGAGTTCGACCAGCAATATGCCGCCGGCCATGCCCAGTTCGCTCATCAAGACCGTGACTTCCTTGCCGAGTCTCGCTGCCGCAGCGGTGCGCGACTGGCTCAGCAAGCCTGCTGTGCGGGTGTACTCCTCGCGTAGTTGCTCGCGGCGGGCGCCCAGTTGGCTGAGCGTGTCATCTGCGCCCTCGAGTTCGGCCAGTTCGGTGCGAAGCTCGACCAGCTTGTCGTGCAGTTCTGCCGGGGGCAGCCGGTGGCGTCGCGACAGCGTGTGCAGATGGCTCAAATGCTCGTCCGCTTCGGCAAAACGGGCGGGGTCCAGGTCGACGTCCTGGGCGTAGCGTCCCAGGCCGTCGGCCACTTCGCCCAACTGGATGGCTGCGTTGTCGAGCATCTCCAGCCACGGGGCCAGCTTTTCGTCCAGGGCTGACAGCTTGCCGAGTTCGGCATGGGTCCGGCTCAGTGCCCGGCGCAGCGCGAATTCACCGTCACCGTCGAGCAGTTCGACGATGCCGGCACTCCCTTCGGCCAATTGATCAGCGTTGGCCAGGCGTTTGTGGCTCGCCTCGAGTTCGGCCAGTTCGTCCGCAGGCAGCGCCCATCGCTCGAGCTCCTCCAACTCGTGGCGCTGCAGTTCGATACGTTGGTGGCGATCCTCGCCGCCACTGAGTGTGTGCATGCGCTGGTTCAATTCGCGCCATTGCCGTGCCTGCAACTTGATCTGCGCAAGCAGGTCGTCGTGCCCGGCACAGGCGTCCAGCAACGTCAACTGGTGCGAGCGAGACAACAGTGCCTGGTGTTCGTGCTGGCCGTGGATCTCAACCAGCAGAGACGCCAGCTCGCCAAGCTGTCGCGCGTTGGCCGGGCGGCCATTGATCCACGCCTTGGAACTGCCTTCAGCGCGGAGGACTCGTCGCAATTGACAACCGTCGCCTTCGTCCAGTTCTTCCCGACGCAGCCATTCCCGCGCCTCAAGCAGATGGGTCAGATCGAATTCTGCTGCCAGTTCGGCGCGATCGCTGCCGGCGCGGACCATGGTGTTGTCGGCACGGGCGCCGGCCAGCAACATCAGCGCGTCGACCAGCAGCGACTTGCCAGCGCCGGTTTCCCCGCTGACCACGGTCAGGCCGGGGCCGAAGGTGACCTCGGCGGCCTCGACAACGGCAAAATGGCGGACGTAAAGCGAGGTGAGCATGGGCGCCTCGACAAGGGATAAGGAGGATTGTAGCGGGAGCCCGGCGGGACAAAACACTGCTTGCGCTTGCAAGCGGCGTCTACAGACCTTATTTCTGTCGGGTCTCAGGAATTGCTGCAGCCATGATCAATCCACACGGCCACGATCTCGATGTCCGCGCGCGACGCTTGTTGCGCGCGCTGATTGCCCAGTATCTGATCGACGGCGAGCCGGTCGGTTCGCGCACCCTCTCGCGTTCGTCCGGGCTCGACGTAAGCCCAGCGACAATCCGCAACATCATGGCTGATCTGGAGGATGCGGGTCTGGTGGCTTCGCCGCACACCTCGGCGGGCCGCGTGCCCACGCCACGTGGCCTGCGTCTGTTCGTGGACAGCTTGATCGAACTGCAGCCGCTGCCGCGCGCAGAGATGGCGCGCCTGCAGAGTGAGTTACCGGCCGGCCCGACCACCACCCGCGACCTGCTCGGCAATGTCTCGATCCTGCTTTCGGCGATGACCCGGTTTGCCGGGGTCGTCAGCGTGCCACGTCAGGTGGACTTTCCGCTGCGCCACATCGATTTCGTGGCGCTGCCGGACGCCCGCGTGCTGGTAATCCTGGTATTCACCGACAATCAGGTGCAGAACCGCATCGTGCAACTGGCCAGACCGTTGGCAAGTGGTGAGCTTGAGCAGGCGGCGAACTACCTCAACAGTCATTTCGCCGGGTTGCGCGTGGATGATATCCGCACCCAATTGCTGGCCGAGGTGCGCGAGGCTGGCAGCGAACTCAATCGGATGCTGGCCAGCACGATGGAACTGGCGTCGGCGTCGTTCGCGCCGCAGGTGCGCGACGCTGAAGTGCTGGTCAGTGGCCAAACCAACCTCATGGCGTACTCCGAGCTGGCCGACCTGCAGCGGTTGCGCGAATTGTTCGACGCGTTCCAGCAGAAGAACGAGTTGCTGCAGCTGATGGAGGTTTGCGCCAAGGCGCCCGGCGTGCGGCTGTTCATTGGTGAGGAGTCGGGCTTTGCGGCGCTGGATGGCTGCAGCGTGGTGACGGCCAGTTACGGCGCGCAGGGGCGCGTATTAGGGGCGGTCGGTGTGATCGGACCGACCCGGATGGCCTACGAGCGGGTCATTCCAGTGGTGCAGGCGACGGCCGGATTGCTCAGTGATGCCTTGAATCGCGTCGCGACGACCCTATAACCGGCAGCAGAGGCGGGTTTTGTCGCGGTTTTGTTGGTTGGATGGCGGGCCTGGGTGCCGGCCGCGGATTTTGTTTGGAGTGATGCATGCACAACAACGACGCTCAGCCGCACGACGAGGCGCTGGATCAGGGCGCGCAAGGCGAGCCTGCGACCAGTGAGCTCGCCCGATGGCAGGCTCGCGTGGCCGAGCTGGAAACCAGCAACGCTGAGTTGCACGAGGGGATATTGCGGGAAAAGGCCGAGATCGAGAACCAGCGCCGTCGCCTGCATCGTGACCTGGAGCAGGCCCGG
>JBDTKM010000003.1:0-8529 GCA_039935315.1 Rhodanobacter sp. | reverse complement strand
TATTTGCCGGTACCGGCCCGACGACGTGCAAAGACCGGCGGCATTGTAGTGGCTAAGCCCGCGGGCCGCCACGATTCGCCGGCGATGGCACGACGCCCGTACCTTTGTACCGACGCGAAGTTGCAATTGTCCCCTAAAACGCCGCTGCTGGCGACAACTTTCCTGCGGGCGCCTGACAGTTTGTGAAAAATTTGCCTGCCTGCCGCGACCAACGCCGGACGTCCGTACCGGTGGATGTCCCGCCAGGGCGGTCGCAATTTCTTCACGCTATGCCATGTACATCCCGCCGTTGACATGCAGTGTCTCGCCGGTGATGTAGGCCGCCGCAGGTGAGGCCAGGAATCCCACCGCGCTGGCGACGTCCGCTGCCTCCCCGAGACGGCCCAGCGCGATCTGGCCCAGCATGGCCTGCTTCGATTCCTCCGGCAACGCACGCGTCATGTCGGTATCGATGAAACCGGGTGCCACTACGTTGACCGTGATGCCGCGCGTACCGATCTCGCGTGCCAGGGACTTGGAGAACGCAATGATTCCAGCCTTGGCCGCCGCGTAATTGGCCTGGCCTGGATTGCCGGTGAGCCCGATCACCGACGCGATCGAGATGATGCGGCCTTGGCGTGCCTTCATCATGCCGCGCAACACGGCCTTGGACGTGCGGTAGACCGAGGACAGGTTGGTATCGATGACCGCCTGCCAGTCGTCGTCCTTCATCCGCAGCAACAACTGGTCGCGGGTGATGCCGGCGTTGTTGACCAGAATCGAGACGGCGCCAAATTCCTTCGCAATACCGTCGATCAACGTCTGGACTGCCGCGCCATCGGTGACATTCAATTCGCGGCCGTGCCCGCCCTGCTCAGCCAACCGCTCACCGATAGCCGTGGCGCCGCCTGCGCTGGTGGCGGTGCCGATGACGGTCGCACCCATGGACGCCAGTTCGTCCGCGATCGCCGCGCCGATGCCACGACTGGCGCCAGTGACCAGGGCGATTTCACCTTGCAGGGGTTTGTTCATGGAACGGAATCCTCGGGAAACGGGAAAACGGGAAGCGGGAAGGCTTGACGCCGACGGGCCGGAAAAGCCGGATTCATGCCCACGCGGTACGCGCGGCATCAAGCTCGGCAGGTGTACCGATCGCCCGCGCCTCGACGCTTTTGTCGATGCGTTTGATCAAGCCGGACAGGACTTTGCCCGGGCCGCACTCGGCGACGCGGGTGGCGCCGCCGGCAATCAGCGCCTGCACACATGCCGTCCAGCGCACCGGCAAATACAGTTGCCGCTGCAGCGCACCGCGAATCTCCTCGACCGTGGCATAACTGCGCGCCTCCGCATTCTGGATCACCGGGATCGATGGCAAATGCCAGTCAATCGTCGCCATGCGCTCGCCCAACTGATCGGCTGCCTCGCACATCAAGGCGCAGTGCGACGGCACCGACACCGCCAATCGGATCGATTTTTTGACACCCAGGCTGCCCAGTTTCGCCAACACCCGCTCGACGGCCTCGGCATGACCCGCGATCACCAACTGACCGGGAGAGTTGAAATTGGCCGGTGCGACCACCTGGCCTTGCGCCATTTCCGCGCAGACGCTGGCGATCTGATCGTCGTCGCCACCGAGGATCGCCGCCATCGCGCCGACACCGACGGGCACCGCCGCCTGCATCAAGCGACCGCGCTCTGCCACCAATGCTGCCGCGTCATGCAGCGACAAGGCGTCGGCGCAAACCAGCGCGCTGTACTCGCCGAGGCTGTGACCTGACAACTGCGCCGGCCGTACACCAGCAAGCTTCTGCCACACACGCCAAACCGCGACGCTGGCCGCCAGCAGCGCCGGCTGGGTGTTTTCGGTGCGGTTGAGCTGGTCTTGGGGCCCTTGCTGGCTCAGCGTCCACAGGTCGAACCCGGCACCTTGTGAAGCTTCATCGAAAACAGCTCGCACCTCACCGTGGGCCGAGGCCAGATCGGCCAACATGCCGATCGATTGCGAACCCTGGCCGGGAAAAACAAACGCGAGCGAAGCGGAGTTTGAACTCATGGAGGCGTTGATTCCCTGCTGTGAAAGCCACCATGGTGCCAGCATCGCCGACCGTACGCAGCCGTATCCAGCGATCCTCACTGCGAAAAACACGATGCCGCGCGGCAGACACCGTCAAGGAGCTGTATCGAAGCGCAGAGCGCTCAGTAACGCAGCAGTGCCGACGCCCACGTGAAGCCACCGCCGAAGGCTTCAAGCAACAAAACCTGACCGCGCTGCACCTTGCCCGAACGCACCGCGTAATCCAGTGCCAACGGTACTGACCCGGAAGATGTATTGGCGTGCTTGTCGATCGTCACAATCACCCGGTCCATCGATATCTTCAGGCGCTTGGCCGTCGCTTCTATGATGCGCAGATTCGCCTGGTGCGGAATGAGCCAGTCGATGTCAGACTCCTGCATGCCGGCAGCCGCCAGCGTTTCGCCGACCAGCGAGTCGAGCGTCTTGACGGCGACCTTGAATACCTCGCGACCGGCCATGCGGATGCGCACGCCATGGTTGGGTTCGTCGGTGAAGCCCACGGACACGCCCACCGGGTTGTACAACAAGTCCTTGTGGCCGCCGTCGGCATGCAAACACGTGGCATAGATCCCCGGTTCGCTGGATGCCTCCAATATCACCGCACCGGCCCCGTCGCCGAACAGTACGCAGGTCTCACGATCGCCCCAGTCAACCATCCGGGTCAGCGTTTCGGCGCCTATTACCAGGACCTTTTTCGACTGACCGCTGCGAATGAATTTGTCCGCCACACCCAGGGCATAGACAAAACCCGAGCAGGCCGCGTTGACATCGAACGCGGCACAGCCGTTCGCACCGAGGCGATGCTGCACGAGGCAGGCGGTGGACGGGAAAATAATGTCCGGGGTGGTCGTACCGAGCACGATGAGATCAAGTTCGGATGCCTTGACGCCGGCCGCTTCCAGCGCGCTTTGCGCAGCACGGAAGGACAGGTCCCCGGTGGTTTCGCCATCGGCCGCGATATGCCGCTGACGGATGCCGGTGCGGGTGCGGATCCATTCGTCACTGGTATCGACGATCTTTTCCAGATCGGCATTGGTGACGATGCGCTCGGGCAAGGCGCTGCCGGTGGCGACGATGCGGGTGTAGATCTGGGTCATTCAGCTTTCCATCGGCAAGGACTTGGGGTCAACCGGCCAGCCGGCTACCGCAAGGCGTACGTTACGTTCCCGCGCCCCGGAACGCAAAACGGCGCGTCGCCGCGCCGTCTCGGATGATTGTTCGGCAGGAGTCCCGCGAACCGGTCAGTCGTCGACCGACACCGCCGCCTTGGTTTCGATCATCTTCTTGCCACGATAGTAGCCGTCCTTGGTGACGTGATGGCGCTGATGCACCTCTCCGCTGGTCGGATCAGTCGACAACTGCACGGTCGCAAGCACGTCATGTGCACGGCGCATGCCACGGGTGGACGGGGTACGGCGGCTCTTGGCAACGGCCATGGTAATTCTCCGGCTGAAACGTAGTGAATTGAATCGGGATGATTTTGTAACGAACGGCCCGGATCAACCGATCCAGGCCAACGGCTATTTCTTCAGCTCACGCAATACCGCGAACGGATTTTCGGAACGTCCCTCGCCGGCGAAATCTCGCTCCGGGTCGTGACCTGTCACATCGTCGGGCAGCGCGCTGTCAGGATTGACTGGAACCAGCGGCAACGCCAACAGCAATTCGTCTTCTACTATATCCGCCGGGCGCAGCAGACCATCCTCGGCCACCAGCAACGGTTCGCACTCCGGCGGCAACCCCGCCTCATCGTGCTCGTCGGTAATCAGCCCCAACCGCGTCTGCAACGCGACCGGCAACACAAAAGGCTCAAGCGAGCGCTGGCAAATCAAGGTCAACGACGCGTTGGCGCGGACATCAACGTAACTTGTGCCGAAGCTGTCGCGCCCGAAATCCAGTTCGAAGCGCACCTCGCCATCGGTACCCGCCAACGCATCGCACAGGCGTCGCAGGCTCGCGATAGCCAACGTTCCTTCGAACGAACGGCGCGCCGAGACCATGCGCCAAGCATCCACGGACTCTGGCAAATTCACGGACATAATCGCGGAATGTTAAGTTTGTGGCACCGGAAAGTCAACCCGCACAGCCACATAACGCGGGCCTCCGCCGCCCGTTCCTATTTTGCCTGATCCGTCCTCGATGCGGCAGACTGAGGTCCCCGCCATGCTGAATCAGCGTCCTTGAATTCCTACCTCACCCTTGCCGTGGCCGCATGCTTCATCATCCTGCTTCTGCTGGCGGGTGGTGCCGTGCTGGCGTTGCGCAAGCGAGGGCATCGTCGTGGCACCCGCATCCGCCACCTGCTCGATCTGGCCGACCGTCTGGAGGCCGACCTGAAAACCTGCCGCTCCGGCCTGCAGCAGGCGCATGCGGTGATGTCGCTCAATCCGGATCTGCCTGCCACCAGCGAGAAGGACGCGCGCCACGCGCTCGATGCCGGCTTGCGCTCCTTGCTGCAGCAGCGACTGTGGATCCGCGACCGTTCTGCCGGTGCCAGCGAGGATGAACTCGACGCAACCACGACCGCCATGCGCGATACCCGCGATCGCCTGCAACCCCTGCTGCACGCGCTCAACCAGGCGCAGACCGACCTGAACAGGGCGATGCGCGAGCAGATTCGGCGCGAGTCGAATAGCTGATGCCACTGCCTCCGCCAACGCCCCGTATCGTGCTCGGGTCGACTTCGCGCTACCGCGCGGAGCTGTTGCGCCGGCTGCTGCGGGAGTTCGAACAAGCCGCACCAAACACGGATGAGTCGCCCCGGTCGAACGAAGCTCCTGCGGCGCGCGCGCTGCGGCTGGCGGTCGCCAAAGCCGAGTCTGTCGCGGGCACACACGGCAACGCCCTGGTGATTGGCTCGGACCAGGTGGCTGAAGTCGACGGCGTGATCCTGCACAAACCCGGCACTGACCAGCGCGCCCGCGCCCAGTTGGCCGCCAGCTCGGGCCGTACCGTGAACTTTCATACGGCACTGTGCCTGCTCGATGCCCGCGGCGGCTGCGCGCAGACCCATGTCGATCACACCCTGGTGCGCTTTCGGCAACTCGCACCGGCGGAGATCGAGCGTTACGTCGAACGAGAGCAACCGCTGGACTGCGCCGGCAGCTTCAAGTGCGAAGGTCTCGGCATCAGCCTCTTCGCAGCGATCGACAGCCACGATCCCAGCGCACTGATCGGTCTGCCGTTGATCGCTTTGGCCCGGCTGCTGCGCGATGCAGGAGTGGCCGTCCCGTGAGGCAAGCGACCGGCGACCGCTACACTGCCCCTTTCCCTGGCTCAGCTTCGAATCCACGAAACCCACTTCCATGATCGAACGCCCCATGCCCGCCACCGACCCCTCGCAGAACGTACTCCTGCCGCAGCAGCTGGATGCCGCCATTGCACAGGTCAACCGCGTGCTGCTGGGCAAGCGACATCAGGTGAAGCTCGCGTTCACCTGCCTGATCGCCGGCGGCCACTTGCTGCTCGAGGATGTGCCCGGCGTCGGCAAGACCACCCTGGCGCATGCGCTGGCCGCGACCTTCGCGCTGGAATTCCAGCGCGTGCAGTTCACCAGCGACCTGCTGCCCTCGGACATCATCGGGGTCAGCGTGTACGAGCGCGACAGCGGACAGTTTCGCTTCCATCCCGGGCCGATCTTCACCGGCCTGCTGCTGGCTGACGAGATCAACCGCGCCAGCCCCAAGACGCAGAGCGCGCTGCTGGAGGCGATGGCCGAGAACCAGGTGACCATGGATGGGCAGACGCATGCGCTGGCGCAGCCGTTCTTTGTTGTCGCCACGCAAAACCCGCTCGACCTCAATGGCACGTTCCCGCTCCCCGACTCGCAACTGGATCGCTTCATGTTGCGCTTGTCACTGGATTACCCGGACGCCAGCGCCGAGCGCGCCCTGCTTACCGGCGTCGACCGCCGCGACGTACTCGCCCAGCTCACCCCCCAGCTGGATGCCAACGCCCTGATCGCCCTGCACGCGCAGGCGCAGTCGATTATCGCCAGCAGTGCCCTGCTCGACTACCTGCAAGCCCTGCTGGCGGCCAGCCGACGCCATCCCGACATCCGCGCTGGCCTGTCGCCGCGCGCGGGGCTTGCCTTGCTCGGCGCAGCACGCGCCTGGGCCATGCTCAGCGGCCGCGGCCATGTCCTGCCGGAAGATGTCCAGGCGCTATTCGTGCCGCTGGCTGCACATCGCCTGCTGCCGACACGCGGCGCCGATGGCGCCGCGCTGGCACGGCAACTACTGACTGAGGTGGCGGTGGACTGATGCGAGGCCTGCACAGCTTGCAACGCTGGGCGGAAGGACGCCTGCCGGCACTTACTCGCTACCGCCGCAGCGAAAACCTGCCGATTGCACTGCACCGGCGACGCATCTACATCGTACCCACCGGATTCGGACTCGGCTTTTCCGGGTTGCTGCTGGTGATGCTGGCCGGTGCATTGAACTACAGCAACAATTCCGCGCTGCTGCTGACCTGCTTGCTCGGCGCATCCAGCGCGGCCAGCATGTTGGTGGCATTTCGCGCCCTCAATGGTCTGCGCATGGAACACGTGCGTGGAAACCATGCCATCGCCGGCGAGTCGATGGAGCTGGTCTTCACGTTCCAGTCCGACCGGCCACGCCGCGCGATCCAGCTGGATGTCGGCGAGAGCTCCGTCGCCTTCGCCCTGGACGGAAAGCTCGCGACTGACGCAAAACTGCAGCTCCCCACGGAGCGGCGCGGCTGGCAACCCTTGCCGCGGCTGCGCGTGTGGAGCAGCTGGCCACTGGGCATGTTTCGCGCGTGGAGCTGGCTGCATCCCGAGCAGGCGGTGCTGGTATGGCCACGTGCGGAAGCTTCGGGCCCCGCACCGCACGCCCCTGCTGAAGATGCCCGCGACATGCGACTGCATCGCGGTGACGAACTGGCGACGCTGCGCGACTATCAGAGCGGCGATCCGCAGCGGCATATCGCGTGGAAGGCCAGTGCGCGCCACGACGCACTGCTGGTGAAGGATTTCGAACAACCCCGCCTGCAGCCGCAATGGCAACTGGACTGGCGCCAGCTCGGCAGCATGGACAATGAATTGCGCATCTCGCGGCTGGCACGCTGGCTCAACGAAGCGCAGTCGCAGCGCTGCAGCTACAGTCTGTGGCTGCCCGGCGACGTGATCGGCAGCGGCAAGGGCCCGTTGCACTACGCACGCTGCATGGACGCGCTGGCAGGCCTGCCGTGAGCTTGATTCGGCCACGCAAGATCATGCCGGTGCCGGTCGACCAACGCAGCTTCGATCTGTTGAGCCTGAGCGTGACCTTGGTGCTGGCGGTGAACGCCGAGCACCTGCCGTGGTGGCTGTCGCTGGCGCTGGCGTTCACGCTGGGCTGGCGCTGGTGGCAACGGAGACAACGCCGCAGCGATCGCATGCCGCGCTGGATCAAGCTGCCCCTGCTGGCTTTGCTGACCCTGGCAGTGATCGTGCACTACGGCAATCTCTTCGGACGCGCGCCGGGTACCGCGCTGGCGATCGGCTTGTTGGTCCTCAAACTGCTGGAGACCGAGACTCGACGCGACGTACGGGTCGGCGTCAGCTTCGCTTGTTTCACGCTGATGACCGCGTTGCTGTTCAATCAAGGTCTGGTCAACACGGTGTTTGTGGCGCTCGGACTGCTGCCCGCCCTGGCCACCCTGCGCGCGCTGGAACCGGCGCAGCCACCCACGACCGTGCCAAGCGACCTGCTTTCCCCACTTGCGCTGCTGGCTGCCGCGTTGCCGCTGGCCCTGTTTGCGTTCGTGCTGGTGCCGCGCCTGAGTTCGCCGTTGTGGGGGGCGCCTGCGCGGGATCAGGCCCGAACCGGGCTGAGTGACCACATGAGCCCAGGCGGCTTTACCGAGCTGCTTACCGATGACCGTCCGGCGATGCGAGTCACCTTCGATGGCGCGCCTCCCCCACCCGACCAGCGCTATTTCCGTGCCTATGTCATGGCTCGGTATGACGGCGTCAGCTGGACCTACAGCGCGGTCAACCAGCCGAACCCGCGCCCTGCGCTGCTGGACGTGTCACACCGTGTCACTTACCAGATCACGCTGCTGCCCACCCATCGCCGCTTGCTGCCCACCCTGGACGTGCCCATCGATACCCCGGCTGGTGCGCTGATGAGCCAGGACCGGGTGGTGATGGCGGCCAAGCCAGTCAGCGAGACGCGTACCTACGGTCTGAGCTCCGCGACTGAGTACAGGTTGCAGCCCCGGCTCGACGACCCGCGCCGCCGCTGGCTGCAACTGCCGGTTGGTTTCAATCCACGCACGCTGGCCCTGGGTCAGTCGTGGCGCCAGCGCTACGGCCACGACGATGCCGCGATTGTGCGTGCCGCGCTGAACCTGTTCCATGACGGCGGCTTTCGCTACACCTTGACCCCAGCTCCGCTGGGCCGCGATGCGATGGACGATTTTCTGTTCGACACCAGGGAGGGCTTCTGCGAACACTATTCGTCCGCGTTTAC
>JBDTKM010000002.1:0-5545 GCA_039935315.1 Rhodanobacter sp. | reverse complement strand
TAGAACGGATCGCAACTGGGCCTGCTCCTCTAGTTGCTCGCTGTCGAGTCTAGCGGCGCGTGCGGCTTCCAGCATCGCCCGCTGTTGTTCGCCTTGCAGCACCCCTTGGTTGTAGGCGGCCTGCTTCGATTGCTGGAGATTCCCGAGAGCCGCCCCAGCCTTCGACCATCCATTTTGCGCAAACGCTGGGATCACTGGCGCCAACAAAACGGCGCACAAAATAGCTTTTTTCATCTCCATTCCCTCGCTGCTGAGCCGTGTTAGAACCCCATCAGTGTCCGCGCGAACAGTCTACAGCGGATCAGAACAACCGAGCGGTGCGCGCGCGCCTGGACTCGCGAAATTCCAACCCCGGCCGGCTTTCAAGAGCGCCACGCCGTCGACACTTGGCGCGGTAATAGTAGGCAAAGTGCCTAGAAGTGCCCCGGTCATCGGCTCGCGCCTGACTTGTGGCGTCGGCACTGCCTGACACCCATCGGCGGATTGCCAGACTCGCGGGACAACGGCAGATTGGCACCGATCGCGCACGTACGGAACGGCTGCAAAACCCGTCGACGTGTCAGGGCGTGCGTACGGCACCGGGCCGACGATGGCGGCGGTTCCCGAAGATCAAAGTGCAACGTTGCACCTTGATTCTGTGAAGACCGTCGAGGTGTAGGGGCGTACCTGCGCGCCGGGCCGACGGGTATGGTTCCGTGTATGGTCCAGGAATCCAAACCAACAAAAAAGCCCCTAAAATCAGGGGCTTATTCGTTGTTTTGGCGGAGAGAGAGGGATTCGAACCCTCGATCAGGCTTTTGACCCGATACTCCCTTAGCAGGGGAGCCCCTTCGGCCACTCGGGCATCTCTCCAGGGTTTTTCCGCATTACTGCGGAGCCGGCAAGGATACTGACCGGCGGGGTCGACGTAAAGCCCGGATTGATCCGGTCAATGGTCGCCTGCATCGTCCGGGGAAGGACTGCCGGCTTCGTGTTCACCCTTGATTCGTTGGTAGATTTCTTCACGATGGACGGCTACGGTTTTCGGCGCGTTGATGCCAATACGCACCTGATTGCCTTTGACGCCAAGAACGGTGACGGTCACCTCGTCGCCGATCATCAGAGTCTCACCGACCCGGCGGGTCAGAATCAACATGATTACTACTCCATTTCAAAGCTGCTGGTCACAGGCTTGCGAATTGATGGTGCCTCACCCCTGAGCGCCCGTCCATCCGCTGCTCGACGATCTGATCCATCGAAGGCGCTAGCGCCCTCCCGGCTCACAGCCAAAACATGTCCTGAGGGTCCTGACTGGCGACTTCACCGGGTTGGTCAAGCCGACCGTTGGTGATGATAGCCGGTCGGGAATCACTGACGCAACGAAGCGCCCCCGTGGATGCACGACTTCACTGAACTCCAATTCAGCGACTGGAAATCCAGTTGGCCAGTTCCGCCAGGATGGTCGGCAGGTTCGAGGTATCCAACCCACCACCCTGCGCCATGTCCGCACGACCACCGCCCTTGCCACTCACCTGGGCAGCCACGTGTGCAACCACGTCGCCGGCCTTGATGCGCTGGAGGGCCTTCCCGTGCACGCCGGCGATCAGCGAAACACGACCTTCGACGGCACCAGCCAACAACACGACGCAATCGCCCAGCTGCTGCTTGAGCTGGTCAACGCTGTCTCGCAACGATTTCGCATCGAGCCCTTCCAGGCGTGCGGCAACCACCTTGATGCCATCGACGTCGACAGCTGAACCCGCCAGATCGGCGGTCGCGGAACCTGCCGCCTTGCTGCGCATTGATTCCAGCTCGCGCTCGAGCTTTTTCTGACGATCGAGCAATTGGTGCAGCTTGGCCACTACGTCGTCACCGCTGCTGGACAACAGATGCGACAACTCGGCGAGGCGGCGTTCCTCGCCCGCCACCCAGGCCAGCGCACCGTCGCCGGTCACCGCCTCGATGCGGCGCACGCCGGAGGCCACACCGGACTCGCCGACGATCTTGAACAAGCCGATGTCGCCGGTGCGACTGACGTGGGTGCCACCGCAAAGCTCGGTGGAAAAATCGCCCATGCTCAGCACGCGCACCTGATCGCCATATTTTTCGCCGAACAGCGCCATCGCGCCGGATTCGATTGCCTGGTCATAAGCCATGCTGCGCACTTCGGCGGCCGCGTTGCGGCGCACTTCGGCGTTCACCATCGCCTCGACCCGATCCAGCTCCTCGCGACTGACCGGCTTGAAGTGCGAGAAATCAAAGCGCAGACGCTCGGCTGCCACCAGTGAGCCCTTCTGCGCGACGTGTTCGCCGAGCACCTTGCGCAGCGCTGCATGCAGCAAGTGGGTAGCCGAGTGATTGAGCACGATCGCCTGACGCCGTGCGTCATTCACCGCCGCATCGAGCAGGTCGCCGCTGCGCAGCGGCTGCCCGCCATGCCAGGTGCCCACATGGCCAAAGAACACGCCGCCCATCTTCGAGGTATCGCCAACGTCGAAGCGACCCGCCGTGTTTGAAAGTACGCCGGTATCGCCCACCTGGCCGCCTGACTCGGCGTAGAACGGCGTGCGGTCGAGAATCACCACGCCTTCCTCACCGTCGGCCAATTGCTCCAACTGGCTGCCGTCGCGCACGATGCCGAGCACCTTGCTGCCGCAACCAAGCAGTGCGTCGTAGCCCAGGAAGGTGGTCGGTTTGAGCTGGCTCGCCAACTCCGCCGGCATTTGCCCTTTCGCCTCGAACCGGCCCGCGGCACGAGCACGCTCGCGCTGCTCGTTCATCGCGTGCTCGAAGCCGGTCATGTCCACTTCGAGCCCGCGTTCGCGTGCGATGTCCGCAGTGAGGTCCACCGGAAATCCGTAGGTGTCGTAGAGGCGGAAAGCCTCGTTGCCCGGAATGGTCTTGCCGGACTTGCCCGCAGCGATCTTCTCGGCAACCTCGCCGAACAGCCGCATGCCATGTTCCAGCGTCTCGCCGAAGCGCTGCTCTTCGGCGCGCAAGGCATCCTCGACCACGGCCTGTTTCGCGCCCAGTTCCGGATACGCCTCACCCATCTCGGCCACCAGCGGGGCAACCATCTTCCAGAAGAAATCCCCCCGCACGCCCAGCATCCAGCCATGGCGCAGGGCACGGCGGATGATCCGGCGCAGCACGTAACCGCGCCCTTCATTGGATGGCAGCACGCCATCGACGATCAGAAACGCACAGGCGCGGATGTGATCGGCGATCACACGCAGCGACTTGTTGCCCAAATCCTTGGTGGCAGTCAACTCACCGGCCACACGGATCAGGTGCGCAAACAGGTCGATTTCATAATTGGAGTGCACGTTTTGCAGGATCGCCGCGAGCCGCTCCAGACCCATGCCGGTATCCACGCACGGCGCCGGCAGCGGGCTCAAGCTGCCGTCCGGCGCGCGGTCGAACTGCATGAACACCAGGTTCCAGATCTCGATGAAGCGATCGCCATCCTCGTCCGGCGAGCCCGGCGGGCCACCGGCGATGTGCTCGCCGTGATCGTAGAAAATCTCCGAACAAGGTCCGCATGGGCCAGTGTCGGCCATCTGCCAGAAATTATCCGACGCAAACGCTGCGCCTTTGTTGTCGCCGATGCGGATGATGCGCTCGGCCGGCACGCCGATCTCGTCGCGCCAGATCGCGTAGGCATCCTCGTCGGTGTGGTAGACGGTGACCGTGAGCCGGTCCGGCGACAGCTTGAACACCTGGGTGAGCATCTCCCACGCCCACGCGATCGCCTCGCGCTTGAAGTAGTCGCCGAACGACCAGTTGCCCAGCATCTCGAAGAATGTGTGGTGGCGCGCGGTGTAGCCCACCGCATCCAGATCGTTGTGTTTGCCGCCAGCTCGCAGGCAGCGCTGCACGTCGGCGGCGCGCACGTAACCGGGCTTTTCGCTGCCCAGGAACACGTTCTTGAACTGCACCATGCCCGAGTTGGTGAACATCAGGGTCGGATCGTTGGCCGGCACCAGCGAGCTGGACGGCACGATGGTGTGGCCCCGGGAACGGAAGAATTCGAGAAAGGCAGAGCGGATTTCTGAGGTTTTCATGCGTATCGTGATGGCTGGCGTAAGGAATCCGCGCGAAGAACGGGCCAACTCGTCCAACTATCCGTCATCTGGTGGACGATGGATTTCAGGATATGTCGTCGGTGGCTTCGTCCACGTCAGCGCGGGTAACACTACGTACTGTGGCGGCGGGAAAGCCGCGACGCAAGAGAAACTGCGAGCGCCGGGCGCGTTCGGTGTAGTCGGCGCTCCCCGCCGCGCCGTAGCGGCGGCGCAACAGCGCAGCGGCCAAGGTATCCCAGTCGGCATCGGCCTCTTCCAGCAATTCGCCAATGCGCGCGTCGGACAAGCCGTGGCTCTTCAACTCCACGCGCAAGCGCAGCGGCCCATAGCCTTGGGTAATTCGACTGCGCAACAGCACTTCGGCGAAGCGATCGTCGTCCTGATAGTGCTGTGCGCCGAGCCGATCCAGCGCGGCGACGGCCTCCTCGCCGTCGTAGCCGCCCAGGCGCAGCTTGGTCTTGAGCTCCTTGCGCGAGTGTTCGCGGCGCGCCAGCAAGCCCAGCGCCTTGTCGTAAGCGCTTCGTGTCGGCTTGGTGACCTGGCCGCCAGCAGGCTCCTTGTTGCGGGACGGATCCACGTCGGGTCGACGCTTCATGCCCATCCAAACGGACATGGCCCGGGCAAGCCGGGCCATGCGTTCCAACAGATACCGTCAACGGGCACGAATCACGCTTCCTCGAGCGTCTCTTCGGCCGCCGCCGCGGCGGCAGGCTTGCCGACGGGCACGAGCAGCCGGGCACGCAGCTCCTTGTCAATCTCGTTGGCCATCTCCGGGTGTTCGCGCAAGAACTGGCGCACGTTCTCCTTGCCCTGGCCGATGCGATCGCCTTTGTAGCTGTACCAGGCACCGGATTTGTCGATCAGGTTTTCGATCACGCCCAGCTCGATGATCTCGCCTTCGCGCGAGGTCCCCTCGCCATACAGGATTTCAAACTCGCACTTGCGGAACGGCGGTGCCACCTTGTTCTTGACCACCTTGACCCGGGTTTCCGAACCGATGATCTCCTCGCCCTTCTTCACTGCGCCGATACGGCGGATGTCCAGCCGCACCGAGGCGTAGAACTTCAGCGCATTGCCGCCAGTGGTCGTCTCGGGACTGCCGAACATCACGCCAATCTTCATGCGAATCTGGTTGATGAAGACGACCAGAGTGCCGGATTTCTTGATGTTGGCGGTGAGTTTGCGCAGCGCCTGGCTCATCAGCCGGGCGTGCAGCCCGACATGGGAATCGCCCATTTCACCCTCGATTTCCGCCTTCGGCGTCAACGCGGCGACCGAATCGATCACCACCACGTCGACCGCGCCGGAGCGCACCAGCATGTCGGCGATTTCCAGCGCCTGCTCGCCGGTGTCCGGCTGCGACACCAGCAAGTCATCCACCTTGACCCCCAGCTTCTCGGCGTAAGTCGGGTCCAGCGCGTGCTCGGCATCGATGAAAGCAGCCGTGCCACCCATACGCTGGCAGCTGGCAATCACCTGCA
>JBDTKM010000001.1:0-27396 GCA_039935315.1 Rhodanobacter sp. | reverse complement strand
GTTCTTCGCCGGCTACAGCTGGGAGGACGAGAACCTGGGCAAGGAGGCGCGCCCGGACAAGGTGAAGCTGCAACTGGACAAGGCGCGCTATCGCGCCGGCGACACCATGAAGGTCACGGTGACGCCGCCGCATGACGGCGCTGGCGTGCTGCTGGTCGAATCCGATCATTTGCTCTATACGAAAAACATCGACGCCAAGGCCGGCAGCACGTTCGAGATTCCGGTGACCAGGGAGTGGGAGCGCCACGACGTATATGTCACCGCGCTGGTGTTTCGCGGTGGTGAGGCGAGTGAACACACCACGCCGGCCCGCGCGATGGGCATCGAATACGTGGCGATGGATCGCAACAGTCGGCGCATCCCGCTCAAGCTGGAAGCACCCTCGATGATGCGTCCGGGCAACCCGCTGGACGTCCATGTGCAGGCCACCGGAATGGTCGGCCAGAAAGCCTATGTCACGTTGTCCGCAGTCGATCAGGGCGTGCTCAACATCACCGATTATCCGGTGCCTGATGCGTGGGCGTGGATGTTTGCCAAGCGTGCACTGGGCATTGACGCCTACGATCTGTACAGCCGCATCATCGAGGCGATGGACGGCGCACAGGCGAAGCTGCGTTATGGCGGTGACATGAGCGGCCAGGCGCTGCCCAAGGCGGCGCGGCTCAATCCGAAGGTGCAGATCGTCGACCTGTTCGCCGGTCCGGTGGCGTTTGATGCGCAGGGCAAGGCGACCCTGCATGTCGACGTGCCCGATTTCAACGGCAGCCTGCGACTGGCTGCGCTGGCTTATACCGACAGTCGCTACGGCAATGCCGACGGCAACGTCACCGTGCGCGCACCGCTGGTGGTCGAGCCGAGCACGCCACGGGTGATGGCGGCCGGCGACAAGGCGCTGATCAGCCTGGATCTGAAAAACCTCTCCGGCAAGAGCGGCACGGCCAGGGTGACGGTGACCGGCGGTGGCTTGATCAAGATCGACAAGGCCACCCAGAGCGTGTCATTGAACGACGGTGCCGGCACCACCTTGCATATGCCCGTCACCGCCGAAGCCGGCGCTGCGGTGGCGACGGTGGACATCCACGCGGAGCTCAACGACTACAAAGTGGACCGCCATTTCGAGTTCGCCGTGCGGCCGGCGTGGCCCGACGTGGTGCGCACCACACCGCTGGCGCTGGAAGCGGGCAAGAGCGAGCACTTCGGTGCCGATGCGATTGCCGGCCTGCTGCCGGCTACGGTACGCGCTCGCCTCACCCTCTGTACCTTGCCGCCGCTTCCGTATGGCGCCGCCTTGCGCGGCATCCTCAACTATCCATACGGCTGCATCGAGCAGACCACCAGCAAGGGCTACGCCGCGCTGATTCTGGATGGCGCCACCGCCAAGGCCTTGGGTGGCCCGGTGATGAGCGCCGCGGCGCGCAAGACTGCCGTCGAAAGCGCGTTGTCGCGGATCGCCTCGTTCCAGGCCAGCAACGGCCACTTCAGCTTCTGGGGTGGCTCCAGCCCGATCGAGACGTTCATGACGCCGTACGTGGTCGACTTCATGCTCGACGCGCGCGACGCTGGTTTCGCGGTGCCGCAGGACGTGCTGCAGAAGGCCCTGCAGCGGCTCAACGATGACCTGCTTGCTGGCGGCCATCCGTACTACGGTTACGAGTACCACGACCACATGCGTCTCGCCGATGAGGCCTACTCCGGCTTCGTGCTGGCGCGGGTCAACCGCGCGCCGCTGGGCACGCTGCGGGCGATCTTTGACAACGAGCGGCAGAAGCTGGTGGCGCCGCTGCCGCTGGTCCACTTCGCCATCGCGTTCAAACTGATGGGCGACAACGAACGTGCGCAGAAGGCGATTGCCGAAGCGTTCGCCTGGAGCAAGGAACGGCCCTGGTATGTCGGCGACTATGGCTCCGAGCTGCGTGACCTGGCGCTGATGGTCGCGCTCACCCACGACTACGGCATGAACCAGCCGGGCTACGACGCCAAGCTGGTCGAGTGGGCGCGCAACGCCAGCGCCAACGTGCGTGCGCGCCAGCAACAGGACCAGAACTACCGCTGGTCGTGGTCGTATCTGAGCACCCAGGAACAGGCCGCGATCGCCCGCGTCGCGGCGGCCTTCGATGCGAAAAGCAATGCACCGCTGGCCGCCTCGATGACCGTGGCCGGCAAGAGCGAAACCGCGCCGGACAGCCGCGTGTGGAGTCGCGAGCTCAGCGCCGCTGATCTTGGCGCCGGCGTCAGCGTGCAGCCGACCAGCCCCGCGGCGATCTTCGCGACGCTCGACGTGGCCGGCATTCCAAAAACCGCGCCGGCGCCGGATGCCAGCCAGATCGACGTGCGTCGCAGCTACTTCACCACCGACGGCAAGCCGTGGATCGGCACCCAGCTGAAGGAAGGCGACACTCTGATCGTGGAGTTGAACATCGAGGCGCGCATGGCCATCCCCGACGCTCTGGTTACCGACCTGCTGCACGGCGGGCTGGAGGTGGAGAACCTCAACCTTGGCGGGGCGCAACAATGGGCCGGTGTGGTGATTGATGGTATCGACCTCGGCCAGCATGCCGAGGCCGCCCAAGTGGTGCACGAGGAATATCGCGACGATCGTTATGCCGCCGCGCTCAACCTCAGTCGTGGTGACAAGGCACGCGTGTTTTACCTGGTACGGGCCGTGACGCCCGGCACGTATACCGTGCCGCCGCCGCTGGTGGAGGATATGTATCGACCGGCGATTCGGGGGATTGGCAGCGCCGATCCGGCCAAGATCACCGTGGTCGAACCGTGAGTAGAAATGTGCAGTGGCCGATGTGCGGAAACGGCGTTGTCGGTGGGCCATGACGTGGAACAGGGCGCATGAGGAGTTCCGACGCCGGGAAGGTACCGCGAGCGAGCTCGCGCTGGCGCCGGTGGTTGCGCGCCGGCGCGATCGGTGTGCTCGTCACGCTGGTGGTTGCGGCGTTGCTCGACCGCCTGTTTCCGTTGCACCTGCCGGCGCCGGACAGCGGCAGCACGGTGGTGCTGGCACGTGACGGCACGCCGTTGCGCGCGTTTGCCGACAGCGATGGCGTGTGGCGTTACCCGACCACGGCGAAGCAGGTCTCGCCGCTGTACCTGACCGCGTTGCTCAACTACGAGGATCGCTGGTTCTATCGGCATCCCGGGGTCAATCCATATGCGCTGCTGCGTGGCCTCGCCGGCGGCATCATGCACGGTCGTATCGTGTCGGGCGGTTCCACCTTGACCATGCAAGTGGCGCGGATCATCGAACCCGGCTCTTCTTGGTTCCGTCCGCATACGTTGCGCGGCAAGTTGGTGCAAATCTTCCGCGCGCTGCAACTGGAGGCACACCTGAGCAAGGCGCAGATCCTCGACCTGTATCTCAACCACGCGCCGTTCGGGGGCCCGATCGAAGGGGTGGAGGCTGCGTCGTGGGCTTATCTGGGCAAACCGGCCAGCCGGCTTTCGCGGGCCGAGGCGGCGCTGCTGGCGGTGTTGCCGCAATCGCCAAGCCGGCTGCGGCCGGACCGCCACCCCGCGGCGGCGCGCGCCGCGCGTGACAAGGTGCTCGGGCGCATGCGCGACCTTGGCCAGTGGAGCGCCGCCCAGATACGGGACGCGGAAATCGAACCAGTGGTGGCGCGCTCGTTGCGGGCGCCGCTGTCGGCGGCCTTGCTGGCCGAGCGCCTGCATCAGCAGTATCCGCGTCAGCGGCGGATCACCAGCACCATTGATGCAAACCTGCAGCGGGCGGCGGAGGACCGGGTCAGCAGCTATCTGTCGCGCCTGCCGGCACACAGCAGCGCGGCGTTGATGGTGATCGACAACGCGACCATGCAGACGCGCGTCTATCTGGGCACCAGCGATTTTGCCGATCCCCAACGGCATGGATACATCGACATGGTGCGCGCGGCGCGTTCGCCCGGTTCCACCTTGAAGCCGTTCCTGTACGGACTGGCGCTGGATGACGGCCTGATCGATTCGCAAAGCCTGCTGGTCGACGCACCGCAGGATTTCGACGGCTACCAGCCGGGCAATTTCGATGAAGCGTTCAGCGGTCCGGTCAGCGCCGCCGAGGCCTTGCAGCGTTCGCTCAACGTGCCAGCGGTGGACGTGCTCGACCGGGCCGGCGCTGCCCGCTTCATGGCGCGGCTGGCCAATGGCGGCATCGATCTGGGCCTGCCCGCCGGAGCGAAACCGAACCTGTCGATCATCCTGGGCGGTGCGGCGACGCGGCTGGAGAACCTGGTTGGCGCCTACACCGCGTTCGCCAACGGCGGCATCGCCGGCACCCCGCGCTATACGGCGCAACAGCCCGCCAACGCGCGCCGACTGTTGTCGCCGGGTGCCGCCTGGATCATCCGCGACATCCTCGGCAGCAACCCGGCCGACGTCGAAGGCGCGCCGCTTGCCGGCGCGATCAATCGTCACGCCAACGTGGCCTGGAAAACCGGCACCAGCTACGGCTACCGCGATGCGTGGGCGATCGGGGTCACCGACCGTTGGACCATCGGCGTGTGGATCGGCCGCCCGGACGGCACGCCCTCGCCGGGTCAGTACGGCGCGGTGACCGCGCTGCCGCTGCTGTTCCAGATTGCCGACATGCTGCCGCAACGCGGTGGCCGCGCGCATGTGGCACGGCCGGCCAGCGTGCGCGCGCTGGACATCTGCTGGCCGCTGGGTGGTGCGGCGGCCGTTACGCCCGCGCCGCTGTGCCGCCAGCGTCGTTCCGCGTGGGTGCTTGACGAGGCGATTCCGCCCACGTTTGCCGAACGCGATCTCGGCGCCTGGTCATCCGGCCTGCTCACGCTGCGCGTCAACCAGCACGGTCAGCGACTGAGCGGTGGCTGCCACGCCGCGCACGAGCACCTGCTCCAGCTCGCCCGCTGGCCGGTGCTGGCTACGCCCTGGCTCAGCATCGACGACCGCCGCGCTGCAGCCCTGCCGCCGCTGGCCCCCGGCTGCACCGCGGATTCGCTCGAAGTCGCCAGCCCGATCCGCATCGCCGGTTTGAACTCCGGCGCCACCCTGCGCCGCGCACCCAACAGCGACCACCCGCTCCGGGTGAACTTGAATGCGTTGGGTGCGCAAGGCACGGTGCAATGGTTGCTCAACGGTCGCCTGCAAGGCAGCAGCACAGGGGCGGCGCCGATCCTGATTGCGTTGCCGCAATCCGGTGATTACCGCGTCACCGCACTGGCGGCCGATGGCGCGTTCGCCACGCTGGTGTTGCGTGTTGCGGGTTGAGCGGTGCGATCAGCGCCCGAATCGCCGCCGGCTCGGCAGCGCGACTTCACCTGCGGCAGCGGATGCGTCATGGCTCGGGTCGGTCTGTCCCGATGGGTGCAACGATTGAACCGATGCAGGCGGTTTATCGACTCCTGCACGTGACAGGGCGTACTTACGGCGTATAGCCGGCCTATGCGCCGTGTGAAACACTCCAGGCTGCGGTCGACCGGATCTGCGGGATTGGGCGATTTGCCCGGCACAACCAGATCATCACGCATGGTCGACCACGCCTACCCCGGCAACCGGGTTGCGATGCGCGCTCGGACGCCTGCAGGGAGAACTGCATGAATGGAACGAGGGATTTCTGGTTCAAACGGCTGTGGCGTCGTGCCACGTTGATGCAGCGGCTGGCGTTCGTGACGCTGGTGCCGACCTTCGCCACCGCGTCGCTGCTGGTGGTCATGGTGACGCGCTACCAGCTCAACATCCTGCACGACATGGGCCAGAACACTGCCGTGGCCATCGCCACCCAGGCCGCTGCCGTATCGGCCGACCCTCTGCAGAGAGACCAGCGTCGGGAACTGATCCGCATCGCCCAGTCGATTGCCGATCTGCCGCAGGTGGCGCACGTGCAGATCCGTTCCGCCGACGGTGAGATCCTGGCCGAATCGCACGGCCACGGCCGGATTGCGCAGGAGGAAAGTGTTTTCGTCGAGCGCAATGTGATGGAGCCGAACGGGCCGGCTGGCCGCGCACCCTTGGGCTCGGTGCTGGTGGAGGTGAGCATTGCCGATGCGGTCGCTGCGCAGCACGCCAGCTTGCGCAATGCCTTGATCACGCTGGGTCTCAGCCTGCTGATGGCGACGCTGCTGTGTTGGCAGGCGGCGCGCTGGATCAGCGCGCCGCTGCGTCGGCTGGCGGCCGCCGTACATCAGCTGGGCCGGAGCGACCGGCCAGTGGCGGTGGAGGTGACCGACCAGACCGAGATCGGCGAGCTGCAGAGCGGTTTCAATGCCAGCGCCGCGGCCTTGTTCGACATGAAGATTGGCATGCAGCAGAAGATCGAGCGGGCCACACTGGAGCTGGCGAGCAAGAACGCAGCGCTGGAGGCCGCCAATGTCGCCAAGGCGCGCTTTCTGGCTGCCGCTACCCATGATCTGCGCCAACCGTTGTATGCGCTGACGCTGTTTTCCTCGGCGCTCGTCATCGACGAACACGATCCGGTGCGGCTTGATCGCATCACGCATGTCCAGGAATGCGTGCAGGCTCTGGATCACCTGTTCAGCGAACTGCTTGATTTGTCCCGGCTGGAAACCGGCATGTTGCAGATTGAGATCAGCGAGTTCGCCCTGGACGATGTGTTCGAGGAAGTCAGCTGTAATTTTCGCATGATTGCCGAACAGCACGATTTGCGCCTGGTCATGCGCACCACCGGGCTGTGGGTCCGCAGCGATCGCACCATGATCGCTCGAATCCTGAACAATCTCGTCAGCAACGCGCTGCGTTATACCGAACATGGCGGTGTGCTGGTGGGAGCGCGCAAATGCGCCGGCGATCGAGTGCGAATCGATGTGTGGGATACCGGCAGCGGCATCTTGCCCGAACACCAGAAACACGTGTTCGACGAGTTCTATCGGGTCGAGCGCCCCGATCATGGCGGCAACGACGAGGGTCACCGGCGCGGCCTGGGTCTTGGCTTGTCCACGGTGAAGCGACTGGCCGAATTGCTCGATACCGAGGTGCAGCTCAGGTCGCGCGTCCGGCGTGGCAGCGTGTTCACCTTCCACCTGCCCGAGGTGCCTGCTCGCCAACGGCTACGGATCGCGGAGAGCACACCCGTGTTCGATCTTGCCGGCATGCAAGTGCTGGTCATCGATGATGAGCCGGCCATTCTCGCCGGCATCCGCTACCTTCTGCGCAGCTGGGGTTGCGATGTGGTGACCGCGGAGGACCGCGAGCAGGCGCTGGAAGCAGTCGGCACTTGGATCAAACCGCCCGACCTAGTGATCTCGGATCTGCGCCTGCGCGACGGCAACAGCGGCCTGGACGTTCTCGCCGCGTTGGATTTCTACTACCAGCGCGACGGCGCAAGACCGTTTGCGCGCCTGCTGATTACTGGCGAGACGCGTAGCGACCGTCTGCGTGAAATCAAGGCCGCGAAGATTCCGGTGCTGTACAAACCGGTGTCGCCGGAACAGCTGCGTGAGGCGATGATGGTCGCCTGGACATCCTCACGCAACGCCGAGTGAGCCAGTCGCCGCGCAGACGAGCTCGCACCTTCAAGTGATCGAGGTGGTCGCGCCCATGAGCTGGAACAAAGACTCAACCTGCGCGGGCCCGGTGGCGCTTGCCGCACGTTCCGGGTGCTCGATCGCCCAGTCCAGCGCGATGATCAACGGCACCCACCACATGCCATCGGCTTGCTGGTCGACCCCAGTGTCCTCAGCGCCCTGGAGACTCGCGCGGCGAGCGCCAGGCAATCGATGCTGTCAGGCGTGGGTTGCGCGCAATGTTCTGACGGTGAGGTCACGAGCTATTTGCGGCACGCCAGCGGACGCTCATCGTAGATCGAGCAGGACTCCTGCTCCAGAAACGGACAAGCCACGCCTTGGCGTAAATAATCAATGCCGAGCTGACGGTGTGACACCTCGTCCGTGCGTGCGGGTTCGCGCAGGCGATCGAGCATGCGTCCTGGCAAGCCGCACACGGGCAGCCGCGAACCGGGCCTGTATTTGACTGCGCCGTGGCTCCGGTATCGCCTCGACCACCTCACGCAAGCGATGCGCCTCCGCCGGTGCGATCGGGACGAGCTGTCTGCAGCAGTCTCCACAACCCTTGCGGCAGGAGACCGGCTTGCCCTGTACCGCGCTT
Organism: Rhodanobacter sp.; assembly: GCA_039935315.1. Taxonomy (GTDB): domain Bacteria; phylum Pseudomonadota; class Gammaproteobacteria; order Xanthomonadales; family Rhodanobacteraceae; genus Rhodanobacter. Next base: position 19,308 of record JBDTKM010000001.1, on the reverse strand, counting down.
TTTTCACAGCCGAATCAACCACCGCGTCGGTCAGTCCGCGCAGCAAGTGCAACAATTGACCTGGCGTGACGGGTCCAGCCGGTACCGTCATTTGCATATGCAACACCTGTTCGTCGATCACGAGATCGATCGAGCTAATCAATGCTTCCGATGGTTGGGCCATGTGCTTTATCGGTTGACAATAGACGTTGTCTGACACGGGAAGCGACTGGCACTATTTGTCGAAAATCGTGAGGCGGGCATTTAAGATCTACGAACCGATCTGCCGTACCGCATAATTATCTACGATATTTCTTGGGAAGATTATTGAATCCAAAAGCGAGTGTGAATAGGAAAGCGGACGGTAAATTCTTGGCGGTTCGCTGTGCTCGGACTTTTCGCCATTCTCTCCTTCGCTCAGGATATCCTTCAAATAATCTGCAGTACGGTTGACGGCCGTTTCAGCAGCGATTGCGAGGGTTGATGCGCCTCCGAATTTATTGGAAATTAGTTCACCTGCGATTGCACCAAAAATGCCGCCAATACTTTTGAACGCCCCCGTCAGCTCAATCTCAATTTGTTTGCCTCCCTGTATCCATGCCTTGGTTGGCTCTACCGTATGACCTTTTACCATATTCCACAATATAACCAGACCTGTCTTACCATATTTCCCGGCCTCCGCTATTTTTTCTATTTTTTTTCCAACAACAATATCCAAAATCGCCACGGCAAACTCCGATCCGAATGTTGCCGCGATATTTGTCTTCGATGCCTCCGGATGATCTTCAGCCCGCGCTGTCGCCTTGAGTCCGGCCGCGAATGCGGCAGCGCCAGCCCTTACGGCAAAAATGGCGGGAAGTTCTACAAAGGCTGAGCAAACGATCAGGCCCTCGGCCGATGTGTCACGAAGAAATTTCGCCACCTCCAATCCGGACTCACCTTGGTCGACGCTGCTCCGGATATTCTCCATCGTCCAACGTTGCGCGTCTCGCTTCCATTTTTCAAACTTGGCGTTATTGCGCGCCGTTTCCTGTATCCAGTCGACGAGTATGGCTATTTGCTTTTTCATGTTTTCTTTGGCATCCCAATAAAACTTGCTCAACGTCAACTCACTGAAGGCGTCGGTCTGTCGCCGAACTTCGTTCCAATCCGTATCTATCTGGGCCACAGCTGGACCGTCCGAAAGCCAGTTTTTCATGGGATATTCCGGGTGCCCTTTTGTGCACCGAAGTAAGGCACGGGAATATTCACCAGAACGGATGATTCTACCAATCATCCCCCAATTGACGAGGTATACGCCATCTTTCGAATAAAACGTTTCTGTGTTCATGACACTGACCCCGTCAATAATCGTGCGTTTTGCTTATACGTCAATTATTTCACACGCGACCGCATCGACTTCATACACGCAGAATATCGCTCAGCGCACTTGATACGATTGTGTATTGAGTTGCAGCACCGCGTCGAACTGCACTTTCTCGTGCTCCGGGCCCAGATTCATCAGCGCCTCCACCCGGAACCGCAGTGCGCGTTCATAGGCACGCTGCGACTCCAGCACCACGCGCACCCGGGTCAACCGCGGCTCGTGCAAACCGACCGCCAGTTCCAGCGTGCGACGAATGCGATCACGGTCACGCGGACTGAGCAGGCTGTAGGAGGAGAAGTCCGGGATGCCGAACGTCAAGGAGGACTTGCGACACTCCACGAACGCTTCCGGCAGCACCCGCGCCGCCTCGGAGCGCGTATTGAGCAACGCTTCCAGATCGCGCGATACCACATCCCGAAAGTCGGTGAGCGACATGCGGCGACCACTGTCTTCGGGCAGCGGTTTGTCGGACAGGCGATCGAGGACGGAGCGCATCAGGTTGGCCCGGGTGGTTTACATCGCCGCATTGAGCTTGCGATCCCAGCCGGCGTGCTTCTTGCCTTCGGCGGTACCTTTGCGACCTTGCGGCTGGTAGATGAATTCGATACGTGTATAGCTGAGTACCAGCCGTTCGGAGGGCAGCAGTTCGTCGCCAGTGGCGCTTGCCGCCCAGCGTGAGACAAGGACGTCCTGCAACAAAACCTGCAAATACTCGAGGCCTTCTGCACCGGAAGCCTTGCGGCAGGTGAGGATCGCCTTGGCAATTTTCTGCCGCGTGGTGGCGGCCTTCAACAAGGGCGCCGAAGCAGCATCGACATGCTTGCTGAGGTGCAGGTCTCCCACGCGCACGCTGCCCGCCAGCGTCTGACCGAAGGCTGCCGCATCGCCGCCACGCCTGAACACCGGCAGGTTGTCGCGACCACCCGAGGTGCGCTGGGCTTGCGCGTCATCGGCTTCATCTTCGTTCACCCCGAAGGCCCAGCCGACGATGTCGATCTCGCTGGCATGGTCCTGGTCGTTGCTTTCGCCCTGGATCCCGTCCAGCTTCAGAAAGAAGTCGTTGCTCGAAGAGGCTCGAATCTTGATTTCAGACAGTTCGATGGGCATCGACCGTGTTCCATCTTGTGGCTACCACATGCCGGCACGACATGCCGCGAAGCACACCGCGCCGACGCCTGCCTTGCCCCGACTTCAGGTGGCCTTGTTGGCGTGACGGTCGTAGCTGACCGCGACCGAGCCTTCCAGCGAGCCATCGGATTTCTGCGGCTTGTATTCGTAGTTGATCACTGCGTAGTTCAGGCCGATCGACTCATTCGGGACCGGGCTGGCACCGCCTGAGGCGCTGGAGTGGTAACTGGAGATCAGCACGTCCGTGAGCGTCAGCTTCAGGTATTCCTGTTTGTCGCCGCCGGCCTTGCGGCATACCAGCACCATGCTCTTGATGTGCTGGCCGGTGGCCACCGCCTTGAGCAGCTTCGGCGTGGACTTGTCAGCGTACTTGCTGATCGTGATGTCGCTGAAGTCGGCCTTGCCGGCACCGCCGCCGCCGCCAGCGCCGAATGTGCCCTGGTTGGTCGCACCCCAGGCCCACGACTGGATCTCCAGTTCACCCTTGTGTTTGTCATCGGTGGACTCGCCGTCGATGCCGTCGATTTTCAGAAAGAAGTCGCTCTGTGACATGGGTCAATCCTCAAAAGATTCTCAACGTGCCGACTTCGGAAGCTCGGCGACCAGACGCAGCGAGACACTCAGTTCGTCCAGCTGGTAATGCGGCCGCAGGAAAGCCACCGCCTTGTAGGCACCGGGTTTGCCGGGCACATCCACGACCTCGATGCTCGCTTCGCGCAGCGGATATTGCGCCTTCATCTCCTGCGAGGCGTTGTCGTCCAGCAACACGTACTGGGTGATCCAGGTGTTGAGGAAACGCTCGACGCTGGAGCGCGAGGCAAAGCTGCCGATCTTGTCGCGCATCATCGACTTCATGTAATGCGCAATGCGGCTCACCGCGAAGATGTATTGCAGCTGCGAAGCCAGTCGCGCATTGGCGTTGGCAGCGTCAGTGTTGTATTCCTTCGCCTTCTGCGCCGACTGGGTGGAGAAGAACGCCGCATAATCGGTGCCCTTGCAATGCACCAGCGGGATCATCCCCAGGTCGGCCAGTTCCTTCTCACGACGGTCGGTGATCGCGATTTCGGTGGGGCACTTCAGCGCCACTTCGCCGTCGTCGGTGGCAAATGTGTGGGTGGGCAAGCCTTCCACCAGGCCGCCGCCTTCAACGCCGCGGATCGCGGCGGTCCAGCCGTACTTGGCGAACGCGTCGGTGATCTTGCTGCCCAGCGCATAAGCCGCGTTGGTCCACAGGTAGCGGCTGTGATCCTTGCCGGAAACATCCTCGACAAAGTTGAAGGTCTCCACCGGCGCGGTGTCCGGTCCATACGGCAGGCGGCCGAGTACGTGCGGCATCGCCAGGCCCACATAACGCGAATCTTCCGAACCGCGGAATGACTTCCACTTCGCATACTCGACGGTGTCGAACACCTTGGCCAGATCACGCGGACCGGCCAGGTCGGTGAAGCTGTCGAAGCCGAACATCTCCGGCGATGCCGCTGACAGGAACGGTGCATGGGCGGCGGCCGCCACGTGCGACATTTCCTCCAGCAGGTACATGTCCTCCGGCTGCCGGCTGAACTCATAGTCGCCGATCATGGTGGCGAACGGCGCACCGCCGAAGGTGCCGTATTCCTCTTCGTAGATCTTCTTGAACACGGTGGACTGGTCGAAGTCCGAGGCGTTCTTGAAGTCCTTGATCAGTTCCTTTTTGGTGCAGTTGAGTACCTTGATCTTCAAGGTGGTGCTGGTCTCGCTGTTGTCCACCAGATATTTCAGGCCGCGCCAGGAACCTTCCAGCTGCTGGAATTCCGGCGCGTGCATCACCGCCGAAAGCTGGTCCGAGAGCAGCTTGTCGATGTCGGCGATGCGCGCGTCTAGCGACGCGATCGCATCGTGCGAGATGCTGATCTGTCCGGCCGTGACCTGGTCAACCAGCTCGACGATCAAGTCGCGCGCACGTTCCCGCTCGCTGTCGGTCTTGGCGATGCGGCTCTGGCTGAGGATCGAGTCGAGCAGGCTGCCTTCTGCTTCGGCGGCGTTACCCTGCTCGGCGTCTTTCTGTGTCGTGGTGGCCATGTCTTGTCCTGAGCGATAACCGTGGTGGATAGATTCCGTGGGCCTGCGCAGGTAGTGGCTCGCGCCACCGTCCGCGCCAACAGGCGGCTCAGCTTTCCGGTTTGCCGCCGGAGCCGACTTCCCTGGTCAGCCGCGTGATCTGGTCGGTGTTCTGCAACACTTCGTTGAGCAGTTCTTCGAACTTGTCGTTGCCGGCCATCTTGTTGCGCAGGTCGGCCAGCTTCTGGCGCGCCTCCAGCAGCTTGCGCAGCGGTTCGACCTGGCTCGCCACGGCTTCCGGCGTGAAGTCATCGAGGCTCTTGAAGTTGAGTTCCACGCCGACCTTCGAGCCATCGCCCTTGAGCTTGTTGTCCACTTGCATCTGCACGCGCGGCTTCATGCCCTTGAGCACATCGTCGAAATTGTCCTTGTCGAGATTGACGAACTTGCGCTCCTTCAGCTTCGCCAGGGGTTCGGCCGGCTGTCCGCTGAAATCGCCGATGACGCCAGCCACGAAAGGCAGCTCCTTCTTCTCGATCGCATCACCCACTTCCACGTCATAGGTGAGCTGCACGCGCGGTGCGCGGACGCGATCCAGCTTGTGCTGCGTGCTTTCCTTCTTGGCCATGGCGGTTCCCCGGCTGTTGGGTGGTGCGTGTTGCGCGAATGCGCAACGGCGATGAAGAGGAAGTCTAGAAAGCCGCTGGCCGCGAGAAAATTAGCCATACGGCCAGTCGTCGGCCTATGACTTTGGGGCGGGATGCGTGGCGGCGGGTGGCGCGGTCGCCTGGCGGCGCGCCTCGACGGGGACCAGCCGCTGCGCGGCACCACACGTCACCCGCCGGGCGCGCGGGGTCATTCACCGGCGATTCCGAGCCGATCGCGGATCGAGGCAAGCACGGTGCTGTCGCGAACCACTTCGCTGAGCCACGCATCGAGGGGTGTGTTGGCCCAGACCACCGCTTTCTCCAACATGAAGGCGACCGGGTTGTGCGGCTCGGTACGACGGAAGAACTCGGCGATTTCACTGATCGCGCGCAGGGCCACCTGTTTGCTGGCGGCGTTGTTGCCGGAGAGATCCAGCGCAAGGCTGCCCGCCGTCACGGTAGTCTGCGTTGGCGCAGGCGAGTTGCCGGCCGACTGATCGTCGCCGGCATCGGCGAGCGCATCAACCCCGCCGATGCCCTTGGCCTGCGCGACCTTGCCGACCAGTTGGCGAATCCGCTTCAGCGCGTCTTCGACCGCGGCCAATGACGGCGCAGCGCGGCCAAGCCGGTTGTCGGCGATGCGCTTGAAAGTATCGAATGCGCTGAGCGCGGCATCGGACTGCTCGAGCATGCGCACCACCGCCTCCTGCGGCGATTCCAGCATGGCCTTGTCGAAGGCCTCGCCGGTGAACCGGCCTTCATCGAGCGCCGCTTGGTGCGCATCCTGGTTCTGCCGCGCCAAGTTGTCGACCTCGCGTGAGTCCTGCCAGTGCAGCAAGGTCATCGGGTTGCTGCCCGCGCTCAGTGGCACCTTGCGCAAGGCCTCGCCAGCGTAAATATTGAACCAGGCCAGTTTGGCGGCACGCTCTTCCGCATCGTCACCGTCAAGCTCCGGAAACAGCACGTCCCACAAGCCGTCGAGCATGCCGTGCAGCAGGCGGAACGACTGCGTTGCGCCGTCCACGCCGGCGGTGGCGATCAAGCCCTCGCCCAGCCACACCGCCACTTGCAGGTCCTTGCTGCGGGTGCCGAGTATGCCGCTGGCCAGCTTGATCACCTGGCGCCAGTCGGCCACTTTGAGCGCTGTCTGCCAGTCGCCCTGGCGCAGGGTTGGATCGTCGGCGCGGCGCGCTTCGCGGATCTGGTCGTAGATCTCATCGAAGCTGATGTCCTCGCCGCCGGGACGATCCGGCGAAATGGGTGCCAGCAGGCGGTCGATGTCGATCAACGGGGTATCGGTACTCATGGTGCTCTCCTCAATCTTGGCGTGGCTGCCGGCACGGCTATTCGACGATGCGGGTGGGCATTGCCACCGGCGTGGTGCGGGCGGCGAGGTACTGTTTCATCGCATCGGACAAGTCGATCGCAAGAAAGACCTGCACCTGGCTGAAACCTGCCGCGTGCAGGCGCGCCGTGATGTCGGCCCATTGCAGTGGCGTGTACGAATCGCGAAAGTCGCCCAACGCGAAGGTGTGCGACCCGGTACCGAAGTCCTTCAGTAACTGCAGGAAACCGTCCTGGCCGGCGTACAACTTGGTCAGCACCAGTGGATCGACCGGCGCGGGCAAGGCGGCGCCCGCCGCACTGGCTGAGCCCCCGGGCACCAGCGCCGCTTCGGCCGCGGGCGCTTGCTCCACGCTGATACGAAGGCTCGCCTGCAGGCAACTGGTCGGCGACCAGAACACCGCCACCTTGGACTCGGCCAGCGATTGTGCTTTGCTGCTGGTGCTCACGTTGCGGTCCTTGCAGTCAACCTGCAGCACGCTGCCCTGCGCGCCTTCGACCAGACCACCGAGCTCGCTGGGGCCGCTGAAGCTGAAGCTGCCGGCCAGAAAGGGCTGGTCGGTGTTGAGTGCGGATTGCGCCTGGCCCTGCGCCGCCAGCAGGGCCAGAAATGCCGGTGTCAGCGACAGCGCCACGCCACCGACGCGAATCGGCGTGCGCTCCTTGTCACTCACGAACGGCGCCAGGGTGTCGTTGACGAACGCGTTGAGCTTGCCCTGCACACCATATAGCGCAGCGAGTTGTTGCTCCGGCGGCAGGCTCTTCAGCGGCGCCACCACGCCGTCGTTCCAGCGCTGCTGCACGTAATGCGCCACCCGTTGCACGGTCAGGTACAGCAGCAGATGGGCGGGGCCCTGCACCACCGACCATGCGCCCAGATCGTCGCCCTTGAAGTTGGCCGCGTAACGATCGTCGGGATGATCTACCGAGCGCAGCAAGGTAGCGTATTCGGAGGCTGGTGGTTGCGCGGACACGCCCTTGGCGCGATACAGGTCGGCCATGATCTGGTACAGATTCTGCTCGCCGCCCTTGGCTTCAAGTCGCAGATAACCGTTGGCAAACAGCGCACGCTGCCCGCGCAGCACGCTACGGCGGGTGTCCAGAGTGGCCAGCAGCCAGGTCGGTGGCGGCTCGCCGGAATGGCTGAACCAGCCGCCCACGGTGTGCCCGATGAAGGCGCCGAACGGTTTCCAGCCGCCCCAGCCAGCGGCGCGTGTGCGGTCCCACGCCTGCTGCCAGCGCACGGACAGCGGCAACTGCAGCGGCAGGCTCAGCAGTTGCCGCTGCATGTCGTCAAAAAAAAAGCGGTACGGGTTGTCGTCGCCCGCGGCCCGCGCCGTCAGTTCGTCGCCGTGCCCCTGCCACAGCTTCACGCCATCGAAAAAGCGGCTCTGAAACTGCGCCCAGGCATGAAAGTACGCCGCGAAATACGCGTGGCGAAAGTCGTCAGCCAGAGTTTTTTTTTCCGCCAGGGTTGCGCGGATGGTCGTCGTCATCGGCATCACCACGCCGTTCCACGTGGCTGCCGTATAGGCGGCTGAAATCCTGGGCAGCGTGCCGGCATCCACACCCACCACCCGATCGGGTGGCAGCCAGTAGTCCTGCAGTCGCGGCCCGCTGGCACGCGCATCGGCCCAGGCCTCCAGGTCCTGCGGGTGCGGCGTGTACGCCGCCAGCAGACGGGCCAGTTCGCCTTGCAGGCGTTGTTGCTCGTCGTCCAGTACGCTGCCTTTCTGCCAGCGCAGATAGCCCAGGTACGTAGCCAGCAGGGCATCGGCGTTGTCGCGATCGCGACGGGTGTCGGCGTCGGCGGTGAAGAACGGGGCGAACAGTCGCGAGCGCGGATCGAACACCACGTTGTGCGCCAGCTCGGTGTCGACGCAGTCGGCATTCCTTCCGCGGCAATGGCGCAGCATGCGCAGCCGCTGGGTTACCGCCAGCAACTGCTCGATGCCGGCGCGGCCGCTGGCAATGTCGGTGTCCAGCATCTGGTCGTACGGCGCCAGGATCAGTGCCGAGAAGTCGCTGGTCACCTGCAGCTTGAGTTGTTCGATGTCGCGATCGGAGTGGCGCAGGCCGAAGCCAAGTTGGGTCCGGTCGGCGCTGGCCTGCAACTTTTCGATGGTGCGGCCGCAACCGGCGACCCACGCAATGCGCCCGCTGGCCCCCGCGTTTTCGCGACCCTGGCAGGCGGCCCGGGTCTGCGCGAGCAACCGGGTGTCGTCGCTGCGCGTCTGGCTCAGCCCGTGGGTGAAGTACACCGACAAGGCAAGCAATGCGGCCACGCCCAGCGCCGCGACACCCAGGCGGCCGGCGCTGCCTTTCAGACTGGGTGTGGCCAATGGTTGGTCAGTCGGCAGGAAGCGGGTGAACAAGTCGGCCACGAACGCACCGCCCGGGGCCTGCGGCGTGGGCGCGCCGACGAAATACATGCCGCGCCAGCGCGGCGTACGCTGAAATGGATTGTTCTCGAGCAGCAGACCCACCAGTTGGCGCAACCCGCCTTGCATCTGCGTGATCGACTGCACGAACTCGAACACGCCGCGGCGGCCGTGCACGTCGTGTTGCGCCGCCAGCGCGGTGAGCCGCAGCGCGTGCAGCCGGTCGATCATCGGCGCAAACAGGCCGTCGAGTTTGTCGCTGGTGCCGGCGCTGACGATCTCGTTTTCCGGCAGCCGCCAGCCCAGCGCCTGGGTCAAGGCCTCGGTCGGCAAGGCGGCCCGGAACGCGGCGTAGCCGGGCAGGGATTCCAGCCCCGTCACCAACACGTAGACGGGTAACTGGACCTGCAGGTGCTCCATGCTCTCGTCGACCAGTCGGCGCAGACGCATGCTGGTTTCCTTCAGCGCGTCCGCATCACCGAGCACGCTGCGCGCACCGATGCACACCACGATCCCGTTCAGCGGCAGTCGCTCGCGTTCGCTGGCCAGTTGCATCAAGGCCTGGTACCACAGGCCGCGTTCAGTGCGCGCTGCAGCATCGCAGACGATGCCCGCGCGTGTCTCGATCGCAATCATCGAGCGGAAGAACCACCATTGCCACACCGCGTCCGGTGCCGCCACCGGCGCCGGAAACGGCGAGACGCTGATCGCTGCCTGCAGCACGCCGTTCACGCTCGCGTCGACGTCACCGAGGAACAGCATCCACGGCACCCGGTACAAAGGCTGACGGCCACCGGCCATGTCGGGCGAACGCTGGATGGTTCGTTTGGCCTCCTGGATCGCCGCGCCCATGCGCGCCAGCGGCTCGCGTTCGTCCTCGGCATTGCCTGGGCCCAGATCGCCAATGCGCTGGCGCGCGCGGCCGGCGCGCGAATACCGGCGCGCGCCGGCCGTGAACCACCACAACACCGCGAGCGTGGCCAGGCACAGGCCGAGCAGCTGCCAGAAGCGTGGCGGTATGACCGGAATCAGTGCCGGTGCCACGAACACGATCAACAGCAACCCCACAATCCCGCCGAGGACGAACCGTGCAGGTCGGGACCAGGTTATTTGAGTCAGGCTCATGCTATCGGCCTCACTGCGCCGGTTCGGTCTGGATGGTCATGAAGTCGGCGAGGAACTTGTCGTTGCTGCGATTGGCGTCGATCGCCTGCTTGAGCAGCGGCAGGTAATCCTTGGCCGGCTCGATCGGCTTGCGCATGCCGGGATAGATCGGCGTGGGCGAGGCGACTACGGTGATCAGCTCCTGTCCGAACGGCGCGTCGATGGTGATCCAGCCACCGCCGGCCACCCCGGACTGGCCGACATCGATCTGCTGGCTGGCCGGGATCCGCTCTCCGCTATGCGGTTCGAGCTGGTTTGGCAGCAGGTGGATCACTTCGCCTTCCACCGTGTAGTAGTCGACGTACAGATAGCCGTCGTGGTTGGCTTGGGTCAGCCGCACGATCATTTTCTCGTCCTTGACGAAGCGGTCACTGTGGCCGGTCGTCGGCGTCACCGCGAGACCGTCATGGCGATCGAGGTTGCGCTGCCGGTACGGCGTCAGCAGTTTGACGACTTCGCAGTGCGGCCAGATCAGCAACTTCACCTGATAGCTGGAAGACGTCACGCCCTTGATCGCCCCGACGTCGTTGCGCAAGCGCTCCAGGTCCACCGGCTTCGACACGTAGCCATGCATCGCGAGCGCACCATTCGCGTCCACCGTGCCAGTGAGGTCGGCACAGGTGTAGCCGGCAATCTCCTGATCCACCAGTTGCTGCACGGAGGGACCGGTCACGCGCGCCGGCGAAAGGAAGAACCACACGAGGTAAGTCAGCGGGATCAGCAGTGCCACCGCAGCCCCGACCTTCATCAACAGCGCATCCCATTGCCGTGGGTAGCGTGGGCCCGGTGGGTCCTTCATCTGGTACGGCTGCGGCGTGATCTGTTCTTCGCGCAAGGTGTGCAGCGGCGCCGGTGACAACGGCAACTGGCGGCTGTTCAATTCCTTGACCTTGCCCAGCTCGCCCTGGTCGCCGGTCTCGTAGTAGTACTGGCCGACAAAGCCAAGCAGCAACACGTGGTAATAGACCTCGCGCACTTCCTCGTCGCCGCCGCGGAGGTTGGACAAGTGCTCGAAGAACTCGTTGCCGGCGTTGTTGGTGTTGAACAGAGACACTTGCAGCGGGCTGGCCTGACTCCACCACGACGGGTTGCGCGTGATGATCTCGTCGAACCACGCGACCACGGCAAACGCCGCCGACTCCACGGCCGCCGCCGGCTTGCCCGCCGCCAGTGCGGCGCTGCGCGCCTGCTCGGTCACGCTGCGCGCGCGCGCGTACACTTCTTCCACACTGCCGGGCGGGTTGCCGCCGGCAATCTGTTCGTCCACGGCCAGGCCGAAGGACAGCAGCGGGGTAAAGAACGCCAAGAGTCTGCTCATGACTTCCTCGCGGATCGCGTGGCGAGGGAGCCGTGGGCAGACTCCTGGCGCGCCATCGCGGTCACTCCTCGGCACCGACGGGGTAGAGCTTGATCACCGTCTGCTCTGCGGGCAGGTCGCAGAACACCGCCATGTTGCGGGCGTTGCGGATGCCCTGCCAGAACGGGTGGCGCGTGTCGACCAGGAAGTACGTGGTGTTCGGCGTCTTCTGCGGCAACTCCTCCGGTGGTACCGGCAGCAGGTCGATCTTCAGGCCGAACAGCGCGGCCTGCAGCAGCCGCGGCATTTCGTCGACCGAGCAGATCTTGCCGGTGCGCGAGAGCCGCCCGAACAGGTCCTGGCCGCGCAGCTCGGACTCGAAGGCCAGGTAGAAGCGCGTCTTGTCCGACTCGAACAGGTTCGCCGGCAAGTCGGCCTTGTACAGCTTGCCATCGAAGGTGAGCGTGATGCCGACCTCGGCGCCTACGGTGAGCGCCTTGATCAACGTCTCGGCGCGCTGGAACGCGATGCGGAAGCAGACACGCAGATTGTCGTGGTCGTACGGTGGCAGCTCGGTGGCAGCCGGGTTGTCGCGCAGCGCGCCGGCGAAGTTGATCTCCTCGGAGAACACCGAGAACTCGGCCACCAGCTCGCGCAGCCGCAGGTATAGCGCGTACGGCGCGATGACGCCGCCGCGCACCGCTTCCTGCAGGTCGGCGATGTAGCGTGCGAACGTCTGCATCATCACCACCCGCATCACTTCCTGCGCGCTGGTCGACGCGGCGCGGATCCCGCGTTGTCGCTTGACGCTGGAGAAATCTGCGCCGCGGGACACCAGCAGATCGCGCAGTGTCCGCGTCCACCGCGTCAGGTTGGTCGATGCCTGCAATGCCACCAGTGGCGGGATGTAGTCGCCGGAGAGTTTGAACTTGCCCGGGCCGTTCGGCACGATTTCCGCGAACTTGTACGACTCGCATGCCGCCAGCAAGGCGTCGGCGCCGTCGTCCAGACTGCTGATGATCTGCGCCTGGTAGCCGAGGAAATCCACCTCGGCAGCAGGTGCCTGCGGATCGTACGGATCCGCGCGCGTCTCCCCGTCGAGTCGGTGCCGTGCCGGCAGGCGACCACGCTCGTCGCTGCGGCCGAGGCCTTCCAGCGTGCGCTCGCGCTTGAGCACCAGATACAACGAGATCGGATCGTTGCCGGGTACCACCAACTCGATCAGGCTGCGCTCGGGCACGCGGGCATTGCCGCCACCCTCGGCGGTCGCCGCGACGCCGCCGCTGATCAGTTCGCCCTGCCGGGTCAGCAGCGCGAAGCGTTCCAGCGTGGCCATGCCGCTGGCCAGCGCGTCCTCGCGCAACACCAGCGCATCGAAGCCCCAGTGATAAGGGGAGAACTGGCGGTGCAGGCGCAGCGCATACGCCTGTTGCCAGGCGTCTTGTGCCTGCAGGTGTTGCGGGGTGAGAAAGCCCCCCTGAGCCCAGTGAACCTGCCTTGCTGCCTGCATGACCCGTATCCCGTGTTCGTGTGGTGCGACGCGTGCTACCACGCCTGTTCGCTGACCGTGAAGCCGCGCCGGGCCAATCCGGCAAGCAGGCCGTCAGGGCCGGTGAGATGAATCGCGCCAACCGCGACGAAGCAGCCGCCATCGCGCAGCAACGGCTCAAGTTCCTCGATCCAGCGCGCGTTTCGTTGGTCGACCAGGCAATCGCGTGCATGCTGCTCGGCAACCCGCGCCGGCGCGTCCAGACCGGACATCGCATCGATGTCGGCGAGCCAGCCGGCCAGGTCGCCGGCGCGATAGAACGCCAGCGCACGTTCGGTTTCGGCGCGCAGCGCTTGCGGGTCGGCCAGCCGCTGGCGCAGGACCACGGCGTAATCGGCGGCCGGCGTGCAATCGAGTGCGGCGAGCTGATCCTCCAACGTTTCCAGATGTACGAGCTTCAGGCCATGCGCACGTGCGATGTCTTCAATGGTCGCGTCCATGTTGCGTCGCCCGGGGCCGTCGGCGCGGGCCAGCGGCGCGTCCTGACCTTCCTCCAGCAGGGTCATCGCCACCCATGGCTTGAACCGGTTGAGCGCGGTGCCGCGGTGATCCGGCAGCAGGGTGGCCAATTTGATGAACTGGAGGCCACCGATCAGTGTCGCCAGGCTCTGGCCTGCGGCAAGTAAACGATAGTGGTCATAGCGTGGTTGCCACGGGGTATCGCCAGCGACCTCGTTGACCAGGATGCGTTGGGCCACGACCGCTTGCTGGATGCGCTGCGGATCCAGCCCCAGCGCCAGCGGCGCACCGATGTGGATGGTGCCCAGCAGCAGGCTGTCGGGCGCACCGGCGCGGGTGGAACGGATACGGAACAGCACGCCGTGTGCGGACTGCCAGTCAAACGGTTCTTGCGCCGACGCGGACGGTGCGGCGAGCGTCGGCGAGGGCGCGGGTGGCATCGAGGCAGAAGCCGACGCCGAGGCCAGCAACAGCACCAAGCTCGATCGCCGCATCAGCCGGCCAGCCCAGCGTCGTCGCCCGATTGCCTTGAACGCCCCGATCATGGCTGGTGTCTTCCGTCGTCCGAATCACCGACGATTCTCACGACCGCCTGCCATGGCGGCCATATCACGGAGAGCCTAGGCCGTTCGGGCGGGAGCCAACGTATTGCCGCTGGCGCACACTTGCGGCTATGTTGAGGCAGCGGCCATACGGCCGCGGCAACATCGACGCGCGCGGTGCGGAAGGGACAGCCATGCGGATACTGATCGCCGATGACCATCATCTGATCGTCGAGGGCGTGAAGATCAAGCTTGCCGAACTCGGCCCGGATATCGAATTCGCGGTCGCCATGGACGTGGAAGAACTGCGCCGATCCGTTGCGCATGATCCGGCTCCCGCACTGGCCCTGATCGACTTGCACATGCCAGGCAGCAGCGGACACGAGCACCTGCTCGACACCCTCCTGGGCCTGCCCGGGGTACCGGTGGTGGTGCTGTCCGGTTCCGAGGATCCGGCGCTGGTCCGCGAACTGCTGGAACTGGGCGTGCAGGGATTCATCCCCAAGGCCTACTCGCCTGACGTGATGCTGTCGGCCGTGCGGCTGGTGCTTTCCGGCGGAGTCTACGTGCCGCAGATGCTGCTCGGTGAGGTCGCTGCCACCACCAGGGCGGCCCAAGGTGAAAAGGCGGCCAGCGTGGAGGAGCGGCTGCGCACACTGCTCACCGAGCGGCAGATCGACGTGATGCGCCTGCTGGCGCTGGGTAAACCGAACAAGGTCATCGCCCGCGACCTCGGCATCAGCGAGGGCACGGTGAAAATCCACCTGGCGGCGATCTTTCGTGCCCTTAATGTCCGCAACCGAGTCGAGGCGGTCGTCGCCTCCCGGCGTATCAGCGGCCAGTAAACCTGTTCATGATCGAGGATGGATGACGGGTTTGCGCGGGCGCCGCGCGAGCTGATTCAGCTGCACATTTCCATGGATTACTTGGGGTATGCTCGACCTCCCCGAACGGGGCGAGGTCCGGGTTTCGCGCGGTTCGATGGCCGCCGAGGGAGCAGCAAAATGATACTCGGACAGATCATGGGGTGGGGTCGATGCAGCGTCCTGCATCATCGAACCGCTGCTTGGCGTTTTGCGGGTCTTCTCGTCTGCACGGTGTTGCTTGGCCTGCTCTGCTGGCCGCTGGTTGCGGCCAGCCAGAACAAGGAAACGGGGGCGCTGACCTTCGGCATCCTGCCGATCGGCGGACCTTCTGAATCGCTGGTTGCATGGCGGCCGATGCTGGACGACATGAGCGAGGCCCTGCACCGGCCCGTGCGCAGCATTTCAGTGAGTACCTATGAGGGCCTGGCCGAGGCGATCGCCGAAGATCGCGTCGACGTGGCCTTTGTTTCCGGCCGCATGGCGCTGCAGGCGGTGACCCGGGACCGCATGGAGGTGGTCGCCCAGCTGACCCGCGGCGACGGCTCGCATGGTTATTACGCGGTGCTGCTGGTACTCAAGGATTCGCCTATTCGCACGCTGACGGATCTCTACGCCAAGCCGGGCCACTGGCGGTTCGCCCGCGGCGAATCGCTGTCCACGTCCGGCTACCTGGTGCCGGAAACCCAACTTTTCGCCAGCCACAAGCTGGACTCGGATACGTTCTTTGCCAGCGTCAAGGTGGACAACCACCAAAACAACGCGCTCGCCGTCGCCAACGGCGAAGTGGACGTGGCGACCAACAATACGGCGGATCTCGAACGTTTCTCCCAATATTTTCCCGATCAATACGCACGTCTGCGGATTCTGTGGAAATCCACCCTGATTCCGCATGCAGTGATCATCGTGCGCAAGGATCTCGACCCGGCGTTGCGCGCCGATATCACGGCCTTCATCACCCACTACGCCAAAGATGGTCGCAACGCGGAGGCGGAGCTGGCCAAGATCAAGCGAATCCACGACATCAGCGGCTTCGCGCCGGCCAGCGATGCCGTGCTGATACCGTTTGCCGACATCGACTACCACCTCGATCGCCGGCGCGCGCTGAACGTGCGCTGGGTGAGCGATGCCGCCATGCAGGCGCGTCTGCAGAAGATCGC
This sequence comes from Rhodanobacter sp., assembly GCA_039935315.1. Taxonomy (GTDB): domain Bacteria; phylum Pseudomonadota; class Gammaproteobacteria; order Xanthomonadales; family Rhodanobacteraceae; genus Rhodanobacter. Next base: position 3,392 of record JBDTKM010000001.1, on the reverse strand, counting down.
AAGCACGCACCAGCAGATCCTGCGGATGCTCAATCGCCCCGTCGGCACCCCATGATGGGGCACACGGAACCTCGTTCTGAGCCATCGCCATAGCGCGTCCGTGGTATGGCAATGACACGTCGTTGGGCCAACCATGGTCGACGCTTCCACGCGTGGATATTCGCCATGACGTCACGTCGCCTGACTTTGCCGCGCCGGTTCGCCGCGCTCGTCCTGAGCCTGCCGCTGACCGGCGTCAGCAGCGTGCTGGCCCAGAATCCCGCGTCTCCCTCGACGCCAGGCAGCGTGGCGGCGTCCGCTCCAGCCACAGGGGCCGCAAGCAACGACCTGGGGCCGCCCTTCGTGACCCGCTACGCACGCTTCGAGCCAGTCACTTTCGCGAGCATGCCGGGTTGGCAGGGCGACGCACTGCGCGAAAGCCTCGATGTGTTCAGCCAAAGCTGCAAAGTGCTTGCGCGAAAGAGTGCCTGGAGCCAGGCCTGCAGCGAACTGAACGTCACCGACGAGCGCAATGATGCCGCCGCCCGCCGATTCTTTGAAAGCCACTTTCAGGTCTATCGGGTACTCAGCCCCGATGCCGACCCGAACGGGCGGATCACGGGCTATTACGAACCGCAAATCGATGGACGCAGCACGCGCGATGCGACGTTCCGCTTTCCCGTGTATGGTGCGCCGCGCGATCTGTACGAACTGGATGCACGCTCGCTCAGTGGTGCCGCGCGGCAATCGTTCCGCATCGAGGACAACCGACTGCTCGCCGCCGCCGCCGGCACCGCAGGGGCGACCGAGTACGAGCTGGCGCTGGACAACGACAGCCCGGGCGTGGCTGACAAGCGCTACCGCGTGCGCGTCGACGGTGACCGCATCACGCCGTACTACAGCCGTCAGCAAATCGAGGCCCGGGGCATCGATGCCGCAGTGCTGGCGTGGGTAGCGGATGCCTACGCGCTGTATTCGATGCAGGTACAGGGCTCGGGCAAGATTCGGCTGGAGGGTGGTCGAGTAGTGCGCGTAGCCTATGCCGAGCAGAACGGTCACCCGTTCCTGCCCAACGCCAGTGCCAGCGACACCGCGCTGGTCGCCAGCGCGATCAAGACCCGCGGACTGAATCTGGGTGTGACCAACAGCGGCCCGAGCGAGGACGTTGCCGCGATCATTGCGCGGCTTCAGCACGGCACCTCGGCAAGCGCCACGCCTGTCGGTTCGGTTGCCGCAGCGACACCGGCCCGCGCCACCGCGATTCGCCGCGATGACCAGGCTGGCAATGCGCAGGTGCAGGCGATCATCGCGCGCCTCGCCCGGGGCCAGTCCGCAACCGTCGCCGAGCGTGCCGCTCCGGCGTCGGCGAACACCGCCATGACGCCATCGCCGCCGCCCGCGACTGCACGTGCCGAGGATCCACAGGTCCAGGCGATGATTGCGCAGTTGACCGGCAAGTCGCCGCCATCCGGCGTTCCCGCAGCAACCGCTGTTGGCGCAAACGGCCGTCCGATCCGCGGCAGCGACGCTGCCCAACCGGCCGCCGACCCTGGGCGCAGCGGTGCGGCCAAAGGCCTCGTCGCGCAGACGGACAGCGGTAGTGTCAGCGGTATCGGCGATCCCAGTTATGTATTTTTCCGCGTGATTCCCGATGGTCCGCAGGGGCCGACGGGCGCGCTTGGCGTACCGCTGACGGCCGGTCGTTCGCTTGCGGTCGATCCGCGCACCACGCCGTTGGGGGCCCCGGTTTTCGTCAGCACCGCCGCACCCGGTGGGGCAGGTACGCTGGAACGTCTGATGTTCGCGCAGGATACCGGGGGCGCGATTCGCGGCAGCGTGCGTGGCGACTTCTTCTGGGGCTTTGGCGATGCTGCGGGCGGTCTCGCGGCCTCGATGAATGGCCGTGGCCAGATGTGGCTGCTGCTGCCCAAGGGCCTCGTTCTGGGCGCACTGAATCCCAAGGTGCGCACGCGCAGCCTGGGTGGGGGCGCGGCGGCTCCGGAATGCGTGATTCCCGACGACGACAGTTGCGTGGAGTACTGAGCGAAAGAAACCAAAACGTCGATGAGAATTTTGCCAAATCGCCGGGTTACGCGCTCGCCAAGTTCCGAGCATCGCTGGTTGCTCGTGCCCTGCCTTTGCCATGAGCAAGAGCCATGGCGCAAATGCAAAGCGTCACCGCCGACGCAGATTGCGTCGACTCGGCCAGACGAACACGTGTGCCGCCGGGCCCAAGTGCCAGCCATGGCGTTCACCAAAACACGGCCAATGGGGCCGGGGGATTGATATGAGCCTGCAATCGCAGCTTTTCCGCGGAGATCCGAAGCTTGAGGCCGCCGCCGTATCCGACTCCGCACATATTCAGGCCGGAGCCTGCGGAGAGCATGTCGGAAAAATACAGCAGGCCCTGCAGAAACTCGACGCAGCGGCAATCGATTCGGTAGAACTCCACGGCGTGCGCTATGGCCCATCGACCGCGAACGCAGTGCATGCCTACAAGCAAAAGCGCAACATCATCAATCACGGCTACCAATCGAACGCGGATGCCATTGTCGGCAAGATGACGATCGTGAGCCTGGATCAAGAGCTGATGAAGCAGCCCGCGCTCCAAAAACCCACCCCGCATGCTCCGATCGCGCTACCTGTTCCCAAGGAATGGTTCGTCACCGCGCTCAACCTTTCCTCCTTCTCCGCGGTCGTGGCCTTGGGTTTCACCGCCGTCACGGGAACGATCAAATTCGAACGGCCAAACGGGGATGCCATTGTTCTTCCGATCGGGATGCTCGGCCCAAGCGTGGGCTTGAGCCTCGCCCCGGACTTCGGAAAACTGTTACTGAAAGTTCCGGGGATGGGCAGCGTCCTGTCCCGCTTCCCGGTCATCAAATTCCTGATTACGCCGAATCCGTTCGGAGAGCTTCCGCTCGACATCATGTTGAAGATCGCCAACCCATCGAATCCACTCGCTCGACTTTTTTTCAACAACCCCGCCACACGTGCCGCAGTGCAGTTAGTGATCTCCGGGCTCAGCGGGGGCAAGGAGAACTGGCTGTCAGCTGCGATCGGGATGGTATTTGGCAGAGGCGGCCGCGACGTCCAGAAGGCGGATTTCTCGGGACCATGCATCTGCTTCTCCGTAGGCGGAGCAGTCGGACCCGGCAATTTCGGCTTTTTTGTTCTCTTCTTCGGCCTTGACCATGGCGCGCTCGGTATGGCCGTCCATAACCCCATGGTTCTCCTTGATCTCACCCAACTCGAAGCTCATTCAAAAGGCGTTGCGATCATTTCAGCCGCTTCTGTCTCCGCAGCCGTTCCCGGCCTGGGTGCGGGAGCGACCATTTTCTTCGGCGAAATTACGTAAGCCACGAAAGAACCAATCGAGCGCTTGTGCGGATTCGCAGTCGGTGCCTGCGGAA